>NZ_JAQQPR010000025.1:0-107483 GCF_036688705.1 Duganella sp. S19_KUP01_CR8 | reverse complement strand
GAGCTCGGCTCCCTCAGCCGAGCTCATGCTCAAATGGGGGACCTGACCCCGGAGGTGATGGGGAAAAGGTGCTCTGTTCGCGGCTTTGAATAACCGTTTGTGTTGCATACTATGTAACCAAATCAGGCGGAACGGATCATGGCGACCTCCAGCATTACCTCCAGCGGCAGTACCGGCAGTCCGACGGTGTCGAACGATATCTACAATCGCGTCCAGCAAACGATGGCGTCGCAGAATAGCGCCGCGACCAAGCTGAATACGACGCTGAAGAACGACCAGACCAAGCTGTCCGCACTCGGCCAGCTGCAAAGCGCGCTGGCGAATTTCCAGTCGATCGCGGCCGGCCTGACCGGAAGCGGTTTGAGCACCAGCGCCGCCACTTCGGTCAAGAATGTGCTGACCGCCGCGTCCACCGGCACCGCCAAGGCCGGCACTTATGCGGTCGAGGTCAAGCAACTGGCGCAGGGGCAGTTCCTTACCAGCGATGCATTCGCGGCGTCGGACGCCAAGATCGGCTCGGGCGCCGTCACCACCGTCAAGATCGACTTCGGCACGGCCGGCGGCGACAAGGGCTTTGCCCTGAACGGCAAGGCGGCCAGCAAGTCGGTCACCATCGACAGCAGCAACAATACGCTGGACGGCATCGCCGCCGCGTTCAAGGCGGCCGGCGTCGACGTCAAGGTGGTCAAGGGCGACGACGGCAAGTTCTCGCTGGCGATCGCCGGCCCTAGCGGCGCGGCCAACAGCATGCGCATCAGCGTCAGCGGCGACGCCGCGCTGAAAAACCTGCTCGGCTTCGATCCCGACGGCACCCAAAAACTCAAGCAGACCAGCGCCGGCATGGACGCCATCCTGAGCGTCGACGGCAAGGAAGTCACCAGCGCCAGCAACACGGTCGACAAGGCCATCGCCGGCGCCACGCTGAGCTTGACCGCCGCCGGCAAGACCGACGTCACCATCACCCAGGACGCCAGCCAGATCGGCACCAACCTGAAATCCTTCGTCAGCGCCTACAACGACTTGAACAAGAAGCTGCAAGCGCTGCAAAAAGGCGACCTGAAGTCCGACACCGCGATGGGGCAGGTCAGCAGCCAGCTCAGCCTGCTGCTGAAGACGGGCGGCGGCAGCGTTTCGATGTCGGCGCTCAATGCGGCCGGCGTCAGCCTGGACAGCAACGGCCAACTGCTGGTGGATGACAAGAAGCTGAAGGCCGCGCTGGCCAGCGATTCGGCCGCCGTCGGCAAGCTGTTCACCAACAATGGCAAGGGCATCGCCGACCTGCTGTCGGCCAAGGCCTCGGCGCTGACCTCGGACAGCAGCGTGATCAGCAAGGAAGCCGGCATGCTGGGCCGCGAGATCAGCAGCATCAACGGCCGCCGCACGGTGCTGACCAAGGCGCTGACGGCGCAGGCGACCGCCCTGGCGGCGCTGTACACGGCCCAGGCCCAGACCGGCGCCGGCAGCGCGGTCAATGGCACGGCCGGCAAGTCCGGTACCTTGTTCGATATGCTGGGTTGATATTTCAGACGGATATTTCTAACGAATTCCTTGCGTCGAAACTGGCTATGCCCGATCATCACGGCTTGTGATTGATTCCACTCGGAGGGGCTATGGCAGGGAAGTTCGTTGGTGCGGCGTTGGTGGCGGCTGGCTTGATGGCGGGCGCGGGGCAGGTGGCGGCCCAGGCGCAAGAGGAAAAAGTCCTCAACATCTACAACTGGTCGGACTATATCGCCGACGATACCGTCAAAAACTTTGAAAAAGAAACCGGTATCAAGGTCCGTTATGACCTGTTTGATAACAACGAAATCCTCAATTCCAAGCTGGCCGCCGGCAAGTCGGGCTACGACGTCGTGGTGCCGACCGCGCAATGGGCGCGCCTGCAAATCGACGGCAAGCTGCTGCGCAAGCTCGATAAATCCAAGCTCAGCAACCTGAAAAACATGGATCCGGCGATCCAGGCCAAGCTGGCGGGCATCGATCCGAACAACGAATACCTGGTCGACTGGCTGTGGGGCTATACCACGGTCGGTATCAACGTCAACAAGGTCAAGGCCGCGCTGGGCGGCATGCCGATGCCGGACAACGCCTGGGACTTGATCTTCAACCCGAAATACGCGGCCAAGCTGAAGTCGTGCGGCGTGTCCTTCCTCGATTCGCCGTCCGAAGTGCTGCCGGCCGCGCTGCTGTACCTGGGCAAGCCGGCCTACTCGAAGAACGCCGCCGACTACGCCGAGGCGGGCAAGCTGCTGCAGGCTATTCGTCCGAATGTGACGCTGTTCAGCTCGTCGGGCTATATCAACGACATGGCCAACGGCGCGGTGTGCGTGGCGCTGGGCTGGTCGGGCGACATCAACATCGCCCGCCAGCGCGCGATCGACGCCAAGAACGGCAATGTGATCGAGGTGCTGGTGCCGAAGACCTCGGCCGCGCTGGTGTTCGACACCATGGCCATCCCGGCCGATGCGCCGCACCCGAACAACGCCCACCTGTGGATCAACTACATCATGCGTCCCGAGGTGCATGCCAGCCTGACCAACAAGGTGTTCTACGCCAATCCGAACGCTGCCAGCCTGAAGTTCGTGCGCAAGGATATCGCCGACAACAAGACGGTGTTCCTGTCGGACGCCGACAAGCAGCGCATGGCCGCGCCGGAAGCGGTGCCGGCTGATATCCGCCGCAACATTACCCGCATCTACACCAAGTTCAAGACCGGCCTGTAAACGGGTCATTCCCGCGCAGGCGGGAATCCATAGTCAGCATGGATTCCCGCCTGCGCGGGAATGACGGGTGGCTTCGGTGAAGCCTAAGCTATTCGTGATAGCGGTCGACCAATTTGTGTTTGCTGCCGCGCATTTCCTCTATGAGCTCGTACACTACCAAGGCGATCATCCCTCCGAAGATCCCCATCGTGAGTAAGGTGAACATGGTAACCCTCCCTCAAGTTGTTACGATTAAACTTTAGCAGATGGTTGCCGCTTTACAAGCTCTACCCAGCGTATTTCCCGCTTATTTCACCACCAGGTCGGCCGCCATCACCGCTTTCAGGTAGACGCTCATGGCGTTGCCGGGGTCGCGCTGGGAAAACCACCAGGCGCTGGCCTTGCGGATATCCCACTCCAGGTCGTCGCCCGTCATCAACAGCGAGGCCAGCTGGCCCAGCGTCGGCTGGTGCCCCACCACCAGCACCGAATCCTTGTTGCCCGGCCAGTTGGCGGCCTTGAGGATGTCGGAGGCGTCGGCGCCGGGCGCCAGGTCGGTGTGGATCTTGAACTTGCGCCCCAGCGCTTCGGCCGTCTGCAAGGTGCGCACGGCGGGGCTGCACAGGATGCGGCAGCTGTCGGGCAGCTGGGAATCGAGCCATTGGCCCATGCGGCGCGCCTGCTTCAGACCCTTGACGGTCAGCTCGCGCTCCAGATCGGACATGCCGGGTTCCGCGTCCTCGGCCTCGGCATGCCGCCACAATATGAGATCCATGTTTTTCTCCTGAACGACTTGCGAAAAAAGATCCCGCTCCGTTTATTCCCCCAGATGGGCGCCGGGCATGCCCAGCGTTTCCATCAGGTGCTGCTGGGCGCTGTAGGGCAGCTGTTTGCCGCGCGCCTTGCGGCGCTGGTAGTGGCCGTCCGCTTCCAGCTCCCAGGCGTTCATATTATCCTTTAAATAAGGGTTCAGGCCTTCCGTCAGCACGCGGCGCTTGAGCGCCTTGTCGAGGATGGGGAAGGCCACCTCGATGCGGCGGAACAGGTTGCGGCTCATCCAGTCGGCGCTGGCCAGCATGACGTCGTGCGCCAGGTCGTTGCGGAAGTAGTAGATACGGCTGTGTTCGAGGAAGCGGCCGATGATGGAGCGCACCTTGATGTTTTCCGACAGCCCCGGCACGCCCGGCTTGAGCATGCAGGCGCCGCGCACGATCAGGTCGATCTTGACGCCGTCCTTGGAGGCCGCGTACAGCGCGCGTATCACCGATTCGTCGACCAGCGCGTTGATCTTGACGATGATACGTCCCGGCCGTCCGGCGCGGGCGATGCGCGCTTCGTTGCGGATGGCTTTGATGATCTCGTTGTGCAGCGCGAACGGCGCCAGCCACAGGTGCACCAGCCGGTGCGGCTTGGTCAGGCTGGTCAGGTGGATGAACACTTCGTTGACTTCCTGGCTGATGCCGGGATGGCAGGTCAGCAGGCCGAAGTCGGTGTAGAACTTGGTGGTGGTCGGGTGATAGTTGCCGGTGCCGAGGTGGGCGTAGAAGCGCAGCTTGTGGTCTTCGCGGCGTATCACCAGCGCCACCTTGGCGTGGGTCTTCAGGCCGACCACGCCGTACACCACCTGGGCGCCGGCCTGTTCCAGCTTGTCGGCCCAGTTGATGTTGGCTTCCTCGTCGAAGCGCGCCTTCAGCTCGACGATCACGGTCACTTCCTTGCCCGAGCGCGCCGCCAGGATCAGCGATTCCATCAGGTCCGAGTTCATGCCGGTGCGGTAGATGGTCTGCTTGATCGCCACCACCGCCGGATCCAGCGCGGCGCTGCGGATGAAGTCGATCACCGTCTGGAAGGTTTGGTACGGGTGGTGCAGCAGGATGTCGCCCTCGCGCAGGGCGGCGAAGATGTCCGGGCTGCCCGGCTTTTGCGCGACGCCCGGGTAGAACGGCGGGAAGCGCAGCGACGGGTTGTCGACGTGGTCCATGATCTCGGTCAGGCGCACCAGGTTGACCGGGCCGTTGACCGCGTACAGCCGGCTCTGGTGCAGGCCGAACTGGTCGAGCAGGAATTGCGACAGCTCCGGCGGGCAGTTCTTGGCCACTTCCAGCCGCACCGAGGTGCCGAACTGGCGGCCCTGCAATTCGCCCTTGAGCGCCTGGCGCAGGTTCTTGACCTCGTCCTCGTCGACCCACAGGTCGGAATCGCGGGTGACGCGGAACTGCGAATAGGCGATCACTTCGCGGCCGGCGAACAGGTCGGAGATGTGGGCGTGGATGATGGACGACAGCAGGCAGAACGACACGCCGCCGCTTTTCGACAGATGGTCGGGCAGGCGGATCACGCGCGGCAGCACGCGCGGCGCTTTCACAATCGCGATGGCGGTGCCGCGGCCGAAGGCGTCCTTGCCGGACAGCGAGACGATGAAGTTGAGACTCTTATTAACGACTTGCGGGAAGGGATGGGCCGGATCGAGGCCGATCGGCGTCAGCAGCGGGCGCACTTCGGTGTCGAAGTATTCCTTGACCCAGGCGCGCTGCGCCTCGTTGCGTTCGTTGTGGCGCACCAGGTGCACGCCGTTGGCGGCCAGCTGGGGCAGTACTTCCTGGTTGAGGATTTCATACTGGTGGGTCACCAGCGCGTGGCATTCATTGCTGATGCGCGACAGCGTGGCGACCAGCGCCGGGTGGTTGGACAGCGAACCTTCGACGCTGCCGGCCGCCAGCAGGCTGGCCACGCGCACTTCGAAGAACTCGTCCAGGTTGCTGCTGGCGATGCACAGGTAGCGCAGCCGCTCCAATAAAGGGATGCTCTTGTCTTCTGCCTGCGCCAATACACGCCGGTTGAACATCAGTTGCGACAGTTCCCGGTCCAGAAACGCGGAGTTCTTGTTTACTTCAGCATGCAAGTCAGGCTTCATGTCTTTTTGTTCACTTTGCAGTTAATCTCATTCTATCCTGTATCGATTCTTTAGAGCGGAAGAATGATGCAACAGTGTAAAGAAGAAATATGACAACTCCGTGACATCGTTTGTCATAAATGACTTTCGTGACGCGCCAATTATGACAGGATGGGCGTAATATATAGCGGCACCACAGCGGTACCATGGCCTGTTCTCAGAGGGGGGAGGGGCGCAATCTGCAGGGCAAATAACTATTTTTGACATATTTCGGTCATGTCATAAACCTGTCATATTGCGCCGGTAGACTGCGCAGCATCCTAACCTGTCATAACAAAAGGACTTGATATGCGACTGAAACAACTGTTCTCTTCCCTGGTAGTAGGCGTCACGGCTGTCATGGCCTTCTCGTCCGCTGCACACGCCGCCGATATGACCGGCGCCGGCGCCACCTTCCCTTACCCGATCTACGCCAAGTGGGCCGAGTCGTACAAAGCCGCCACCGGCAACGGCCTGAACTATCAGTCCGTCGGTTCGGGCGCCGGTATCAAGCAGATCAAAGCCAAGACCGTCGATTTCGGCGCGTCGGACATGCCGCTGAAAGCGGAAGACCTGGATGCTGAAGGCCTGATGCAATTCCCGGCCATCATGGGTGGCGTGGTCACCGTGGTCAACCTGGACGGCGTGACCCCTGGCCAGCTGAAACTGACCGGTCCGGTCGTGGCCGATATCTACCTGGGCAAGATCACCAACTGGAACGACGCCGCCATCGCCGCGCTGAACCCTGGCGTGAAGATCCCTGCCGGCGAGATCACCGTGGTGCACCGCGCCGACGGTTCGGGCACCTCCTTCCTGTTCACCGACTACCTGTCGAAAACCAGCCCTACCTTCAAGAGCCAGATCGGTTCCGGCACCGCCGTGAAATGGATCGTCGGCGTGGGCGGCAAGGGTAACGAAGGCGTCGCCGCCAACGTGCAGCGCATCAAGGGTTCGATCGGCTACGTCGAGTGGGCCTTCGCCAAGAAGAACAAGATGTCGCACACCCAGCTGAAAAACAAGGACGGCAACTACCTGCAGCCTGACGACGACTTCTTCAAAGCCGCCGCCGCCAACGCCGAGTGGACCAAGACCCCAGGCTTCGGCGTGGTGCTGACCGACCAGGCCGGCAAGAACTCGTGGCCGATCACCGGCGTGTCCTTCATCCTGATGCACAAAGCACAGGCTGACGCCAACAAAGGCAAGGAAGTCATCAAGTTCTTCGACTGGGCCTTCAAGAACGGTGGCGCCGCCGCTACCGAACTGGACTACGTTCCACTGCCAGCATCGGTTGTCAAGCTGGTCCAGGATGCCTGGAAAGCCAACCTGAAAGACGCTTCGGGCAAGGCTATCTACTAATCCGGACCTCCCTTCGCCGCCGCGCAGCAACAAGCGCGGGCGGCGAGGGGGTTAGCCTGCGCCTCCCGACCGGGAGCCGCAGGCTAGCTACCATCCACGAGACAACCATATGAGCGCTGATATCACTTCCACGCCACTGAACAAATCGGAGCCGGCCATGCAGACCGCCACCGCCGCCGCTGCCGGCGTTACCGCAGCCGAGCAGGCCGCAACCCAGGCCATGCACCGCACCATGCGCAACCAGCGCATCCAGGATTTCATCTTCCACAAGACCACGATGCTGTTCGCGCTGTCCGTGCTGGCGGTGCTGCTGGGTATCATCATCTCGCTGATGGTGGGCGCCTGGCCGGCCTTCAAGGAGTTCGGCCTGGCCTTCATCACCACCGTCGAGTGGGACCCGGTCAACGACAAGTACGGCGCGCTGATCGCCATCGTCGGCACCCTGGCCACCTCCGGCATCGCGCTGCTGATCGCCTTCCCGGTCAGCTTCGGCATCGCGCTGTTCCTGACCGAGATCTGCCCGGCCGGCCTGCGCCGTCCGCTGGGCACGGCGGTCGAGCTGCTGGCCGGCGTGCCGTCCATCATCTACGGCATGTGGGGCCTGTTCGTGTTCGCGCCGCTGTTCGGCGACTACGTGCAGCCTTTCCTGAAAAACACCATCGGCCACCTGCCCATCATCGGCCAGTTCTTCAGCGGCCCGACCATGGGCATCGGCATCCTGACCGCCGCGCTGATCCTGGCGGTGATGATCATCCCGTTCATTTCTTCGGTGATGCGCGACGTGTTCGAGATCGTGCCGGCGGTGCTGAAGGAATCGGCCTACGGCCTCGGCTGCACCCGCTGGGAAGTGGTGCGCAAGATCGTGCTGCCTTACACCAAGACCGGCGTGGTCGGCGGCGTCATGCTGGGCCTGGGCCGCGCGCTGGGCGAGACCATGGCCGTGACCTTCGTCATCGGCAACGCCAACAAGCTGTCGTGGTCGCTGTTCGCGGCGGGTAACTCGATCGCCTCGACCCTGGCCAACGAATTCGCCGAATCGGACACGCCGCTGCACACCTCGTCGCTGTTCGCGCTGGCCCTGATCCTGTTCGTCATCACCTTTATCGTTCTGTCCGCCGCCAAGCTGATGTTGGCCGGCATGTCTCGCAAGGAAGGCCTTAAATAATGAACCAAGCTATCAACCCCGTCTACCGCAAGCGCCTGCTGACGCACCGCATCGGCATCGCGCTGTCGGTGGCGGCGATGTCGATCGGCCTGCTGGTGCTGGCGTGGATCCTGGTCACGCTGGTGGTCAAGGGCTTCGGCGCGCTGAGCGTCCATCTGTTCACCCAGACCACGCCGGCCCCGGGCAGCGAAGGCGGCGGCCTGGCCAACGCCATCGTCGGCTCGCTGATGATCGTCGGCCTGGCCACGGCGATCAGCACGCCGATCGGCATCCTGGCCGGCATCTACCTGGCCGAGTACGGCGAGGAAAACAAGGTGGCGGCGGTGACCCGCTTCGTCACCGACATCATGCTGTCGGCGCCGTCGATCGTGATCGGCATGTTCGTCTGGGCCTTGTACGTGGCCACCGCCAAGCACTATTCCGGCTACGCCGGTTCGGTGGCGCTGGCGCTGATCGCGGTGCCGGTGGTGGTGCGCACCACCGACAACATGCTGCGCCTGGTGCCCAACAGCCTGCTGGAAGCGGCCTTCGCGCTGGGCGCGCCGCGCTGGAAAGTGGCGATGATGGTGCGCCTGCGCGCCGTCAAGGCCGGCGTGATCACCGGCGTGCTGCTGGCCGTGGCCCGCATCTCCGGCGAGACCGCGCCGCTGCTGTTCACCGCGCTGAACAACCAGTTCTTCAGCGCCGACATGAACGCGCCGATGGCCAACCTGCCGGTGGTGATCTACGGCTTCGCCATGAGCCCGTATGACAACTGGCGCGAGCTGGCCTGGGGCGGCGCGCTGCTGGTGACCTTCAGCGTGCTGGCGCTGAATATCATCTCGCGCACCCTGTTCAGCCAAAAAGTCCCGAATTAAACCTGAATATCAAAATCTGATAAAGCGATCCATAATGAATACGCAACTGAGCCAAGAGAATGTGGTAGCCGCGAACGGCAAACGTAAAACCATCGAGATTTCGGGTCTGAATTTTTTCTACGGTAAAACCCAGAGCCTGACCAACGTCAACCTGGATGTGCATGAAAAGCAGGTCACGGCCTTCATCGGCCCTTCGGGCTGCGGCAAGTCGACCCTGCTGCGCACGCTCAACCGCATGTACGACCTGTACCCTGGCCAGCGCGCCGAGGGCTCGATCATGTACCGCGGCCGTAACATCCTGGAAGAGGGCCAGGACGTCAACATGCTGCGCGCCAAGGTCGGCATGGTGTTCCAGAAGCCGACCCCGTTCCCGATGTCGATCTACGACAACATCGCCTTCGGCGTGCGCCTGTATGAAGACCTGTCGAAAGGCGAGATGGACGAGCGCGTCGAATGGGCGCTGAAGAAGGCCGCGCTGTGGGGCGAGGTCAAGGACAAGCTGACCAAGTCCGGCCTGTCGCTGTCGGGCGGCCAACAGCAGCGCCTGTGCATCGCGCGCGGCGTCGCCGTGAAACCGGACGTGCTGCTGCTGGACGAGCCGACCTCGGCGCTGGATCCGATCTCGACCTCGAAGGTGGAAGAGCTGATCAGCGAGCTGAAGCAGGACTACACCATCGCCATCGTCACCCACAATATGCAGCAGGCGGCGCGCTGCTCGGACTACACCGCCTATATGTACCTGGGCGAGCTGGTGGAGTTCGGCGAGACCGACCAGATCTTCATGAATCCTGCGCGCAAAGAGACGCAGGACTACATCACCGGTCGCTTCGGCTGATCGAACTTATAATAGCAAAACGACTACGGAGCTCAGCATGATCGGTGAACACTCATCCAAGCAGTACGACAACGAACTGGAAGCCATCCGCAGCAAGGTGCTGCTGATGGGCGGCATCGTCGAGACCCAGTTCCTCGACGCCATGACCTGCTTCCGCATCGGCAATCCCGAGCGCGCCGACCGCGTGATGCGCGAGGACGACGCCGTCAACCAGCTGGAAGTGTCGCTGGACGACGCCTGCAGCCACCTGATCGTGCGCCGCCAGCCGGCCGCCAACGACCTGCGCACCATCATGGCGACCATCAAGGTGATCACCGACCTGGAGCGCATCGGCGACGAAGCGACCAAGATCGCCCGCACCGCCAAGGCGCTGCACGCGCGCGGCGCGGTGACCGTCAACCACTACGAGATGGTGCGCGGCATCGCCAACAACACCAGCGACATGCTGCACGACGCGTTGGACGCATTCGCCCGCAACGACGGCAAGCAGGCCTTGCAGCTGATCGCCCAGGACGCCGTGATCGACCACGAGTTCCGTTCGATCATGCGCAATCTGATCACCTTCATGATGGAAGATCCGCGTACAATCTCGGCCGCGCTGGACACCCTGTGGGTGGCCAAGGCGATCGAGCGCATCGGCGACCACGCCAAGAACATCGCCGAGTACGTCATCTACGTCGTCGAAGGCAAGGACATCCGCCACACCAAGACCGCACCGATACCGGACGACGTGCCCGAGCAAGCGCAATAAGAGAAATAATAAGAGAAATAACGCGAGAAATAATGGCATCCGATAAAACCACCGTATTGATCGTCGAAGACGAGCCAGCCATTGTCGAGCTGGTGACGTTTTCGCTGCGCGAGGCAGGCTGGAACTGCTGCGCCGTGCAAAGCTGTTCCGAGGCCTGGGACTTCATCCAGACCAAGACCCCGCAACTGATTTTGCTGGACTGGATGCTGCCCGACCAGACCGGCCTGCGCCTGCTGGCGCGCATCCGTTCCGACCGCCAGTTCAATGAAATCCCGGTCATCATGCTGACCGCCAAGAGCATGGAAGAAGACAAGCTGGCGGGCCTGAACAGCGGCGCCGACGACTATGTCACCAAGCCGTTCTCGCCGCGCGAGCTGCTGGCGCGCGCCAAGGCGCTGTTGCGCCGCAAGAGCCCGGAGCATGCGCAAGCGACCATGCGCGCGGCCAATGTGATGCTGGACCCGGTCAGCTGCACGGTGTTGATGGACGAGCAGAAGATCGACATCGGCCATGCCGAGTACAAGCTGCTGAAGTTCCTGCTGGCGCATCCGGAACGGGTGTTCTCGCGCAGCCAGCTGCTCGACAAGGTGTGGGGCGACCATGTGGTGATCGAGGAACGTACCGTCGACGTCCACGTGCTGCGCCTGCGCAAGGCCCTGAAAGAGGCCGAGCATCTGATCAAGACGGTGCGTAGCGTGGGCTACATGCTGTCGGAGAAATAATGAATCCAAAACTGGTGTTCTGGGTGCCGGCCGCGCTGCGCACCGCCATTATCCTGGCGGGCTGCGCGATGCTGGGCTGGATGTTCGGCTGGCTGAATGGCCTGGTATTGGCGCTGGTCGCCATGATGGTGCTGGTGTTCGTGCAGCTGACCTATCTTTACCAGCTGAGCAACTGGATGGACGATCCGCAGAGCGCCAAGTTGCCCGACGGCTGGGGCGCCTGGACCAATATCTTCTCGCGCCTGTACCGCATGCGGCGCGACGACGAGAAGAACCAGGCCGAGCTGACCGAATGGCTGGCGCGCTTCCGCCAGGCCATGCATTTGCTGCCGGATGGCGTGGTCATCATGGACGACGTGCTGTTCCTTGAGTGGTGCAATCCGGCCGCCGAGAAGCACCTGGGCCTGACGCATGAGCGCGACAAGGGCATGCGCGTGACCAACCTGGTGCGCAGTCCGGATTTCATGGACTACATCATCCTCGGCCGCTACGAGCAGCCGCTGACGATCAGCTTCCGCGAGCGCAAGCTGATCGTGCATATCATTCCGTTTGAAAACCGCCGGCAGATCCTGGTGACGCACGATGCGACCGAGAGCGAGCGCATCGAAGAGATGCGGCGCGACTTCATCGCCAACGCCTCGCACGAGCTGCGCACGCCGTTGACGGTGATCGTCGGCTTCCTGGAGATCGCCGCTTCCGAGGGGCTGGATGCGGCCACCCGGTCGGCCCACCTGAAGCTGATGACGGAGCAGGGCCATCGCATGCAGCACCTGATCGAGGACATGCTGACCCTGTCGCGGCTGGAGTCGGTGGATTATCCGATGCGGCCGGAGCAGGTCGACGTGCCCAAGCTGATGGAGCAGGTATTGCGCGATGCGCGGGCGCTGTCGGCCGGCAAGCACGAGATCACCATGGCGGTCAACGGGCCGGACATCATGGGCAGCTACGAAGAGCTGCACAGCGCTTTCGGCAACCTGGCCTCGAACGCGGTGCGCTATACGCCGGCCGGCGGCAAGATCCAGCTGGTGTGGAAAGAGTATGAAGGCGGCGTCAAGTTCATGGTGGAAGATACCGGCATCGGCATCAGCCCTGAACATATCTCGCGCCTGACCGAACGCTTCTACCGGGTCGACAAGAGCCGTTCGCGCGAGACCCAGGGTACCGGGCTGGGGCTGGCGATCGTCAAGCACGTGCTGCTGCGCCATGGCTCGACCTTGCAGATCAAGTCGGAGGCGGGCAAAGGCAGTTCCTTCATCGTCTGCCTGCCGAAGACCGCCATCGTCCAGCAGCAGCCTGAGCTGCTACTGAACTAGTCAGCCGATCATCCAGCCATATGGAAAGCCATAGCGCCAGACGTTGAACAGTTCGGCGCTATCGCTGACGCCGATAATGACCATCATGTGCTGCAGGTAGGACAGGAATTGATCGCGCTCCTCGGATTCGGCGCTATCGAATTTTGCCAATGCGGACTTGAACGTCTTCAGCACAAAAGATCGGCGTGCATGTGATGGAAGATCCGTCATCAACGTGACGAGGACTGCGTCGACTTCCGTCTGCGCCTGCGCCCGTACGCTTTCGTTCGGCGCGCCGGGATACGCGTGCAGCAGGTCCGGCAGGAATTTCTGTTCAGCCTTCAGTTGTGCGAGCTGGGCCCGCATCGTTGGCGTGACGACGATCGCGTGGTCGGACAGGCCGGTCGGCCAGACTACAAAAAGCAAACCTGAGACACCGCTGGCGATGACGGCGCTTACCGCAAGTACGATTGCGAGCAAAATTTTCGTGAAGCTGAAATTCATTGAGTTATGGGTAGGTGAAGAAGATGAAGTGCACGGCGTTGAGCGCGATGTGCACGAGGATGGGCGCTTCGATGCGCTGCGCGATGTGGTAGGCGTAGGCATAGCCCAGGCCTGCGATGGCGGCCAGCGCGGCGTACAGCGGGCCGCCGGCCAGATGGGCGGCGCCGAACAGCAGGGCGGAGCAGAGCAGCGCCACCCATGCGCCATGACGGAAGCCGGACAGCGCCGACGCCAGTCGCGCCTGGATGAAACCACGGAAGAAGGCCTCTTCGGCGACCACCGTGAAGAACAGGTTCACCGCGAGGAATTGCAGCGTGACCTCCGGCAGCTTGAATGCCGGCTGCACGAAGCCGAGGCCGGTGGCAAAGGCCATCACGGCCGCCACGGTGAGCAAGAGCACCGGCAAGGTCTTCTTCAACACAGAGCCAAATTCAGCCAACGACGCCGTGCGATGGCAAATGAATGCCAACAGTATCAGGCCGACCGCGCCCTTGTCGAAATTCGCATACTGGGTAAAGGGCTTGGCGCCGGCCGAGAACACCGCGCCCGCGATCACGACGGGATTGCTGAACCCCGGCAGTTTATGGATCGCCAGCGCAAACGCCAGCACCAGTGTGATCGCGCCAAACAGAATCCGCAGATATTTTTTGGACGCCGCATCGGTCAGCCAGGCCGCGCCGCCGAACAAGGCCAGCGCGATGAAGGCCGACGCGTGCAGCACGCCCGACAGCGCGCCGCACAGCAGCGCCACGGCAAACCAGGATTGCCAGGGCGCGAGCGGGCGGCGGGAAGCGGAGGAGAACCAGACGGTCCCCACGGACAGGGCGAGGGTGATGAAAGTCAGCAGCGTCAGTGTCGGCATTATTGAGGGAAACGGTGAATTAAATTTCCCTCAATAATATCACCCAGCTAAGCAATTCAGAACTTATAGGCAATGCCCGTCATCAGCAACGGCGTGGTCTTGCGCTTGGTCAGCGGGCTGTCGGCGGCATCGGTGGTCAGATGCGTGACGCCAAGCACCGTGTGTACCGACCAGTTCTTGTCGATCACATGGTTCCAGTTGACGCTGGCCGCGACGTTGGCAAAGCCGCCCTTGGCGGTAAAGGCCTTGTAGCCGGAGGCGGCGCTTTGCGCGGCGGTCACGCCGAAATAGGTTTGCATGTGTTTCTTGTCGTCGTACTCGGTCGACAGGCTCAGGCCGACCTGGTCGCTGGCGGTGGTGTACAGCGACGTCGACGCGCCCAGCGTGTAGGTGGAGCCGTGCTCGCGGTGCGCCAGGTTCTGCGTGGTGCCCAGGCTGACGCCGACGGTGCCCAACTGATAGCTGGCGCCCAGCGCGACCTGGGCCGCGCCCTGGATGTCGCCCATGCCCTTGAGCGCGTCGGAGCCGTCGAACATATTGCGCTTGTGGTCGGCGCGCGCGCCACCGTAGCTCAGCGCCGCGCTCAGGCCGACGCCGCTCACGCTGGTCTGGAAGCCGACGCCGCGCATGGTGCTGAGGAAGAAGCCGTTGTCGAAGGTGCGTTCGATGTAGGGCAGCGGCACCACGCGGCTCTTCTTGCTGCCGGCGTATTCCGGCACGTAGGCGATGCCGCCGCCCACGGTCAGGCTGTCGCCGGCGGCGGGCGCGGTCTGCGGACCGGACGACGAAGGCAGGTCGAGGGCGTCGGCGTGGCTGTTGCCGCTGAAGGCGCAAAGGGAGGCGAGGGCAAGGGTAATGGCAAGGCGCATGGAGGATCCTGTGAGGTGATGGTTCGGTGGTCCGCCGGCGCTTGCTAGAGTGGGCCCGGCGTATGACGGAGCGAAGTGTCGCAACATTTCCGGTCCGCCGCTACCGGCTTGTCTGAAGTATCATCTGCTGAATTGATTGGTACCGCGTGGCGGTGCCCGACCTTCGGAGAGCCGACCATGTCCCTGACGTTGTACTACCATCCACTGGCCTCGTTCTGCCATAAAGTGCTGATCGCGCTGTACGAGAACGCCACGCCTTTCGACAAGCGCCTGATCAATCTGGGAGAGGAGGGCGACCGCGCCGAGCTGGAGGCGATCTGGCCCTTGTGCAAGTTCCCGGTGCTGCGCGACCACGAGCGCGGGCGCGATGTGCCTGAGACCTCGGTCATCATCGAATACCTGGACCGCTATTTCCCCGGTCCGCAGGACTTGATCCCGGCCGACTGGGAGGCGGCGCTCGACGTGCGCCTGTGGGACCGCTTCTTCGATAACTATGTGCAGGAACCGGTGCAGACCATCGTCTTCGGCCACCTGAGCGGCATGCAGTGCGACCGGACCAAGGAGCGCACCAAGCTCAAGACGGCCTACAAGATGATCGAGAAGCGCATGGCCACGCGCAGCTGGATGTGCGGCGATGCCTTCAGCATGGCCGATTGCGCGGCGGCGCCCGCGTTGTTCTACGCCGCCACGCTGTTGCCGTTCCCGGAGGAATACCAGCACCTGAACGCCTACTTCGAGCGGCTGGTCGGCCGGCCGTCGGTCAGGCAGGTGCTGGACGAGGCCAAGCCGTATTTCTCGATGTATCCGTTCGCCGACGATATCCCGGAACGCTTCCTGTAAAGCAGCCTAGTTCTTGTTGCCTTGGTCCTCGGCGCTCTGCATCGAGGCCGGTTGCGCCATCGAACCGTTCTGCGCCGCTACGCTGGCGAAGTGGTGGGCCTGGTCGATGATTTCCTTGCCGGCAGCCTTGCCCTGACGCAGCTGCTGCTCGACCTGGGCGACGGCCTTGTGCGTGACCGCCTCGGCCAGCTCGGTCGCCGCGCGCGCCGCCTGTGGCGCATGCTGCTGCACCACCTGGTTGATGCTGGTCTGATACTCGCTGGCGATCTGGCCCAGCTGCTGGTGCCACGCCTGCAGCTTGTGCGTCGCCTGTTCGGTCGACTGCGTGCCGGCCGGCGAGCGTTCCGCCTGCGGGGTCAGCAGGGCGGTGCGCAGCGCTTCGGTGGAATCCTGAAGCCAGTCGCGGCTGAATTGCAGGTTCACCTCGGACAGCTTGCGCACCGATTGCAGGGTGGCGAGGGTCAGGTCGCTGAAATAGTCGATGCGGGCGAGCGCGTGATTTTTTGCTGCTGGCGAAATGGTTTCCACAAACGAATTCATTTACTTCTCCTGGATGGTGTGGGGCCAAAGTGAGAGTGTTTAAGCGGGCGCTCTGGCCGGACGCCTGCAGCACTATCTTCGCAGGTGCAGCATATTTTTGCCACACCAGAGCTTGCCGGCATCATTCGTTTTGGCTGGTCAATAAATTATCCGCTTCGCCACGCCCGTGTCCGTCTCGCCACATAGCGGTGGACCGGCGCGGGACGGCTGCGCTAAGGTGGCGTTGTCCCTATCACGCATGAAAGCCAGTCCATGAAAAGAAGAAGCTTGCTCAAGTCGGTAGCGGCCTTGCCGCTGATGTCGCTCACCTCGCTCACCTCGCTGCCGGCCTGGAGCGCCACCCCCACCGCGCCGCGCCGCCGCGTGCGTCCCGGCGATGCCGCCTGGCCATCGGCCTCGGCCTGGCAGCAATTGAAGGGGCGGGTCGACGGCCGCCTGCTCAAGCTGGATGCGCCGTTCGCCGCCTGCGCCGCCAGCGCCGCTGCACCAGCCTGCACGGCCGCGCTGGACGAGCTGAAAAACACCTACGCCATCGGCGACCAGCCGGCATTGACGCAGACCAGCGGCTGGCTGGACGCCTGGTCCTCGCAGCCGAGCGCCTACGCGGTGGCGGCGCGCGGCACGGCCGACGTGGTGGCGGCGGTCAACTTCGCGCGCGAGCACAATCTGCGGCTGGTGGTCAAAGGCGGCGGCCACAGCTACCAGGGCACGTCCGACGCGCCCGATTCGCTGCTGGTCTGGACGCGCCAGATGAACGATGCCACCTTGCAGCCGGCGTTCGTCGCACAGGGCTGCAAGGACGCGCCGCAGCCGGCCGTCACGCTGGGCGCGGGCGCGATGTGGATCGACGCCTACGACGCCGTCACCACGCGCGGCGGCCGCTACGTGCAGGGCGGCGGCTGCACCACGGTCGGCGTCGCGGGGCTGGTGCAGAGCGGCGGCTTCGGCAGCTTCTCCAAGAACTACGGCACCGCCGCCGCCGGCCTGCTGGAAGCCGAGGTGGTGACCGCCGACGGCCAGGTGCGCATCGCCAACGCCTGCACCAACCCCGAGCTGTTCTGGGCCTTGAAGGGCGGCGGTGGCGGCAGCGTCGGCGTGGTCACGCGGCTGACGCTGCGCACGCGCGAACTGCCGGAGACTTTCGGCGCGGTGTTCTTCACCATCAAAGCCGGCTCCGACGACGCCTATCGCGCGCTGATCGCACAGGTGCTGGCGTTCTACGCCGGCGCGCTGTTCAACGCCAACTGGGGCGAGCAGATCGGCTTCAATACCGGCAACACGGTGGATGTATCGATAGTGTTCCAGGGCCTGAACCAGCAGCAGGCGGAGGCGGTGTGGGCGCCGTTCCTGGCCTGGCTGGGCGAGCGGCCCGAGTACACGCTGGAAAAGCCGTTTCGCGCGGTGGCGCTGCCGGCACGGCAGTTCTGGAACGTGGCCTTCTTCAAGAAATACGCGCCCGGCTTCATGCTGGCCGACGAGCGTCCCGGCGCCCCGGCGCATCACGGCGTGTGGAAGGGCGACGCCGAAGACGCGGGCTGGTTCATCCACGGCTACCAGTCGGCCTGGTTGCCGGCCACGCTGCTGGCCGCCGAACAGCAGGCGCAATTGGCCGATGCGCTGTTCCGCGGCACGCGGCACTGGCGCGTGGGCCTGCACTTCAACAAGGGACTGGCCGGCGCCTCGGCCGCCGACCTGGCCGCCGCGCGCGATACGGCGATGAATCCCGACGTGCTGGGCGCGTTCGCGCTGGCCATCATCGCCGGCGGCGACGGCCCGCAGTATCCCGGCATGCCGGGTGCGAAAGAGGCGGCGCAGAAGAATGCGCAGCGCGGCCGCGACCGGGCTGCTTCAATCGGCCGGGCGATGGCGGAACTGCACAAGGCCGCGCCCAAGGCCGGCTCCTATGTGTCGGAGAGCGACTACTTCCTCAAGGACTGGCAGGCCGCGTTCTGGGGCGCCAACTACGAGCGGCTGGCGCGCGTCAAGCGGCAGTACGATCCGCACGGCCTGTTCTTCGTGCGCCACGGCGTTGGCAGCGAGGCGTGGAGCGACGACGGCTTCACGCGCAAGGGCTAGCGCGGCACCAGCAGCAGCTCCTTCTGGCGTCCGCTGATGTAGCGGATGCCGGCCTGGTCGAAGTAGGCGTCTTCCTCCAGCATGATGCGCACCGGCTCCGCGTAGCCCGGCAGCGTAGTCGCCGCATTGAGCTCGATCGAGTAGGCGGTGCGGTAGCGCAGCGCCTCGTCGCCGCTGCCCGGCACGCCGTCCTGCATGTCCCACATGCCGATGGCGGGACCGGCAGCGTGGCCGTGGTAGCCGATCGGATGGGTGTAGATGGTCGGGTTCAGGTTTTCGGCGCGCCCCTGCGCCAGTGCGGCGGCCAGCATCTGGTTGCCGGTGCGGCCGTGGCGGAATTGTGAGGTCAGGATGTCCTGCAGGCGGTTGGCGCGGGCGAAGGCCTGCACCAGCGCGGCCGGCGCGGCGCTCTCGCCGGGCTTGAGTACATAGGCATGCTGCTGCACATCGGTGTTCAGGCGCAGGTAGGTGATGCCGATGTCCACGTGCAGCAGGTCGCCGGGGATGATGATGTCGGCGTTGGCCAGGCCCTTGCCGGCGCGCTGGATCTCCACCGATGGGTGGAACCAGGTGTCGTAGCCAAGGTCGCGGATCTTCTGGCGGAACCACCACACCACGTCCTCGCTGGTGGTGATGCCGGGCGTGATCACTCGCTCGGAAAAACCTTCGGCGATGATCTTGTGGGTGGCGTCGACCAGCTGCGGGTAGATCTGCATCTCGCGTTCGGTGCGGGTCTCCAGCCAGCGCACCGCCAGCGGCTCGGCCGACACCACTTTGGCGCGGTACTCGGGCGGCAGCGCTTGCAGCAGTTCGGTGTAGTCGGTGTGGGCGATGCCGTCGGCGTGGCCGAAATGGCGCGAGGTGTCGAGCGCGATCCGCTCAGGCTTGCGCTGCTTGACCAGCGCCACCAGCGCATCCCACTGGTTGGGGAATTTCTGCATGTCCCACGCCGCCGCGATGCTCTTGCCGACGTTGTAGCGCGCCACCGCCAGCTTGTCGACGCGGCCGCTGGCCGGGTCGCGGTAGAACAGCAGCACCGTGCGGCGGCGGGCGTTGAGCCACTCGGCCGGCAGCATGGTCTTCAGCACCGGGTCTTCGTTGTATTCGCGCGCGACCACGATCCACATATCGATGCCGGTCTGCGCCATCATGTCCGGCAGCAGCGTATCGAAGCGTTCGGCCAGCAGCTGGTTGATCACCGCCGCCTGTTCGCGCACGGGCAGCACCTGGGCCGGCGCGTGGGTGGCCGCCAGCAGCAGGGATATCGCAAGGAGATATTTTTTCATGCGCTCATTTGACCACAGCGGTCGGCGAAGTCAATCAACTAGCTGCATACTTGTTAAAAAAGCACTCTTACGTTACGCTGGAGTCAGCCCACTCACAAGGAGCAAGCATGGCATCGATTTTCTATCTGCACGGCGGCCCAGGCCTGAGCGTCGCCATTGAAAGTACCCGCTTCCCGCAGGCCGTTGACGTGGAATGGTGGCAGCAGCCGCCCGCCGCGCCGTGCGCGCAGCGCCCCTACCTGGATTTGCTGGAAGCCACGCTGGCCGGGTTCCGCCGCAGCGCGCAGGCGCACGGCGGGCCGCTGACCGTGATGGCCAGTTCCTTCGGCGCGCATCTGGCGACTCATGTCGCCAATCACGCGCCGGAGCTGGTGGCGCGCGTCGTGCTGCTGGCGCCGACCTACAATCCTGAGCAGGCCGCGCTGCGATTGGCGCGGCAGGCCTTGTCCCGCAATGCCGGCCATGCCGACGCGCCCAAGGTCGCGGCGGCGCTGGCTGCCTACGAAGCGTCGCCGGGTCGGGCGCGTTTCTGGGACGTGTTCGGCGTGCTGCAACTGCTGCCGGATGTGCCGTCGCTGTATTTTGGCCCGCATGCCGGCGATGCGCCGCGCCATTTCCTCGAAGTGCTGCAACAGCCGGGCGCCTTTGATGGCCCGACCTCGGTCGCGGTGTCGGACGACTTTGCGGCCAGCTTCCAGCCGCCGGGGCGCAGCGCCTTCGATGGTCCGGTATCGGTGCTGTTCGGCCGCCATGATCCGATGATCGATGCGGAACAGGATGGCGCCATCTGGCGCGCAATCTTCCCGCAAGCGAATGTGCGCGTGGTCGACAGTGGCCACTTCCCGCTGCTCGAATCGTCGCTGGAGGCTTGCCTGGCCTAAGCCAGCGTCATTCCCGCGCAGGCGGGAACCCATACGTCGCTGGATAGGATACTCAGCATGGAGGGAATTCAGGCAATGCCTGGATTCCCGCCTTCGCGGGAACGACGGGTCAGCGCGAGAAGTGGGCATCGATTTCTTCCAGCGTCTTGCCCTTGGTTTCGGGCAGCAGGAAGGTGGCGGTCAGGAAGTACAGCAGCGCGCAGCCGGCGCCGTAGAAGAACAGCGTGGCATAGCCATACTGGCCGACCGTCGGCAGGAACACCGCCGCGATCACGGTGGACACGAACTGGTTGATCAGCAGCGCCACGCTCATGCCGTTGGAGCGGATACGGTTCGGCATCAGCTCCGACAGCGCCAGCCACACGCACACGCCGGGACCGACCGCGAAGCTGGCGACGAACAGGCAGATCGCCAACGCCACCTGCCAGCCGTGCGCGGAAGGCGGCACCGCCGACAGGTGCGCCTGTTCGATGCGCAGCGGCGCGCCGACGGCTTCGGCCGGATCGGCGAACGGATTCAGATGCAGGCGGCGGAAGAAGGCGCCGATCACGCTGTCCGCCTGCACCGTGTCCTCACGGGCGACGCGCAGCAGCGGCAGCGCCGGATCGTCGCTGCGGCGGCTTTGCACATTGGTGAACGGGCCGTAGGAATAGGCGATCGACAGCTGCATCGCCGCGCCATCGGTCGGCGTACCGCCCAGTGATTGCAAGGTTGCCGGATCGAGGCGCAGTTCCAGGCTGTCGGCCTGCGCGCGTGTTTGCAGCATGGCGCTGATGTCGCGCTGCTCGCCTTCCACGCTGCGGAACAGCAGGCCGGCCGTCAACAGCGCCAGCACGATGCCGCCGGTGCCCAGCATCATCAGGAACTTGCGGCCCTTGCGATCCACCAGCACCACCGCCACCACCGTCATCACCGCGTTGAGCACCTTGAGCGCGACGTCGGCCATGTTGGCGGTGGCGCCTGGCAGGCCGGCCTGATTCAGGATCGTGACCACATAGGCCAGGATGGAATTGATGCCGGTCGCCTGCGTCAGCGCCAGCACCAGGCAGGCCAGCAGGAACGGCAGCACGTAGCGGCGGCTCAGCAGGCGGTCGCTTGCCACCGCGCCGCCGGACGATGTCACTGGCGACAAGGCCAGTTCAATATCGTGCAGTTCCGCTTCCGCCTCGGCGGCGGGACGGGTGCGCAGCAGCGCGGCGCGGGCCTGGGCGATGCGGCCCTTGCGCGCCAGCCAGCGCGGCGATTCCGACAGCAGCAGGCCGCCCAGCGTGAACACCAGGCCAGGCGCCAGGCACACCCAGAAGATGCTGCGCCATGCATGGTCCTTGGCCGCGAACACCGCGTCGGCGCGGGCCGCCTCCGCCAGGTGCTGCGCCGCCGCCGTGGCGGTTTCCACCGTCTGCGCCTGGAACAAGCCGATCAGCGCCGCCGCCACCAGGCCGATGGTCAGCAGCAGCTGGAACAGCGCCGCGCCGCGGCCGCGATGGCGCGCATGCAGGCACTCGGCCAGGTACAGCGGCACCACCACGCCGATCAAGCCGCCGCTGATGCCTTGCAGCAGACGGCCCAGCATCAGCGGCAGGTAGCCGTCGGCCAGCGCGATCAGCGGTATGCTGAGCGTGAACAGGGCGCCGGCCAGCACCATCGCCGCGCGCCGTCCGACCAGGTCGGCCAGCGCGCCGGCGAACAGCGACGACAGCACGGACCCCAGCAGCACCGCCGCGACGATAAAGCCCAACTGCTGTGCGCTCAGCTTCCACGCCACCGACGCCGTCGATTCCAGATAGGGCAGGGCGCCGGCGATGATGCCGACGTCTATCCCGTAAAGCAGTCCTCCCATACCGGCGATAAACAGCAAAAATCCCATGGCGCGGGTGGGTGCGGTTGGCAGGGTGGCTTGCATCGAAACTCCGGCTAGTGTGAAGAAAGATCGATGGCTTCGCCTTCAACGAAGACGGCCACCGGCTGCAGATCGGCATTCAAAACTACGAGGTCGGCCCAGGCGCCGGGCGCCAGGCGGCCGCGCTCCGTCTCGCCCAGGTAGTCGGCGGGGTAGAGCGACAATCGGTTGGAGGCGTCGGCCAGTTCCAGCCCGAGGCCGACGAAATTGCGCAGCGCCTGGTCCATGGTCAGCACCGAGCCGGCCAGCGAGCCGGTGGCCAGCCGCACGCAGCCCAGGCACTTGTAGACGCGTTGGCTGCCCAGGCCATACTCGCCGTCCGGCATGCCTGTGGCCGAGGTGGCGTCGGTCACGCCGTACAGGCGCGGGATGGCGCGCAGCGCGGCGCGGATCGCGCCTTCGTGCACGTGCTGCAGGTCGGGGATGATCTCGGCGTATTCGGCGTGCGCCAGCGCGGCGCCGGCGATGCCGGGGTGGCGATGGTTGAGCGCCGTCATGCCGTTGAAGAGGTGGGTGAAGCCGGCCGCGCCGGCGTTCAGCGCGGCCACGCCGTCCTCGTAGCTGCCGTTGCTGTGGCCCAGCTGCACGCGGATGCCCATCTGCTTCAGCATCGGGATCAGGTCCAGGTGGCCGTCCACTTCGGTGGCCAGCGTCAGCGCGCGGATCGGCGCCAGTTCGTGATAGCTGCGCACCAGCTCCAGGCTGGCCACCGCCACCGCGTCGGCAGGCTGCGCGCCGAGGCGGTGGATGCTCAGGAACGGCCCTTCCAGGTGCACGCCCAGCATGCGCGCGGCGCCGGCCGGGCGTTCGGCGATCACGCCGGCCAGGCCCTTGAGCGCGCGGCGGATCGAATTGTCGGTGGCCGTCATGGTGGTGCCCAGCATCGCCGTGGTGCCGTGGCGCGCGTGGCTGCGCGCCACGCTGGCGCCGGCGTCGCCGCCCTGCATGATGTCGACGCCGGCGGCGCCGTGCACGTGCAGGTCGATGAAGCCGGGCAGGATGGTCAGGCCGCTATCGGCCTGCGCGTCCGCCTGGATGGTTTGAATACGCTGGTCAAAGGCGATGCTGCCCGTGATCCAGCCTTGTGGTGTGAGGATTCTGCCGCTTAAAACGTCGTTGCTTAACACTGTTATTCCGCTATCAGGAGTTCGATGCCGGCTTCCAGCAGGCCATCGCGGTATTCCGCGCTGATGCTGGCGTCGGTAATGACGGTATGGACGCGATCCAGCTGCACGATGCGGTGCAGGCTGACGCGCCCGAATTTGGAGGCGTCGGCGAGGACGATGATTTTCTTGGCCCGCTCCACCATCTTGTGGTTCAGGCTCGCTTCCGCCTCGTGGTGGGTGGTGACGCCGAATTGCAGGTCGAAGCCGTCGACGCCGAGGAACAGCTTGTCGAAGCTGTAGGCCTGCAGGCAGGCTTCGGCCTGCGTGCCCTGGATCGACAGCGACTGCTTGCGCAGCAGGCCGCCCGTCAGGATCAGGTCGACGCCGGGGGCGTCCGCCAGTTCCCAGGCGATGTTCAGGCCATTGGTCATCACCGTCACGTTCTGCGCCTCGCGCAGGTGGCGCGCCAGCGAGATGGTGGTGGTGCCCGAATCGATGATGATGTTATCGCCCGGCTGCACCATGCGCGCGGCCCAGGCGCCGATGCGCTCCTTCTGCTCGTGGTTCAGCGCGTCCTTCTGCGGTATGGTCTGCTCGGGCGGCGGGGTGCGGGTCAGCGTGGCGCCGCCGTGGCTGCGCGTGGCCAAGCCCTGCGATTCGAGCGCACTGAGGTCGCTGCGGATGGTGACGGCGGAGACGCCCAGCTGGTCCACCAGCGCGGCCACCTGGACCGAGCCGTGTTGGGTAAGCGCGTGCAAGATGGAGGCGCGGCGTTGACTGGTATTTCGCATTATTGTGCAGTCGAGTTTACAAAAACGTCGAGCTTAACAGATCGCAGCCGCTGTGCCAGCAGGCGCGGTGGCATTGAATACCGTATTTGCCGCCCCGTTGCGGTTGCAGGCGCGCGCATATTGCGCCAGCAGGCGGCCGATTTTGTGCTCCAGCAGCGCTTCGGACTTGGTGGCCAGCCGGCCTTGCACCACTTCCAGATACTGCTCCGGCAGGTGTTGGCTCAGCAGCGACAGCGGGATCGCCAGCGCATCGAGGTTGGTGCACAGCTTGTCGACGGCGGCCACGATCGCCGGCTCGCCCCAGTAGTAGCGGCAACGGTCGCTCAGGCCATAGCGGCGCAGCAGGCGCTGTTCGGCGCTGCTGCCGGGGTAGTGCTTGGCCCAGTGCTTGGGCTGCGCCAGCATGGTCTCGTCCAGCACCTGCATCAGGCGCGAGACCTGGCCGGGCGCCACCAGTTCTTCCTCGATCAGGCACAGTGCCTGCAGAGCCTCGCGCAGCGCGAAGGTGGCGGCCGGGCCGACCTTGAGGATGGCGAAGTGGTCGCGCACCATGTCGTGCAGCGCCGATTCGCGCTGGTAGTCGGTGGAGTGGGCTTCGAACACCAGGCCGGGCTGGCCGGCGACGAAGGCCGACAGCGCGGTGGCCTGGGCGGCGTCGTAGTGCTGGATCTGGCTGTGGTCGAAGTCCACGCCTGGCTGCACCACCATCGCGATCACGCGGCGCCAGGCGTCGTGCAGTTCCATCGCGAAGAAGGCCAGGCGGTGCACGTCCAGCGTGCGCGCGGCGGCTTTGGGCGAGGTGACGGCGCCGGCCTGCGCCAGGTTGGCTTCGCCGCCCGGGATCGGGACTTCGGTGCCAATCACGTACACCGGCGGCGGCAGGCCGGCTTGTTCGGCGGCCTTTTCCGCCACCGCGCACAGGCGCGCGGAGCGGGCGGCGATGGTTTCATCGCTCAGCAGCTGCGGATCGTCGGCGCAGCGCATGCTGCAATCGAGGTGGATCTTGTGGAAGCCGGCGGCGGCGTAGGCGGCGATCAGCGTCTCCGCGTGCTGCATGGCGGTGACCGCGTCCAGTCCCTGCCAGGCGTTGGGGCCGAGGTGGTCGCCGCCCAGCACCAGGCGCTCCAGCGGGAAGCCTTGGCCGCGCGCCAGGTTGTGCACGTAGTCGCGGAAGGCGGACGGCGTCATGCCGGTGTAGCCGCCGAACTGGTCGACCTGGTTCGAGGTCGCCTCCACCAACAGCACGGTGTCGTAGTCGGCCGCCACGCGCATCGCCGCGCGCAGCACGCTCGGATGGCTGCAGCACACGCTGTACAAGCCGGTTGCTTCGCCGCGGCGGTGGGCGGCGACGATTTGCTGGACGGGGGACAGGGCTTCGGTAGTTTTCATATGCGTTTATTTATTGAGCGGTCAGTGAGCGGTCAGTTGCTGACGGGCGAGCAGGGCGGCGCCGCGTGCGCCGCCGGCGTCGCCGAATTTCGGCGGCAGGATGGGCGGCACGCGCACGCCGGGGAACAGGTGGCGTCGCATCGCGGCCGGCAGCTGGTCGTACAGGTGGGCCAGCTGTGACAAGCCGCCGCCCAGCACGATGGCGTGCGGGTCCAGCGTCAGTACCAGCGTGGCCAGCGCGTGGGCCAGCAGATCGGCGTGCAGCGCCATGGTCTGGGCTGCGATGGCCGAGCCGGCGCGCGCCTGCGCGACGATGGACAGCGGAGTTTCGTCGCCGCCGCCGAGGTGCTGGTGCAGTCCGCTCATGCCGGGGCCGGAGACATAGCGCTCCAGGCAGCCGCGCCGGCCGCAAGGGCAGTCGAGGATGGGCAGTGCATGAGGGAGCATTTGCGCCGCCGGCAGCGGCCAGTGGCCCCATTCGCCGGCCACGCCGTTGGCGCCGCGCTGCAGACGGCCGTCGACGCAATAGCCGCCGCCGGCGCCGGTGCCGATGATGGCGCCGAACATGGTCGGCTGACCGTGCGCCGCGCCGCCTTGCGCTTCCGACAGCGCGAAGCATTGGCAGTCGTTGCCGATGGTGACCGGGCGCTCCAGCGCATCCTTGAGCGCATGGGCCACTGCGCGACCGTTCAGTGCCGGCACGTTGGAGCTGAGTTGCCGTCCGGTGGCGCTGTCGATCACGCCCGGCAGGCCGACGCCGACCGGCGCACGCAGGCCCAACGCCTTGTCGGCGCGGCCGACCAGGCCCTGGATCGCCAGCAGGAACTCGGCGAAATCGGTGCCCGGCGTGGCGATGCGCTCACGGTGGACTTCCTTCAGTTCATGGCCTTCCTCGGCGAACGCCACCAGCTCGATCTTGGTGCCGCCGATGTCGATGCCGTGATAGCCGCGTGGTTCAGAATTCGTCATGGCGGTAGATGGTGACGCCTTGCACGACACGGTTGACGGTGCCGCCGGCGAATGGATTATCGGGACGCAGTCGCAGCAGCGCCGACTGGTGCAGCGCGTACTGCTGCGCCATCAGCAGCCACAAAGGGGCCAGCCAGGCGTCCGGCCAGGCCGGCGCGTCGATGCCGATGTCGGCGCCGGCGCCCACGGTCAGGCAGCGGCCGGCGACCTGGTCGCGCTGCAGTTCCAGCAGCAGGTCGTGTTCGTAGCGGCGCGACAGCGGATCGGAGCTGCGGAACAGCACCACCAGCGTCTCCTTGTTCAACGCGGCCTTGGGGCCGTGGCGGAAACCGAGCGCGCTGTTGGCCATCGCCAGCACGCTGCCGGCGGTCAGTTCGAGGATCTTCAGCGCCGCCTCCTTGGCCAGCGCTTCCAGCGGACCGCTGCCCAGGTAGACCACGCGCGAGACGCGCTGCGCGGCCAGTTCGGCCACCGGCGCCGACCACGCGGCCAGCGCTTGCTCGCCCAGTTGCGCCAGCGTGTCCAGGCGCTCCGGCTGGAAATCGGGATCGAGCACGCACAGCGCGGCCAGCAGCATGCAGGTGAAGCTGCTGGTCATGGCAAAGCCGCGGTCGCAGCTGGCGGCCGGCATCATCAGGTTGAGGGTTTGCTCGTCGCCGGCGCCTTGCAGGGCCAGCGCGCCGTCGGCGTTGCAGGTGATGTTGAGGAAGCGCGCGGTCGGCACCATGTCGCGCACCAGCTGCACCGCCGCCGTGCTTTCCGGGCTGTTGCCGCTGCGGGCGAAGGACACCACCAAGGTCGGCGCCGTGCGCTCCAGGTACAGCGCGGGGTGGGTCAGCAGGCTGGTGGTCGACAGCGCGCGCACCTGGCAAGGCCAGGCTGCGTTGATTTCGTCGGCGATGATCTCGCCCACATAGGCGGAGCTGCCGGCGCCGGTCAGGATCACGCGCTGCTGCGGATTGCTCAGGGTGTCGCCCAGGAAGGCGGCGATGCGGCTTTTTTCCTTGGCGAGATGGGTCGCCAGTTCGCGCCAGAGGGCTGGCTGATGGACGATTTCTTCGGCGGTATCGAGGCCGCCGATATCGCGCCAGGCTTGGGGGGCACGTTGGAGTAAGTTGGTCATCGAAAGAATTAGTCTGGTTAAGTCAGGGAAAGAATAAGGTTTTATTTTCGGAATGTCAAATTCGAAAGCGAAAAGAAAGTTAGTTCGCAGCATCGATGCGCACGGTTGTACCACTTTTGCCACGGAAACGAAAGTATGTTATTCGATCAACTATCAATACGAAAGATTTGGTCGGTTCTTTTTAAATATTTTCTTTCTTTTTGTTGACCGGGCTTATTTTTATTCCTAGAGTAATTGCATCGCAACGCATTTTCTTTCGAAATAAGCAGACTATGAAACAGATTTCAGCCATTGCCGCCTTGCTAGCCAGCGCACCTTTATTGGCCTTGGCCGCGCCGATCGGCAATTTACGCACCGTCACCACTGGCGTCGGCCAGCAGTGGGATCTGGTCACCGACACCGGGGCCCATATACAGCTTAGTCTTCCGCGCGCCGATGTGCTGCATATTTGGGCCGGTCCCAAATCCGGCCTGACCGGCGCCGGCGACAAGGCAGCGCCCATCGTCGTCGCCACGCCGACCGCCACGGTGGAGCACAGCGTCAGCGAGCAGGCCGACCATATCCTGATCCGCACTGCGGCACTGAGCCTGCGCATCGACCGCAAGCCGCTGCGTTTCAGCCTGTTCCGCGCCGGCGACGCGCAGCCGCTGTGGCGCGAGATCCAGCCGCTGGAACTGGGCGACAAGCAAAGCGTGCAGACGCTGTCGAGCGACAAGGCCGAGCGCTTCTTCGGTGGCGGCCAGCAGAACGGCCGCTATGAATTCAAGGGCAAGCAGTTGCAGGTGTCGTACTCCGGCGGCTGGGAAGAGGGCGACCGTCCCAGCCCCGCGCCGTTTTTGATGAGCTCACGCGGCTGGGGCATGCTGCGTAACACCTGGTCCGACGGCAGCTACGATCTGCGCCAGAACGACCAGATCTCGCTTGAACATAACGAAGCGCGCTTCGACGCCTACTACTTCGTCGGTAAGGACCTGCGCGACGTGCTGGCCCGCTACACCGAGTGGACCGGCCGCGCGCGCATGCTGCCGCGCTGGGCGCTTGAATACGGCGACGCCGATTGCTACAACGACGGCGACAACGTCAAAAAGCCGGGCACCGTGCCCAAAGGCTGGACCGATGGCCCGACCGGCAAGACGCCGGACGTGATCGAAACGGTGGCGCGCAAGTACCGCGAGCACGACATGCCGGGCGGCTGGATCCTGCCGAACGATGGCTACGGCTGCGGCTATTCGGCGCTGCCGGAGACGGTGCAGGGCCTGGCGAAGTACGGCTTCCGTACCGGTCTGTGGACCGAGAACGGCGTCGAAAAAATGGCGTGGGAAGTCGGCACTGCCGGCACCCGCGTGCAGAAGCTGGACGTGGCGTGGACCGGCAAGGGCTATCAGTTCTCGCTGGACGCCAACAAGTCGGCCTACGACGGCATCCTGAATAACTCCGATGGACGTCCATTCATCTGGACTGTGATGGGCTGGGCCGGAACCCAGCGCTACGCAGTCACCTGGACTGGCGACCAGAGCGCCAGCTGGGACTACATCCGCTGGCACGTGCCGACGCTGATCGGCTCCGGCCTGTCCGGCCAGGCCTACGCCACCGGCGACGTCGACGCGATTTTCGGCGGCAGCCCGGAGACCTACACCCGCGATTTGCAGTGGAAGAGTTTTACCCCGGTGCTGATGGGCATGTCCGGCTGGGCGGCGGCGGAGCGCAAGCATCCGTGGTGGTTCGCCGAGCCTTACGTCAGCATCAACCGCCGCTATCTGAAGCTGAAGATGCGTCTGACGCCTTATATGTACACGCTGATGCGCGAGGCGGAGCAGAGCGGCGCGCCGCTGGTGCGCGGCCTGATGTGGGATAACCCGGAAGATCCGGCGGCCTACACCGAAGCCTACAAGTACCAGTACCTGTTGGGCCGCGACCTGCTGGTGGCGCCGGTGTACCGCAGCCAGGCCGTCAGCCAGGGCTGGCGCCGCGGCATCCACCTGCCGCAGGGCCAGTGGTTCGATTACTGGGACGGCCGCCAGGCCACGGCCGGCAAGGGCGGACGCGATATCGACCTCGCCGTCACGCTGGACAAGCTGCCGGTGTTCGTCCGCGCCGGCGCCATCCTGCCGATGTACCCGGAGATGCTGTACGACGGCGAAAAGCCGAAGGACGTATTGACGCTGGACCTGTACCCGCACGGCGCTTCCGAATTCACGCTGTACGAGGATGACGGCAATACCCGCAAGTACCAGGACGGCGCCTTCAGCCAGCAGCTGATCCGCATGAACGCCGCCGCCGATGGTGTCACTATCGACGTTGAGCCGGTGGTGGGCAGCTATACCGGCCAGCCGGCGCGCCGCGCTTATGCACTGCGTCTGCTGACCCGCCAGCGTCCGGCCGCCGTTAGCGTCGGCAACGTCGGCAACGCCACCAGCTCCGCCAACGTCGCCGGCGCTGCCAACGCCATACTGCCGCCGCTGGCCGACCGCGCCGCCTTCGACGCCGCCGCCGCAGGCTGGTACTTCGACGCCGCCGATCGTCTGGGCACGTTGCACGTCAAGACCGCCAGCCAGGACATCCGCCAGCCGCTGCGCTTCTTCGTGCAGGCCGGTGTGGCGGTTGCCGTCGCCGACGACGCCTTCCCGTCCGCACCGGTGCTGGGCCGCGCCATCCCGGCCGACGCCATGATGGTGATGAACCGTCCGGCCGAGGAAACCGGCCACCCGCTGGAAAACGCCTTCGACAACAACCCTGCCACCTGGTTCCGCACCACGCGTAGCCCGGCGGTGCAGGGCGGTCCGCATGAATGGGTGATCGGTTTCACCGAGCGCCGCCTGATCGACGGCATCGAACTCGCGCCGCGCACCGACCAGCACTGGCAGCACGGCCAGATCCGCGACTACGAGATCTACATGGGCGACAACAACGGCGACTGGGGCCAGCCGATCAAGCGCGGCCAGTTGAAGCTGGAGCAGGGCCTGCAAACGATCAGCTTCCCGCCGGCCGCCGGCCGTCTGCTGCGCTTCCGCGTCATGAGCACGCAGAACCCCGAGGGCGATGGCGCAGCCGCCACCGATCCGATGGTGACCGCCGTCGCCACGCCGGCCGCGCGCGCCTACAACGCCGCCGTGCCGAGCGAGGTGCAGCCGATCACGCTGTCCGAGTTCCACGTGATGGCCTACCAGCCGAAGGAAGGTCCGGAAGTACAGCAGTTCCTGTCCGACCTGACGCTGCCGAAGAACATCAGCCGCGACAAGCCCGCGCATGGAAGCGAGATGCGCATGAACGGCCTGTGGTTCCGCAAGGGCCTGGGCGTGGGCGCGACCAGCCGCGTCGACCTGCAACTGGCCGGCAACTGGAATCTGCTGCGCGCCGACCTGGGCGTGGACGACAGCTGCCGCAGCGCCGGCGGCATGCAGTTCCAGGTCTGGAGCGGCGAGCGGATGTTGTACGACAGTGGCCTGATCACGGCGCCCGCCGTGGTCAAGCCGGAAATCGATGTGCGCGGACTGAGTCAACTCAGCCTGCGCACCCTGGGCGCGCGCGGTAGCAAGCCGGCCCAGGTTTGTGGCAACTGGGCCAATGCGGTCCTGATAGGCACAGAGGGCAGCACCGTCCGGCCGCGCTGACCTCACCCCCTAGCTTCACAAGAAAGAGCCCCTCCACGGACCGGGGAGGGGCGGTTGCAGCCTCAAATAAACCACTAATAATAGGGAGATAAAGATGCATATGAAAAAACTGGTGGCCGCGATGGTAGCGGTGGGTCTGGCTTCCACGGCGCTGGCCGCCGACGAGCTGGATGAGCAAGCACAAAAGAGCGCGAATGAGCAGAAGCTCACGCGGGTCGAAATCACCGGCTCCAGCCTGAAGCGCATCAACGCCGAAACCGCGTCGCCGGTGCAGGTGATCGACGCCAAGCAGATCGAAAACATGGGCGCCCGCACGCTGCTGCAAGTGCTGGACAACCTGCCTGCAGCCCGTCCGGCGCAGCAGGACTTCCGTTCGATGTTCACCGGTTCCGACGGCGCCTCGCAGGCCAACCTGCGCGGCCTGGGCGCGCAGGGCACGCTGGTGCTGCTGAATGGCCGCCGCCTGTCGTTCTACGGCGCGCCGGCCGGCTTCCAGACCATGTTCGTCAACATCGACGCGATTCCCGCCGCCGCCATCGAGCGCATGGAAGTGCTGACCGACGGCGCATCGGCCGTCTACGGTTCGGACGCGGTGGCCGGCGTGATCAACGTGATCACCAAGAAAAACTACCAGGGCCTGGAAGTCCGCGCCACCAACGACTCCACGCCGAGCGTCAAATCCTACGGCGAGCGCCAGGCCAGTGTGATCTACGGCCTGGGCGACCTGAACGCCGATGGCTACAACGTCTATGGCGCGATCAACGTCTATCAGCGCGACCGCATCTCGTCGGCGGACACCTACCTGAAGCGCCCCGACTACTTCTACGTCAACAACCCGACCTTTGTCTCGGGCATGCGCGTCGGCGTCGGCAGCGAACCTGGCGTGGTCAATCCCGGCACCTTCTTCGTCTTCGACAAGTCCAAGAACAATGCCCGCACCCAGCGCGCCGTCAGTGGCTGCACCACCTCCATCACCGAGGCCGCCGGCAGCCGCTGCGTGTGGAACTCGCTGCCCTACCAACTGGACACCGGCCCGAGCTCCGACCGCGCCACCGGCTTCCTCAGCGGCCGCCTGAAGATCAGCGAGAACCTGGAAGGCTACGCCGAAGCGACCTACACCCACATCAAGCTGCGCGCCGAGAACGGCCCGCGCAGCTTCAACAGCGGCAGCACCAGCAACTGGTTCGCGCGCAATACCGGCACCACGCTCAACACCTTCGTCACGCCTTACCTGGGACCGAACAATGCCTACCTGAAAGGCAAGCTGGATACCGACATGGCGGCCAAGATGGGCGGCGCGGCGGGGCTGAACTACCTCATGCTCGACGCCCCGGGCCACTTCGGCCAGACCAATGAGGACAACAACTACCGCGCGGTGGCGGGCCTGCGCGGCAGCATCGGCGGCGGCTGGGATTTCGAGACGGGGCTCAGCGTGGCGGGCAGCCATTCGACGCTGTTCCAGACGATTAACATCAACACGCAGGGTTTCGCCAAGGCCTTCGGCCCGATCACCACCGACGCGGCGACCGGCCGCAGCTACATCGCCGACAATCCGGCCTACAAGTTCGGCGAGATCAGCGACAGCAACGCCGCGCTGCTGCGCGCCGCCTATCCGACCTTCGACATCCAGTCGTGGACCAAGCTGATTACCTGGGACGGCAAGCTGGAAGGCACCATCGCCAAGATCGGCGAACGCGAAGTGCGCGCCGCCTTCGGCGCGAGCCTGATGCGCGAGAGCTTCTACACGCCGGGCAACCAGGATGCGGCCAACGGCTACATCACGCAGCAGGGCGGCTCCTGGTTCGACGGCCAGCGCAACATCGCCGCGCTGTTCAGCGAAGTGGTGATACCCGTGACCGACAAGCTGGAAGTGAACGCCGCCGCGCGCCTCGATAAATATCCGAACTTCCCCGCCAACCTGGCGCCGAAGATCGGCGTGCTGTGGCGCGCGCGTCCCGAGGTGATGGTGCGTGGCACCTACTCGGAAGGCTTCCGCGCCCCTAACCTGGCCGAATCGGGCAGCGGCGGCGTGTTCGCGCAGGTGGGCGGCATCCGCGACACCGTGCGTTGCGACGAAACCAATGCGATTGCCAAGTTGCTGATGAAGTCCGTCTCGCCGGCCGAAGCGGAGCAGGGCAAGAACCTGCTCAATTCGAACTGCTCGACCACGGTCGGCGGCCTGACGCCGCCCAACCCCTCGCTGCGTCCGGAAAAAGCCAAGATCTCGACCGCCGGCCTGGTGCTGCAACCGGTCAAGGATGTCAGCATCTCGGTGGACTACTGGTTCGTCTACCGCCGCAATGAGATCATCCGCCAGGACTTCAATGAGCTGTTCACGCAACTGGTGGACAAATACGGCCCGAGCCTGGCCGGCACCAGCGCCGCCATCCGCAATCCGATCACCGACGCCGATCGCGCCAACATGGCGGCCGTCGCCTCCATGTGCAACAATCCGGCCAACGCGGCGGCTTGCTCCGGCGGCGCGCCGAAGTACTCGGTGGGTAACCTGGGTGGCTTGATCAACTCCTACTCCAACCGTGGCCGTACCTTGGTCGACGGCGTCGATATCGATGCCCGCACCCGCTTCTCGCTGGGCGAGTACGGCAAGTTGAACACCGGCGTAGCGGCCACCATCCGCCGCCGCGAGCTCTATAACTCGGATGACGGCACCGGCTTCTCGGGCAACTACGTCGGCTTCTACGACTCGCCACGCGTGCGCGCCACCTTCAATGCCGACTGGGCCTATCAGAAGTTCGTCACCAGCCTGTTCGTCAACTACACCGGCAAGACCAAGTGGGCCTACGCTCCGTGGGATACCGACAACACGCCGGAGAGCTGCACGGCCGCTTCGGTCGCCTTGCCCCAGAACCTGTGCGGTGGCGCACCGTCGTACTACACGGTCAACCTGGGCCTGAACTGGAAGCCGATGAAGAACCTGGAGCTGGGCATGAACATCAAGAACCTGCTGAATAAACAGCCTACCTACGATCCGAACGGCTGGGAAGGTTACAACCATAGCCAGAACCTGTTCGGCCGCATGTACTCGTTCTCGGCCAACTACAAGTTCTTCTGAGGAGGACACGATGAATCAACGACTTTTTAACCAAAGACGCTTGTTCCTGCTTTCCGCCGCATTGACGTTGAGCGCCTGCGGCGGCGCCAGCACCGGCGGCCAGGCAGACAAGACGGCCGCCCAGGTGGTGATGGGCGGGCTGCAGGCCGGCACCGTGGCCGGCAGCTCGAAGACGGTGGCGCTGGCCGGCAATGCCTTCATCACCAGCGCCCCGGCCGACGCGGAGGAGGAGATCAACGACAACGGCCTGGCCAATTGGAGTAATCCGGGCACCGTCACCAGCGCCTACTTCCGCATGGCGTCCGCAGGTTCGGTCACGCTGGGGCTGGACGCCCGGCTGGCCGGCAGCAACAACAGCACCATACGCGTCACGGTCAACGGCACGCCGTTCCTGGTCAAGCTGTCCGTCAACGGCAGCAGGACCTACAAGGTCGGCACCGTCAACGTGGCGGCGCCGGGCTATGTGAAGGTCGACCTGCAGGGCGTCAGCAAGGACGGTGGCTACTTCGGCGACGTCTCGGCGCTGCGGGTGACCACCACGTCCGCGATCAACTACGCCGACGACGCGGCCAATTACTACTGGTCGCGGCGCGGACCGTCGGTCCACATGGGCTACACCACGCCGGCCAACACCGAGTACTTCTACAACGAGGTGACGGTGCCGGCGGGGCAGGATCCGGAAGGCTCCTACTACATGGCGAATGGCTTCGGCCAGGGCTACTTCGGCATCCAGGTCAAGTCGCCGAGCGAGCGCTGGGTGCTGTTCTCGGTGTGGGACCCGGACGGCGGCGGCAAGACCACGCTGGTGAAGAAGGGCGCGGGCGTGGTGGACAACAGCTTCGGCGGCGAGGGCACCGGCGGCCAGTCCTACCTGAGCTACAACTGGATCAGCGGGAACACCTATCGCTTCATCACCCGCGCGCGGCCGGATGGCGCCGGCGCCACCGACTACTCGGCGTGGTTCTACGCGCCGGAGCTGGGCGTGTGGCGTTTCATCGCCACCTGGAAGCGTCCCGCCACCACCACGTATCTGACCGGAGCCTACTCCTTCCTGGAGAACTTCATCGATACCAAGGGCTATACTGGACGGCGTGTATCGTTCGGCAACCAGTGGGCGCGCAACGTGTCGGGCGCATGGTCCGAGGTGACGAAGGCGCGCTTCACCGGCGACGCCACCGTGACCAGCGTCCAGCGCATGGACTACGCCGGCGGCTTGGATAACGGCCAGTTCTACCTGCGTAACGGTGGCTTCTTCGGCGACTATGTACCGGTGAACCAGAACTTCACCCGCGCCGCCACTGGTCAGCAGCCGGCGGTGGATGTGGCCACGCTGCCGCAGCAATAAGAAGAATTTTAAAAGGAGCACCATGAAATCAGTTTTTAATCGACGCGACTTCCTGAGCGCCGGCGCAGCATTGGCCGGCAGCCTGATGCTGCCGACGGCCTTTGGCGCCACCCGCGAGCGGGTGCGCATCGGCATGATAGGCACCGGCATGCGCGGCCAGGTGTTGTTGCAGGAACTGCTGCGCCGCGACGACGTGGAAGTCGTCGCGCTGTGCGACATCGAACCGATCATGCTGGGCCGAGCGCTCAAGCAGGTGGAAAAATCCGGCAAGGCCAAGCCCAAGACCTTCGGCGAGGACCGCGATCCGCAAGCCTACAAGCGCATGCTGGACGCCGGCACGCTGGATGGCGTGATCATCGCCACGCCGTGGGAGTGGCACGCACAGATGGCCATCGCCGCCATGCAGGCCAAGGTGCCCGTGGGCTGCGAGGTGGTTGCCGGCGTCACGCTGCAAGACCACTGGGATGTGTTGAATACGCAGCTGAAGACCAACACGCCTTATATGCTGCTGGAGAACGTCTGCTTCCGCCGCGACGTGATGGCGGTGCTGCAGATGGTGCGCTCCGGTTTGTTCGGCGAGCTGATACACCTGCAGGGCGGCTACCAGCACGATCTGCGCGCGGTGAAGCTCAATAGCGGCGATCCGGCCAAGCCGTATGGCGGTGGCGTGGAGTTCGGCGCCAAGGGCTGGTCGGAGGCCAAATGGCGCACCGAGCACTCGGTGCAGCGCAACGGCGAGCTGTATCCTAGCCACGGCATCGGCCCGTGCGCGATGTACACCAACATCAACCGCGGCAACCGCTTCACGCGCATCAACAGCTTCGCCACCAAGGCGCGCGGCCTGCACGACTACATCGTCAAGCAGCCGGGCGGCGCCAACAGCCCGAGCGCGAAGACGCAGTTCAAGCTGGGCGACGTGGTCACCACCACGCTGTCGTGCGAGAACGGCGAGACCATCCTGCTGCAACACGATACCTCGCTGCCGCGCCCTTATTCACTGGGCTTCCGCGTGCAGGGCACCGACGGCCTGTGGATGGACGTGAACAATTCCATCCACATCGAAGGCAAGAGCAAACCGCACCAGTGGGAGGACTTCCAGGCCTACCAGGACAAGTACGACCATCCGCTGTGGCGCAAGCATGCCAAGGACGCGGAGGGCGCCGGCCATGGCGGCATGGACTTCTTCGTCATCCAGTCCTTCATCGAAGCGCTGAAGGCGAGGGCGCCGATGCCGATCGATATCTACGACGCGGTGACATGGAGCGCCATCACGCCGTTGTCGGAACAGTCGATCGCGCAGAACTTCCAGACGCTGGACTTCCCGGACTTCACGGCCGGGGCATGGAAGACGCGCAAGCCGATCTTCGCTCTCTGAAGCGGCTGACCATCGTGGGTTACAATCTGCTGCGCCCAAAACCCAGCAGATTGAACCCCTACATGCCATCACGCCGTCTTTCCCTTGTCGCTTTAACCATCTTCGCCGCAGCCGCCGTCGTCGGCTGCAAAACCAATCCGGTGATTGAAACGCCAACGGCGCCACCGCTGGCGGTGCCGGAGCCTCTGCCTCCCAAGAAGATCAAGATCGGCCTGGCGCTGGGCGGCGGCGCGGCGCGCGGCTTCGCGCACATCGGCGTGATCAAGGCGCTGGAGGCGCAGGGCATTTATGCGGACATCGTGGTCGGCACCAGCGCCGGTTCGGTGGTCGGCGCGCTCTACGCGGCCGGCAATACCGGCTTCCAGCTGCAGAAAGTGGCGATGGACATGGACGAAGCGGCGATCTCCGACTGGGCCGTGCCGCTGTTCGGCAAGAGCTCCGGCGTGCTGAAAGGCGAGGCGCTGCAATCCTACGTCAACAAGGCGGTCAACAACCAGCCCATCGAAAAGTTGAAGATACCGTTCGGCGCCGTGGCGTCGGACTTGAAGACCGGCCAGCCTATCCTGTTCCAGCGCGGGAATACCGGCATGGCGGTGCGGGCCTCGTCGTCGGTGCCGGGCGTGTTCCAGCCGGTGGTGATCAACGGCCGCTCGTATGTCGATGGCGGCCTGGTGGCGCCGGTGCCGGTGCGCTTTGCGCGCGACATGGGCGCCGATTTCGTCATCGCCGTCAACATCTCGACCCAGGCCGATGTGCAGGCCACCGTCAGCTCGCTCGACGTCATCATGCAGACCTTCAGCATCATGGGGCAGCGCATCAACCAGTACGAATTGAAGGATGCGGACGTGGTTATCGCTCCTAGCCTGGGCAAAATGGCGGGCAACGATTTCGCCGGCCGCAACCAGGCGATCCTGGCCGGCGAGCAGGCCGCCGCGCAGGTGATGGCGCAGATCAAGCAGAAACTGGAAGCCAAGCGCAGGCCATAGCAGTACAATATCCGGTCCAAGAATAAGGAAGAGCACATGCAAACCAAACCATACCTGTCGCTTGCCGACATCAAGAAGATCGCTGCCGGCGCCGAAGCCGAGGCGGTCGCCCACAACTGGCCGGTCGTAATCGCCATCGTCGACGACGGCGGCCACCTGCTGTGGCTGCAACGCCAGGACGGCGCCGCGCCGCTGTCGTCGCACATCGCCCCTGCCAAGGCACGCGTGTCGGCGCTGGGCCGCCGCGAATCGAAGATCTACGAAGACATGATCAACAACGGCCGCACCGCCTTCCTGAGCGCCCCGGCGCCGATGGCGGACGGCCTGCTGGAAGGTGGCGTCCCCATCATCGTTGACGGCCACGTCATCGGCGCCGTCGGCGTCTCGGGCGTCAAGTCGGCTGAGGATGTGCAAGTTGCCAAGGCTGGCATCGCCGCGCTGAATTAATTTACAACGTTTCGCCGAAGTGCCGCCGGACTCGCGTCCGGCGGCATTTTTTTCGTCGCAGATGCGCCAGCCGGCATTGCCAAGAGAGGTGGATTTGGTTATAATTCAAAGGTTTAGCCAATCTCACCTCTACCGTAGCGACTACCACTCACTCCATCATCAATTGACCTTCCACCCTGGCCTGCGACGGCGGGGGACACACGACGGTCGTCTGACGTGGCGCAGCTACGGTAACTTTATCAGGAGTTGCCCTTGCCGCCATTTTTTTCTGGCCCTGCCGTTCCAGCCATACTGGCCCTTGCTGACGGAACTATTTTCAAAGGTTTTTCGATCGGCGCCGCCGGTCATACAACCGGCGAAGTGGTCTTTAATACGTCCATGACCGGCTATCAGGAAATCCTGACCGATCCTTCCTACAGCCGCCAGATCGTCACCCTGACGTATCCGCATATCGGCAATACCGGCGTCAATCCGGAAGACGTCGAATCCACCAAAGTCCACACGGCCGGTTTAATCATCCGTGACCTGCCGCTGATGGCGTCGAATTTCCGCTCCACCCAATCGCTGTCCGATTACCTGAAGGCCGAGAACATCGTCGGCATCGCCGGTATCGACACCCGCAAGCTGACCCGCATCCTGCGCGAGAAGGGCGCCCAGTCCGGCGCCATCCTGGTCGGCACCCAGGGCAACGAGCCGTCGGCTGCGCAAGCGCTGGACCTGGCCCGATCCTTCCCCGGCATCGCCGGCATGGACCTGGCCAAGGTGGTCACCGTCAAGGCGGCCTACGACTTCACCGAAACCGAATGGACGCTGGGCGAAGGCTACGGCAAGCTGTCGGACCCTAAATTCCACGTGGTGGCCTACGACTTCGGCGTCAAGCGCAACATCCTGCGCATGCTGACCGCGCGCGGCTGCAAAGTCACCGTGGTGCCGGCGCAAACCAGCGCCGCCGACGTGCTGGCGTTGAACCCGGACGGCGTGTTCCTGTCGAACGGCCCAGGCGATCCTGAGCCATGCGACTACGCGATCGCCGCCGCCAAGGTCTTCATGGCCAAGAAGCTGCCGCTGTTCGGCATCTGCCTCGGCCACCAGATCATGGGCCTGGCCTCGGGCGCGAAAACCCTGAAGATGAAATTCGGCCACCACGGCGCCAACCACCCGGTGCAGGACCTGGACAGCAAACAAGTGCTGATCACGTCCCAGAACCACGGCTTCGCAGTGGACCCGGACACCTTGCCGGCCAACTGCCGCGTAACCCACAAATCGCTGTTCGACGGTTCGCTGCAGGGCTTTGCCCGCACCGACACGCCGGCTTTCTGCTTCCAGGGTCACCCTGAGGCATCGCCTGGCCCGACTGACGTCGCTTACCTGTTTGACCGCTTCATCGGCATGATGGAAGCAACGGAGAAAAAATAAGATGCCTAAACGTACAGACATTAAAAGTATTCTGATTATTGGCGCTGGCCCGATCATCATCGGCCAGGCTTGCGAGTTCGATTATTCCGGCGCACAGGCCTGCAAGGCCCTGCGCGAAGAGGGCTACAAAGTCATCCTGGTCAACAGCAACCCTGCGACCATCATGACCGACCCGGAAATGGCCGACGTCACCTACATCGAGCCGATCACCTGGCAGGTCGTGGAACGCATCATCGCCAAGGAAAAGCCGGACGCGATCCTGCCGACCATGGGCGGCCAGACCGCGCTGAACTGCGCGCTGGACCTGCATCGCCACGGCATCCTGGACAAGTACAAGGTTGAGCTGATCGGCGCCACCCCGGAAGCCATCGACAAGGCCGAAGACCGCTCCAAGTTCAAGGACGCGATGACCAAGATCGGCCTGGGTTCGGCCAAGTCGGGCGTCGCCCACACCATGGATGAATCGTGGGCCGTGCAGCGCACGCTGGGCTTCCCGGTCATCATCCGTCCGTCGTTCACGATGGGCGGCACCGGCGGCGGCATCGCCTACAACGAAGAAGAATTCGAGACCATCTGCAAACGCGGCCTGGAAGCTTCGCCGACCTCCGAACTGCTGATCGAAGAATCGCTGATCGGCTGGAAAGAGTACGAGATGGAAGTGGTGCGCGACAAGGCGGACAACTGCATCATCATCTGCTCGATCGAAAACCTGGACCCGATGGGCGTGCACACCGGCGACTCGATCACCGTGGCGCCAGCGCAGACGCTGACCGACAAGGAATACCAGATCATGCGCAACGCCTCGCTGGCGGTGCTGCGTGAAATCGGCGTCGACACCGGCGGCTCCAACGTGCAGTTCTCGATCAACCCGGAAGATGGCCGCATGATCGTCATCGAGATGAATCCGCGCGTGTCGCGTTCGTCGGCACTGGCGTCGAAAGCCACCGGCTTCCCGATCGCGAAAGTGGCGGCCAAGCTGGCCGTGGGCTTCACGCTGGACGAGCTGCGCAACGAGATCACCGGCGGCGCGACCCCGGCCTCGTTCGAACCGTCGATCGACTACGTCGTCACCAAGATCCCGCGCTTCACGTTCGAGAAATTCCCGACCGCCGACCACCACCTGACCACGCAAATGAAATCGGTCGGCGAAGTGATGGCGATCGGCCGCACCTTCCAGGAATCGTTCCAGAAAGCGCTGCGCGGCCTGGAAGTCGGCGTCGACGGCCTGAACGAAAAAACCAAGGACCGCGAGAAGATCGAAGAGGAACTGGGCGAGCCAGGTCCTGAGCGTATCTGGTACGTGGGCGACGCGTTCGCACAAGGCTTCACGCTGGAAGAAGTGCACAACCTGACCAAGATCGACCCGTGGTTCCTGATCCAGATTAAGGAAATCGTGGACCTGGAACTGTGGATGGACACGCAGAAGCTGGACCAGATCGACAAGCCTACGCTGTACAAGCTGAAGCAAAAAGGCTTCTCGGATCGCCGCCTGGCCTTCCTGCTGCAGACCGATGCCAAGACCGTGCGCGCCAAGCGCCATGAGCTGAACATCCGTCCGGTGTACAAGCGCGTCGACACCTGCGCCGCGGAGTTCTCGACCAACACCGCCTACATGTACTCGACCTACGATGAAGAGTGCGAGTCCGCTCCGACCGACAAGAAGAAGATCATGGTGCTGGGCGGTGGCCCTAACCGTATCGGCCAGGGTATCGAATTCGATTACTGCTGCGTGCACGCGGCGCTGGCGATGCGCGAAGACGGCTACGAGACCATCATGGTCAACTGCAATCCTGAGACCGTGTCGACCGACTACGATACCTCGGATCGCCTGTACTTCGAATCGCTGACGCTGGAAGACGTGCTGGAAATCGTGGACCTGGAAAAACCGGTCGGCGTGATCGTCCAATACGGCGGCCAGACTCCGTTGAAACTGGCGCTGGACCTGGAAGCCAATGGCGTGCCTATCGTCGGCACCTCGCCGGACATGATCGACGCCGCCGAAGACCGCGAGCGTTTCCAGCAGATGCTGCACACGCTGGGCCTGCGCCAGCCGCCTAACCGCACCGCCCGCACCGAAGCCGACGCTTTGGCGCTGGCACAGGAAATCGGCTACCCGCTGGTGGTTCGTCCTTCCTACGTGCTGGGTGGCCGCGCGATGGAAATCGTCCACGAACAGCGCGACCTGGAGCGCTACATGCGTGAAGCGGTCAAGGTATCGCACGATTCGCCGGTGCTGCTGGACCGCTTCCTGAACGACGCCATCGAGTGCGACGTCGATTGCATCTCCGACGGCGAAACCACCTTCATTGGCGGCGTGATGGAACACATCGAGCAAGCCGGCGTGCACTCGGGCGACTCCGCCTGCTCGCTGCCGCCTTACTCGCTGGCGCAAGAGACCATCGATGAACTGAAGCGCCAGACCTCGCTGATGGCCAAGGGCCTGAACGTGGTCGGCCTGATGAACGTGCAGTTCGCGATCCAGAAGCAGGAACGCGACGGCGAACTGCGCGACGTGGTCTACGTGCTGGAAGTGAACCCGCGCGCATCGCGCACCGTGCCGTTCGTGTCGAAAGCCACCGGCCTGCAGCTGGCGAAGATCGCCGCGCGCTGCATGGTTGGCCAGACCTTGGCGCAGCAGGGCATCACGAAAGAAGTCGTGCCGCCTTACTTCAGCGTCAAGGAAGCCGTGTTCCCGTTCGTGAAATTCCCGGGCGTCGACACCATCCTCGGACCTGAGATGAAATCGACCGGTGAAGTCATGGGCGTCGGCAAGACCTTCGGCGAAGCCTTCGTCAAGTCGCAGCTGGGCGCCGGCATCAAGCTGCCGAAATCGGGCAAGGTGTTCCTGTCGGTGAAATCGTCGGACAAGCCGCGCGCCGTCAAAGTGGCGCGCGACCTGGTGGACATCGGCTTCACGCTGGTGGCGACCAAGGGCACCGCCGCCGTCATCGCAGCGGCCGGGATTCCGGTCACGCCGGTGAACAAGGTGGTCGAAGGCCGTCCGCACGTGGTTGACATGATCAAGAACCACGAGATCGTCCTGGTGATCAATACGGTGGAAGAGAAACGCAGCGCCATCACCGACTCGCGTGCGATCCGCACCTCGTCGCTGGCGTCGCGCGTGACGACCTACACCACCATCGCCGGCGCGGAAGCGGCGGTCGAAGGCATCCGTCATTTGGACGAGTTGCAAGTGTACGATTTACAAGGGCTGCATAAAACCTTACACTAAGGTTCTTGCGTCACTGATGTGACACCGGACAGTACCTTTTAACCACAGAGCTCGCGCTGCAGGTTGGCGTGGCCTCTGTGGTTTTCCATTGTAACAACAGAGTAAATATAAACATGACTTCAGTTCCACTTACCAAGTACGGCGCAGAACTCCTGAAAGAAGAGTTGCACCAGTTGAAGACCAAAGAACGCCGTATCGTGATCGACGCGATTGCTGAAGCGCGTTCGCATGGCGATCTGTCGGAAAACGCCGAGTACGATGCCGCCAAGGAGCGCCAGGCGTTCGTCGAAGGCCGCATCGCGGAACTGGAAGGTAAGCTGAGCGCAGCGCAAATCATCGACCCGACCACGCTGGACGCCGATGGCCGCGTGGTGTTCGCCTCGACGGTGGACCTGGAAGACCTGGATTCTGGCTCGAAAGTGACCTACCAGATCGTCGGCCTGGACGAAGCGGACCTGAAACTGAGCAAAGTATCGGTGACCTCGCCGATCGCCCGCGCGCTGATCGGCAAGTCGGCCGGCGACGTGGTGGAAGTGCAGGCGCCGTCCGGCCCGCGCGAATACGAAATCCTGGAAGTGCGATACATCTGATGCTGCTCGCGCGTACACGTTTGCTGGTCGCGACGCTGTGGGCGGGCAGTCTGTGGGCAGTCGGCTATCTGGCCGCGCCGACGCTGTTCGCCACGCTGAGCGACCGGGTGCTGGCCGGCACCATTGCCGCCAGCCTGTTCAAGAACGAGGCCTGGCTGTCGATCGCCTGCGCGCTGGTGATGCTGGCGCTGCTGTGGGTCAGCAAGGGTGCGGAGACGGGCGGTATCTTTGCCGGTTCGGCCGCCAACTCGGCCGCCAAGACGCGCCGCATGCTGCTGCTGATCGTCTCGACGATGCTGGCGTGCACGCTGGTGTCGCACTTCGGCCTGCAACCGATGATGGCCGCATTGCGTGCCGCGGCGGGGCCGGGCGGGGTGATGGAAGGCGCCGCGAAGAATGAATTCGGCATGTTGCACGGCATTTCCAGCAGCATCTACCTGGTGCAGAGCTTGCTGGCCGCGTGGCTGGTGGTGAAACAGTAATACAGTTTGCGTCATTCCCGCGCAGGCGGGAATCCATGGAGCGCCTGCATAGGCGAGTCAGCATGGATTCCCGCCTGCGCGGGAACGACAACGGCGCTGGGCTTATTTGCTGCCCAGTGCGCTCTTCTTGGTCGACTTCTGCTGTGGCTTGGCGCGTTTGATATTGCCGCCTTGCGTCACGCGTTCATTCCCCTTGAGCAGTACCTTGGTCACAGACGGACGTTTGGTGCCGCTTGGGCTAGGCTTGACGATGGTGACTTCGCGCAGGCCCTTGCCGGAGGTCGAACGGGCTTTTTCCGTTTCTACCTTCGGACGGTACAGCACCAGCAGCTTGCCGATGTGTTGTACCGGCGACGCATCGAGCTGTTCGCAGATGGTGTCGTACATGGCGGCACGGGCTTCACGGTCGTCGCCGAACACGCGGACCTTGATCAGACCGTGGGAGTCCAGGCCCAGCGCGATTTCCTTGAGGACGTTGGCTGTCAGGCCTGCCTCGCCGATCATGACGATAGGCTTGAGGCCATGCGCTTCGGCGCGCAGAGCGCTGCGCTCAACAGGTGTAAGTTTTTGCATAATATATTTTTAGTGGTTCCCTTAAAGGCAGTATTCTACGCGAATGAAGAAGAAGAAATTAAACAAAAACTGGTTACACGACCATATTAACGACCCTTACGTGAAATTAGCGCAAAAAGAGGGCTACCGCGCCCGCGCCGCTTTCAAGCTCAAGGAGATCGATGAGGACGAGAACCTGATCAAGCCCGGCCAGGTCATCGTCGACCTCGGCTGCACTCCCGGCAGCTGGGGGCAATACGTGCGCCGCAAGCTGTCCGGCAAGGAGGGCGGGGGCATCAACGGCACGCTGATCGGCCTCGATCTGCTGCCGATGGAGCCGATCGCCGACTTCCACTTCATCCAGGGCGATTTCCGCGAGCCCGAGGTGTTGCAGCTGCTGGAAGATCATGTCAAAGGTCAAAAGATTGACGTTGTGTTATCGGATATGGCGCCCAACCTGTCCGGCATCGCCTCGGCCGACGCCGCGCGCATGGAACATCTGATCGATTTGGCAATTGAATTCTCCCAGGCCCATTTAAAACCGAGCGGCTCGCTGCTGGTGAAATGTTTTAAAGACATGGGTTTTAACGATATCGTGCTCAAATTCCGCCGCGAATTCAAAACCGTGGTCCAGAAAAAGCCGAAAGCCAGCCGCGACAAGTCTTCCGAGATTTTCCTGCTGGGGCGCGGCCTGAAAAACCCGACCGACGGCATGAGCTCGGCCCTGCCGCTCGAAACTGACGATTTCCCTCTCGAGCGCCCTTGATATTTGGCGCTTGGGCCGCACATCGACACGGTGAAGATCAGTTTTGACTTGATCGCACTGGTATTTTGGTCAAATAATGTGTTTTTCGGCTGGAATTTTGGCCGCACGCGCAGGCGGGCTTCTGGCACCGCCTGCTTATTGCGAGTAAAATCGGGTTTCTAGCTATCGGTTAAAAGATGCGCCCTGCATCCAAGGAGTTTTCGTGAATAACATGTTTTCCAAATCAGCCATCTGGGTAGTCGTGGTACTGCTGCTGCTGATGCTGTACAAGCAGTTTGACAGCCACGGCGTGACCGCTGGCGCCAAACCCATCGCTTATTCCGATTTGCTGGATGAGGTCAAGGCCAAGCGTATCAAGGATGTGGTGATCGAAGGCGTCAACATCACGGCCACCCGTAGCGACGACACCAAGGTGCGCGCCACCGCCACCGGCCTCGATCGCGGCTTGGTCGGCGACCTGCGCGACAACGGCGTGCACTTCGACGTGCGTCCGCCTGAGGAACAGTCGTTCCTGCAACAAATCTTCGTTTCCTGGTTCCCGATGCTGTTGCTGATCGGCGTGTGGATCTTCTTCATGCGTCAGATGCAGGGCGGCGGCAAGGGCGGCGCATTCTCCTTCGGCAAGTCGAAGGCGCGCATGATGGACGAAACCAATAACACCGTCACCTTCGCCGACGTCGCCGGTTGCGACGAAGCGAAGGAAGAAGTCAACGAAATCGTCGACTTCCTGAAAGACCCGAGCAAATTCCAGAAACTGGGCGGCCGCATTCCACGCGGCGTGCTGATGGTCGGTCCTCCGGGCACGGGTAAAACCCTGCTGGCGCGCGCCATCGCCGGCGAAGCCAAGGTGCCGTTCTTCTCGATCTCCGGTTCGGACTTCGTTGAAATGTTCGTCGGCGTGGGCGCATCCCGCGTGCGCGACATGTTCGAGAACGCCAAGAAGCATTCGCCTTGCATCATCTTCATCGACGAGATCGACGCGGTCGGTCGCCATCGCGGCGCCGGCATGGGCGGCGGTAACGACGAACGCGAACAGACGCTGAACCAGCTGCTGGTGGAAATGGACGGCTTCGAAGCCTCGTCCGGCGTGATCGTGGTGGCCGCCACCAACCGCGCCGACGTGCTGGACAAGGCGCTGCTGCGTCCGGGCCGTTTCGACCGTCAAGTGTCGGTCGGCCTGCCGGACATCCGCGGCCGCGAACAGATCCTGAACGTGCACATGCGCAAAGTGCCTATCGGTACCGACGTCAAGGCCGACATCCTGGCCCGCGGCACCCCTGGCTTCTCGGGCGCCGACCTGGCCAACCTGGTCAACGAGGCGGCGCTGTTCGCCGCGCGCCGCAGCAAGCGCCTGGTCGACATGATCGACTTCGAGGATGCCAAGGACAAGATCTTCATGGGCCCGGAACGCAAGTCGATGGTCATCCGCGAGGAAGAGCGCCGCAACACCGCGTATCACGAGTCCGGCCACGCCGTGGTCGCCAAGCTGTTGCCGAAGGCCGATCCGGTCCACAAAGTGACCATCATGCCGCGCGGCTGGGCCCTGGGCCTGACCTGGCAGCTGCCTGAGCACGATAATATTTCGGGCTACAAGGACAAGATGCTGGAAGAAATTTCCATCCTGTTCGGCGGCCGCATCGCGGAAGAGATCTTCGTCGGCCAGATGTCGACCGGCGCCTCGAACGACTTCTCGCGCGCCACCAAGCTGGCCCGCTCGATGGTGACCCGCTTCGGCATGTCCGACGCGATGGGTGTGATGGTCTACGAAGACAGCCAGAACGACGGCTTCTTCGGCGGCGCATCGAAGACGATTTCCGAAGCGACCCAGCAAATGGTCGATGCCGAGATCCGCAGCATCCTCGACACGCAATACAAGCTGGCGCGCAAGCTGCTGGAAGAGAACCGCGAAAAGGTCGAAGTGATGACCAAGGCGCTGATGGAATGGGAAACGATTGATGCCGACCAGATCAACGACATCATGGCTGGCCTGGAGCCGCGTGCACCGAAAGCCGGCGTGACCATCCGCAAGCATCCGCCTAGCGACGGCGGCTCGGGCGTATCGCCTAGCGTGACCGCTCCAGCCTGATACTTGGCTGAGTAGCAAGACAGAGGGGTGGGGAGCGATCCTCGCCCTTTTTTTATTTTTCCTTCGGTTCTCCATGCGATCTACATTACAGTTCGGCCGTTTCAACTATCCTTGGCGGGGCGACCGCGTCCGCGCCCGCGTGATGGGCATCCTCAACGTCACCCCCGATTCGTTTTCCGACGGCGGCCAGCACCAGTCGCTGGAATTCGCCATCTCCCATGCCGAACAGATGATATTGGACGGCGTCGACATCATCGACGTCGGCGGCGAATCCAGCCGTCCCGGCGCGCCGCCGCTGCCGCTGGAGCAGGAATTGCAGCGCGTGATGCCGGTGCTGTACGCGCTGCGCGACATCGGCCCGGCCATCTCGGTCGATACCTACAAGCCAGAGGTGATGCGCGAGGCCATCATCGCCGGGGTCGACATGATCAACGATATCAACGGCTTCCGCGCGCCCGGCGCCATCGCTGCGGTGCGCGACAGCGACTGCGGCTTGTGTATCATGCACATGCAAAACGACCCCCGGCACATGCAGCTGGCGCCCAGCTACAGCGATGTGGTGGCTGAAGTCATTGGCTTCCTGCGCGAGCGCATCGAGGCGCTGACCGCTGCCGGCATTGATCCGCGTCGACTTTGCATCGATCCAGGTTTTGGATTTGGCAAGACTGTGGAGCATAATTACGCCTTGTTGAAAGCCACCGCACAACTGATCGCCGAACTGGACGTGCCGCTGCTGGCCGGCCTGTCGCGCAAATCGATGGTGGGCGCGGTGACCGGCAAGCCGGTCGAGCAACGCATGGCCGGCAGCGTCGGCGGCGCGTTGGCGGCGGTGGCGCAGGGCGCGCTGATCGTACGCGTGCACGATGTGGCGGAAACGGTGGATGCGCTAAAAGTATGGCAGGCAGGAACTAACCTACAACGATAAAGAGAACACACAATGTCACGTAAATATTTTGGAACTGATGGCATCCGCGGCCTGGTGGGCGTATCGCCGATCACGCCGGACTTCGTCATGCGCCTCGGCTATGCGGCCGGCAAGGTGCTGGCCGGCGCCCGCAGCGGCGCGGTGCGCCCGACCGTGCTGATCGGCAAGGACACCCGCATTTCCGGCTACATGCTGGAAGCGGCGCTGGAGGCGGGCTTCTCAGCCGCCGGCGTCGACGTCATGCTGGCCGGCCCGATGCCGACCCCGGCCATCGCCTATCTGACGCGCGCGCTGCGCCTGTCGGCCGGCGTGGTGATTTCGGCCTCGCACAACCCGTTCCAGGACAATGGCATCAAATTCTTCTCCGACCAGGGCACCAAGCTGCCGGATTCGGTGGAACTGGAGATCGAAGCCGCGCTGGACGTGCCGATGGACTGCGTGGCGTCGGAAAAACTGGGTCGCGCCAAGCGCCTGGACGACGCCCACGGCCGCTACATCGAATTCTGCAAGAGCACCTTCCCGAACGAGCTGGACCTGCGCGGCCTGAAGCTGGTGGTCGACTGCGCCCACGGCGCCGCCTACAACATCGCCCCGCACGTGTTCCACGAGCTGGGCGCTGAAGTGATCGCCATCGGCAACAAGCCGGACGGCTTCAACATCAACCTGGGCCACGGCGCCACCGCGCCGGAAGCCATGGCCGCCGCCGTGCGCGCCCACGGCGCCGACCTCGGCATCGCGCTGGACGGCGACGCCGACCGCCTGATTATGTGCGACGCCAACGGCCGCCTGTACAACGGCGACGAGCTGCTGTACCTGATGGTCATGGATCGCCTGGCGACCGGCCCGGTGGCCGGCGCGGTCGGCACCTTGATGACCAATATGGCGGTCGAGGTGGCGTTGAAAGAGAAGGGCATCGGCTTCGCGCGCGCCAAGGTCGGCGACCGCTACGTGCTGGAAGTGATGAAGGACAAGGGCTGGCTGCTGGGCGGCGAAGGCTCCGGCCACCTGCTGTGCCTGGACAAGCACACCACCGGCGACGGCATCATCTCCGCGCTGCAAGTGCTGTCGGCGCTGAAGCGCGCCGGCAAATCGCTGGAGCAGTGCGCCGGCGAGCTGGTGATCTTCCCGCAGACGCTGGTCAACGTGCGCGTCTCGCCAGGATTCGACTGGACCAAGAACGCGGCCATGGTCGCGGAGAAGGAACTGGTCGAACGCGAGCTGGGCGACAGCGGCCGCGTGCTGATCCGCGCCTCCGGCACGGAACCTTTGATCCGCGTGATGGTCGAAGCTCGTAACGCCAGCGATGCGCAGTCGATGGCGCGCCGCATTGCGGACAAGGTGGAAGCCCAGCTGGCTGCGTAAAATTTCAGCAGTGTAATAATTCGCTGGGCGCTCATTGACGTAGCGGGAGCCAAGCGTTAGAATACTGTCTTCGGAGTGTGGCGCAGCCCGGTAGCGCACCTGGTTTGGGACCAGGGGGTCCAAGGTTCGAATCCTTGTACTCCGACCAAGAACTTTTAAAACGGGTTGTCGAAAGACAGCCCGTTTTTCATTTCCGCGACGTATTCTCGTTGCATGCAAATCTACTGCCCGTAGCTCAGTTGGATAGAGCATCAGCCTTCTAAGCTGAGGGTCACAGGTTCGATTCCTGTCGGGCAGGCCAAAATCATATTTAAAATCAGAAATCGACGATCGGTTCATGCTTGCTTGGCAGTCTTCCGGCTTAGATTCGGTCCGTCTCCCGCCGCACCACGCGTCCGATGATGATGCACTCGCCCTCGCGGCAGCTCTTGCGGCGGTGGCGCTGCTGGTCCTGGTTGTCCGAGGTCAGCCACCAGTCGCCGCGGTCGCGCGTCAGCCGCTTGACCACGGCCTGGCCTTCGTAGTTGACCGCAAACACCACGCCGTCTTCCATCGACGTATCGGCGGTGTTGATGATCACCAGGTCGCCCGCGTACAGATTGGGCTCCATGCTCTCGCCCTTGACCGCGATGGCGATCAGCCGCTCGGGGATGTAGCCGTGGCGGTCGGCCCAGTTCTTGGAAACACTTAATTTGCTACCGTCGTAAATCTCTGGAACAGTTTGAAAGCCCGTCATACCTGCCGATAGCTGAAGTTGCACTTTGCGAATTTCGTAAAAATCTGGATCGCCCGCATCCGCCACCACCACCTGCCGATACTCCCGCTCGACGCCGCCGCCGGTGCGCGCCCTCGGCTCGCGGCCTTCATGCAGCCACTCGAACCGCACATTGCAGCTCGCCGCCAGTTGCGCCAGCGTCTGCGTCTCCGGGCCTTTCTTGCCCACGCCCTTGAGTATGCGGTTGATCGTCGGCTGCGGTACGCCGGAGGCGCGCGCGAGGGCGCTCTGGGTGGTGAACCCAGCCTCTTTCATAGCTTCATCGAGTCTGCTTGCGATATCCATGGCACGAACTATACGTGCATGAATAAAAATACGCAATAATTTATTCATTCAGGTATTGATTGCCTATTCATTCGCGTATATTCTGTGTACATGAATAAAAATATTTCGAATTTCCCACGCTCCAACCACTTGCCCATGCCGCTGACGCCGGGCGACTGCGACCTGCGTGATTTCACCTTCATGCCGCTCGATGTGCTGCGGCTGCGCGACAGCGATATCTCGGCCATCGTCAGCGGCGACGAGTTCCGGGCGGCCGTGCTGCTGTGGTGCGCGTCGTGGCACCAGATCCCCGCCGCCAGCATTCCCGACGACGACGTGGTGCTGGCGCAGCTGGCTGGTTATGGCCGCGTCGTCAGGGAGTGGAGCAAGCTGCGCGCCGGCGCGCTGCACGGCTGGATCAAGTGCGCGGACGGCCGCCTGTACCACCCCATCGTGGCGGAGAAGGCCAACGAAGCCTGGCAGGCCAAGCGTGCCCAGCGCTGGAAGACCGAGTGCGCGCGCATCAAGAAGCACAACCAGCGGCACGGCCAGGACTTGCCGTTCCCCACGCTGGAAGCATTCCTGGCCGATGACGGCGCGCCGTTGTCCCGCCCGTGTCCCCCGGGACCGGCCTTCCAAGAGACAGGGATAGGGACAGAGACAGGGAAAAGTTTACAAGCTCAAGCAGCAGGCGACCCGGCCGCAGCGCCGCCCATGTCCCGCATCGGCGAACTGTGCCGGCGACTGCGCCAGCTCGGCATTGCCGCCGCGCCGGGGCTGTTCGCCAAGCCCGGCTGGGCGCCGGTGCTGCAGCGGCTGGACGACGAATTCATCGTGGCGGTGGTGGCGCAAAAGCTGCGCGCCCATCCCGGCGAACATTTCAGCGCCGCATATTTCCTGCCGGTCCTGAGCGACTTGATGCGCAACCCCGGCAAACCCGCCCATCCATCTTTCGGAGGAACCCATGCAGAACGCCAGCGCGTACTTGACCAACTCACTGGCCGCAACGGCGACGCCGGCGAGCAGCACACCATCGATGGCCAAGCCCGTCTCGTCGGATAGCGTGGAGCGCCTGTTCGGTCAATTCGAGCTGTTGTACGGCAGCCGCCTGGCCGACCTGTGGCGCGGCACCGATGTGCAAGGCGTCAAGGAGACCTGGCGCAGCAACCTGGCCGGCCTGTCGGTGGGCGAGGTCAAGCGCGGCGTTGCCGCCTGCCTGGCCAAGCCCTGGCCGCCGACGCTGCCGGAGTTCCTGCAGCTGTGCCGGCCGCCGACGGATGCCGAGTCCATGTTTGTCGAGGCGCAGTGCCAGGTCAGCCGCCGCGCTTTCGGCGACGACCGCTGGCCGTGCAAGGCGCTGTACTGGGCCGCCGTCGAATTCACCTTTGCCGATCTGCGCGCGCTGGCCTGGCCAAACGCCCGCGCCCGCTGGACCCGCATCCTGACCGCCAAGCTGGCGCACGAGCACGAACTGGCCGACGTACCGCGCCCGGTGCCCGCGCTGCCGGCGCCCGGCCAGGCGCAGACCGATGTGCACACCGCCCGCATGCGGCTGCAGGAACTCAAGGCGCTATTGAAGAACCACCCAACCAATACCAGCAACACTTAAGGAGCACAGACCTATGTTAGTTATCGAAGAAGAAGCACTGTTCAGCAGCGCGCACGCCGCGCTGATTTTCGCATTTAATTTCTCGGGCCAGCAGTACGACAAGTCCATGATGGCGCGCATGGCCTCCGGCCCCAGCAAGGAAGGGAAGGGCCTGGGCGGCCTCGACGGCGCGGCCCAGGCCGGCATGATAAGGGCCGAGCTCGACCGTCTCGACCCGATGCTGATGCACATCCTGATCGCGCGCGTGGCGCCGCCCGCCGTGCCTTGCGATTGCGGCCGCAACTGCTGCGCCGGCTCCAAGCCGAACAAGGTGTGGGTCGACGCCATCCTGTTCCTGACCGAGCGCGCGCTGGGCGAGATGTCCGGCCTGCTGTCGCACTATCTGCTGCGCCGCGGCATCATCGAGCGCTGCTTCGGCGTCAAGCACAACCTGGCCGACCTGGCCGACCAGTGCGGCGTGCATCGCGATACCGCCAGCGCGCACAACGCCAAGCTGGTGCGTTGGCTGAAGGGCGCACCGGCCAAGGGCCGCATGCCGGCCGTCAGCGGCGCCGAGCACAAAGCGTGGATCGCCGTCGGCGAACTGCTGCAACAAACAAAAATGATCGATTTTTAAAAAAGTGCTTGACCGTTCCGCAAAACACGCGGAGAATAGGTCTCACATTGATAAGTTCAAGAAGTACGTCAAAAACCCGCCTAGTGCGGGTTTTTGCATTTCTGCGGCGGTTTTTTCCTCGCGCCGCTTCCTCCCTTTCTTTTCTGGTGAACCCCATGGCCGATCAAACTGATGTCGCCCAGGCGCTGGTGGCGGCGATCAGCGCCGCCGTTTATCCCAACGGTATCGGCGCTGCCTCCATTACCGGCGTCACCGCCGTGATCTACGCCGGCTGGCCCAACGCCGCCACGCTCAACGCCGACCTGAGCGCCGGCAAGGCCCACGTGTCGGTATTCCCGACCGCCACCGAACGCGTCACGCAACCGGCTTGCAGCGACTGGATGGCGCAACCCATTTCAAGCTCGACGCTGAGCCTGACGGTCGGCGCCGGCACGGTGACGGTGGCGGGCACGCCGGCGGCGGGGCAGAACGCCGCCGTGCTGGCGGACGGCCTGCCGGTGGTCTACGCGGTGCGCGCCGGCGATACGCCGACCGCCGTCGCCACCGGCCTGGCCTCGCTGCTCAACGCGCTGCGCCCGGCCAGCAATGTCGGCGCCGTCGTCAGCGTGCCGGGCGCGCGCAAGCTGGTGGCGCGGGTCGGCGTCGGCGGCAGCAATATGCGCGTGCTGCGCCGGCAGGAAAAAGTGTTCCAGATTTCGGTCTGGGCCAACAGCGCCGCCGCGCGCGATCCGCTGGCGGCCGCCATCGACGTGGCGCTGGCCGGCGCATGGCGCGTCGCGCTGGCGGACGGCACCAACGGCACCTTGCGTTACAAGCGCAGCGTGCAAAACGATGCGATGGAAAATGCCACCATTTTCCGTCGCGATATTCTCTATGCCGTGGAGTACGCCATCACGGATAGTGCCAGCGCAACCCAGATCGTCGCCGAACAGCTCGGCGTCGCGATGCAGTTCGCAACAGGTGGCCAGGCCGGCGCGACGACGCTGTATTCGTAACGCCACAAGCCATACGCCATCTGCTTTCTTGCCCGCCCCGTGCGGGCTTTTTTTATTTTTAGGAGGCTTACATGCCGGTATCACAGCAAGGCGCCATCAACACGACGGCGCTGATCGTTCCAGACCTCTATGTACAGATAGTGCCGCCCAGCGTGTCACTGCTGAATGGCGTGCCGACCAATGTGCTCGGCATTGTCGGCACCGCTCAATGGGGCCCGGTCAATTCCGCATCCCTGGTGGGCAGCACCGCCGACTATGCGCGCATCCACGGCTCGCTGCAGAACCGCAAGTACGACATGGGCACCGCCTTGGCGGCGGCAGTGCAGCAGGGCGCCGCCAGCATGCGCTGCGTGCGCGTGACCGACGGCACCGACACGGCCGCCACCGCAGCCATCCAGTCGGCCGGCATCGCCGCCACCGGCTCGGTGGCGTTCACCGCCAATCCGGTGGCCGCCACCACGCTGACGCTGGCCGGCACCGTGGTGACCTTCGTCGCCAGCGGCGCCGTCGGCAACCAGGTCAACATTGGCGCCTCGCTGAGCGCGACGCTGGCGACGCTGCTGGCCTTCCTGCAGGCTTCGCTGGACGTCAACATCGACAAGTTCACCTTTGCGCTCAATGCCAATACGCTGAACCTGACGGCGCTGCTGCCTGGCGTGGCCGGCAATACGCTGACCGTGGCCACCACCGTGGCGGGCGCCACCGCGTCCGGCGCCGTGCTGACCGGCGGCGTGGCCGGCACGCCGGCGCTGACGCTGAGCGGCAAATACACCGGCTCGCTGGGCAACAGCCTGCAGGCCACCATCGCCGCCGGCAGCCAGACCAGCACCGTCAAGGTGACGCTGGCGCTGTCCGGCTTCGCGCCCGAGGTGTTCGACAACATTCCCGGCGCCGGCAATGCGCTGTGGGTCAATCTGGCGGCGGCCATCAACAACGGCAACAGCGTGGCGCGGCCGGCGTCGGTGCTGGTGTCGGCGGCGGCCGGTGCGGCCACCGGCGTGCCGGCCTATGCCAGCTCGAACTTCGCCGGCGGCACCGACGGCGCCAACAACATCACCGGCGCGCTGCTGCTCGGCTCCGACCTGGGTAGCCGCACCGGCATGTACAGCCTGCGCAGTTCCGGCGCGGCGGTGGCCATGCTGACCGATTGCGACGACATCAGCACCTTCGCGGCGCAGGCTGCGTTCGGCCTGTCCGAAGGCATCTACATGGTCGGCGTGACGCCGCAGGGCGACACCCCGGCTGCGGCTGCCGCGGCCAAGGCGGCGGCCAACCTCGATTCGTATGCGTTCAAGCTGCTGCTGGGCGACTGGGTTTACTGGAGCGATCCGGTCAACTCGATCACCCGCGTCATCTCGCCGCAAGCGTTTGTGGCGGGCCTGCTGGCCAACCTGTCGCCGGAGCAGTCCAGCCTGAACAAGGCGCTGTACGGCATCGTCGCCACCCAGCGCAGCCTGCAGAGCCGTCCGTACGCGGCGGCCGAGCTGCAGGTGCTGGGCCAGGCGGGCATCGACGTGATCGCCAATCCGGTGCCGGGCGGCGCCTACTTCGGTACGCGTTTCGGCCACAACACCTCGTCCAATCCGGTGACCAACGGCGACAACTACACCCGCATGACCAACTACATTGCCTACACGCTGAACGCCGGCATGGGCAAGTTCGTCGGCCGCCTGCAGTCCAGCCGTGCCGACGACCCGACCCGCCTGCAGGCCAAGGCCACCGTCGACGGCTTCCTGGCCAATATGCGGCAGCAGGGCCAGGTGGCGGACTTCTCCACCATCTGCGACCTGAGCAACAACCTGGTTCCGCGCATCGCCACCGGCTACATGCAGATGGACGCCAAGGTGCAGTACCTGTCGGTGGTCGAGAAGTTCCTGATCAATATGGAGGGCGGCCAGTCGGTGCAGGTCGCCCGCACCAGTACCGTGGCCGCCAACTAAGGCGGTTTTCATTTTCATCCATGCCGCCTGAGGGCGGCTTTTTTATTTGGAGCGACATATGTCGGCAGCAAACCAAACCCTGGGCAAGGACATCCGCGTCGTCATCACGACGGCAAGCGGCAACCTGAACATTCCCACCACGGCGATCATGAAGTTCGACGCCCAACCCGTCACCACCGAGGAAAAGCGCACCGGCCTGGACGGCGAAGCGCGCCACACGGTCACGCACAACGGCTGGAAGGGCTCGTTCGAAATCGACCGCTTCGACAGCACGCTCGATGATTTCTGGGCGCAGGCCGAAGCCAACTACTACAACGGCATGAACGTGCCGTACGGCTTCATCCAGGAAACCATCCAGGAACCCAACGGCGGCGTCTCGCAGTACCGCTATGAAAAAGTGGTCTACAAGCTGACCGAGCTGGGCGCCCGCGAAGGCGACAAGACCGTCAAGATGAAACTGGAATTCATGGCCTCGCGCCGCTTGAAAGTCCAGTAAGCCCCGTGCTGCAAGGCGCGCGTCCATTCGGCCGCGCGCCATTTATTTATTGAACAGGAACTGCCATGAGCAAACCAACTATTTCTATCGAGACGGTGTCGGACGACATCGTCAAGGCCGCCAACGCGGTCGCCACCATCACCGCCGGCGCGCTGCGCATCGGCCTGAAAAAGCCGAACGTGCTGCGCCAGTACCAGATCGTCGAAGTGGTCGGCGCCTCGGCGCGCAACGAGGTCTACATGGGCATGGTCATGCCGCTGCTGTGGGTGACGCAGATCGACGGCGACGAGCAGCCGCCGCCATCGACCAAGCGCGAACTGGAAGCGCTGATCTCGCGCCTGGGCGAGGACGGCGTCAGCGCCGTCATGCACCACGTGGCGGAGCAGGCCGACGCGGCCGTGTCCGAGGCCGCCGTAAAAAACTAGCACGGAACCCCGCATTCGCCACGGTGGTGTACCTGGTGAAGAACGGGGTTCCGTTCGATGTGGCGCTGAGCCTGCCGGAAGAAGTCGGCACTGCCTGGGCCATTGCCCTGGGCGAGCAAGAGGGCGGCGAATTCGATTTCGCCGCGATGCGCTGGATGCCCAGGAAATAGGGCGCGGTTTACAGGAGTTCCCATGGCAAAACCATACCAAATGATGTTGAAGTTACAGCTGTCCAATGGCGCCAGCAAGGGCTTGCGGGAAATCGCGAAGGCGCTGAAGCTGGTCGAAGATGGCGCGGGCAGGGCGCAGAAAAACCTGTCCGCGCTGGAGGAGATACTGGCCAAGCTGAAGGGCAAGGACGACGAGAAAGACAAGAAGAAAAAGACCGGCGAAGCAATGGCCGGCGTCGCCGACAAGATGTTCGGCGCGTTCAAGTCGCCATACGAGGCGGCGGCGGAAGCCGCGCAGGCGCAGTCCGATTTCGAGACGCTCAACCTGGGCGCGCAGAACAACGCCGCCGTGTATGCCAAGGCGGCCGCGTTGTCGCACAAAACGCTGGGCACCGGCATCGCCGACAACATCTCTCGCATCCGCGATCTGAACGATGCGTTCGGCGACTTGCCGAAATCGCTGGCGCTGTCGGAGGACTTCGCCAAATACTCCTTCGCGGCCAAGGTCGCCAACGGCGGCAAGGACGTCGAGGGGCAGACCGCGAATGCCGCCAAGGCGCTGGCCTTGCGTGGCACGCCTGTCACCGGCGCCGAAGCGGTGATGCGCAGCGAGCTGGATTTGCAGTCGAAGGTGAATTTCGCCACCGGCGGCAAGGTCAACGGCGCGGAATTCGTGGCCGCCGCCAAGGCCGGCAAACAGGCGTATCAGCATTTCGACAAGGAGTATCTGTACGGCCAGTTTTCCGCCTACATGGCGCAGGAGTCCGGCGAGACGGCCGGCGCCAATGCGCAAGGCGCCTACGCGACGCTGGTGGGCGGCGGCATGGATGGCAAGGCCAAGGGCTTCCTGTCCCAGCTGGGCCTGTTGCAAGCGCCCGCCAAGGGCAAGGGCGGCAAGGGCGGCGAGGCCGGCCTGAGCGCGGCCAACGTCGCGTTGATGGAGCACCGTCCCGACAAATTCATCGCCGAGGTGCTGGCGCCGGCGATCCGCAAGAAGTACGGCAAGATCGACGACGTCAAGATGGTGTCGCTGCTGTCGAAAAACTTTGACGAGCACACCGCGAGCTTTGTCGGTGACCAGATCGTCAACCGGCCGCGTTTGCAATCCCAGGCGCAGAAGTTTCAGCTGGCCAGCAACTACGGCAGCGCTTACCAGCAATACCTGAAATCGCCGAAGGGCGCGGAGCTGGCGGCGGCGCAGGCATGGAAGAACTTGCTGACCGTGATCGGCAGCGTGTACCTGCCCAAAGTCACCAGCGCCTTGCTGTTCTTCGCGCGGACCATGGACAAGCTGGGCAACTGGCTGGGGCGCTTCCCGGTACTGACGCAGATTGCGGTCGGCGCCTTCGCCGTGCTGGCCGGCGCGCTGAAGATAGGCGGCACGGTGCTCTCGTTGGGGGGTAATTTTTCCTGGCTGGGTAAGGCTGCCAAGCGTGCCTGGCCGATGCTGCGGATGATAGGCTCGGCCTTGGTGGCGGCGGGCGAAGCGGTGGCTGGTCTGCTGACGCCGGTAGGTTGGGCGATTGTCGCCATCGCCGCGCTGGGTGCAGCGATCGCCGGCGCCTGGTACTGGTTCCACAAGGATGCCCCCAAGCCCAATGCGCCAGCCATTCCTGCCGGCGCAACGGCGACGGGCGCGGTTGCCGCGCCGCGCAGCCTGCCGCCCGTCGCACCGCGCACGGCCATCAACGCGGTGCCGCCGCCGGCGCCGACGCCGGTGTTCAAGGTCGAAAACAAGCTCGACTATCGCGGCATCGCCACCCGCGTCCTCCAGGAGGCGGGCGCGCGGATGGCCGGGCCGCCTACCGGCTCCAACAACTTCGACGGCACGATGAACCTCGCGTCGGTCGCCTACGCAGGATAGACACCATGGCAAACACAGCATTTACCCTGACCCTGGGAAGCGAGACTTTCCAGGATTTTGAAATCCCCGAAAGCATTCCGCTCGGCGGCAGCCAGAAGCTGGTGGTGCACCAGTTGCCGGGCGGCGTGCGCGTGGTGCAGGCGATGGGCGCCGAGGACGATCCGATCCAGTGGTCCGGCCTGTTCCTCGGCGCCAACGCGCTGCAACGCGCCCGCGCCATCGACCTGATGCGGGTGGAAGGCAGCCAGCAGCAGCTCAGCTTTTTCGAATACAAATACCGCGTCGTCGTCAAAAGCTTCAAGTACGTGGTGGAGCAGCGCCACCGCGTGCGCTACACGCTGGAGCTGGACGTGGTCGAGGACAGCACCCGCGCGCGGCCGTCGGCCAAGGCCGCCGACCTGAACGCCGCCATCAGCGCCGACGCCGCCAAGGCCGGCGCCATCGCGGCCAAGGTCGGCGATCCGAAGCTGACCGGCTTGATGAAGACGATGAACGACAGCATCAAGTCGGTGTCCGATTTCGTCCAGGCCGGCAGCAAGACCATCAACGGCGTGCTGGAACCGGTGCGCGGCGTCGCCACCCAGGTCAAGGGCATGATCGCCGAGGCCGGCGCGGTGCTGCAGACGGTGACCACGCTGGGCGGCATCCTGCCCAATAACCCGGTCGCGCAGCAGGCCGCCAAGCTGACCAAGCAGCTGGACGCGGCCGTCAAACTGCCGGACCTGCACCAGTTGCAGGCCGTGGTCGGCCGCATCGAAGCCAACCTGACGCGCGCCTCGGGAGCGGTGACGTCGCTGCAGAAAGTGGTGGTCGGCGGCGACAGCCTGTACCGGCTGGCCGCCAAGGTCTACGGCGACGCCACCAAGTGGATCGCCATCGCCCAGGCCAACAAAGTCACCGATCCCCAGGTGACGGGCGTGCGGACGCTGGCGATACCGGCTACGCCGCCGGACAACGGAGGAGTACCCGGCCCATGATCAATCAAGCACAACCAACAAGCGCCGCCAACCGGCCGCGCGGCATGGTCTACGCCAACGGCGCCGCGCTGGACGGCGTGATTGGTTTCGAGGTGAACAACAACGCCTTCTTCGTGGCCGACACCTTTCGGTTGACGTTGTCTATTGCGGCCCAGCCGGCCGGGCGCGGCATCGATTTCTGGTCGCGCCAGGAACAGCTGGAGCTGGAGTTTCTGCTGGGCTTCCCGGCCGATCCTGGCCAGGTCGCCAAGTCCGATTTGACCAGCTTCCTGATCGGCTATGCCGACACGCTGGACGTCGATCTCGACGCCGGCACCATGGCACTGTCGGGGCGCGACCTGAGCTCCAGGCTGATCGACTTCAAGCGCACCATGGTGTTCAGCAGCGGCACGCTGGTGGCGTCCGATGTGGTCAGCCAGATCGCCAAGGCACAGGGCTTGACGCCGGTGGTGACGCCGACTACGGTGGCGGCCGGCGGCTACTACCAGATCGTCAAGGCGCTGGTGGCGTCCAACGTCAGCTACTGGGACATCGTCACCAGGCTGGCGCAGTACGAAGGCTACCAGGTGTACGTGCGCGGCCGTTCATTGCACTTCGAGCCGCGCACCGCCAAGAGCGCCGATCCCTACGTGCTGCGCTGGCAGGCGGGCGGCGTGGCCGAGTCCAACGCCATGCAGCTGGGCTTCCAGCGCAATCTGTCGCTGGCCAAGGACTTGCGCGTGAAAGTGCTGTCCTTCCACAGCAAGACCAACCAGGCCGTCAGCGAAGTGGCCGAGCGCAAGCGCGTGAGCGATGGCGCGGCCGTGCCGTTCGACGGCGAGCCGCAGGAGTACGTGCGCACCTTTCCCAATCTCGACGCCAGCCAGGCCAAGGCCAAGGCCAAGGCGATCTTGCAGGAGTTGTCGGCGCACGAAATGAGCTTGAAAGCCGACCTGCCGGGCGATGTGCTGCTGATGCCGACCAGCCTGATCCAGGTGAGCGACACCGGCAGCGCCTTCGACCAGGCTTACTACACGGCCGCCGTCACGCGCCGCTACTCGGCCGACGGCGGCTTCAGCATGACGGTCGAAGCCAAGAACCAAATCCCCAACACTGATACCAACGCCAAAACTTAGCCGGAGGAGCACGCATGAACAATCTTATCAACAGCATCCGCCTGGTGTCGCAGACGGCCGGGCAGGGCCTGGCGCGCACGCGCATCGGCACCGTCACCAGCTATGACCCCAACACCTACAGCGCCAAGGTGCTGCTGCAGCCGGAGGGCGTGGAAATCGGCTGGCTGCCGATCACCAGCGCCTGGAGCGGCAACGGCTGGGGCCTGTTCAGCCCGCCCACCTCGGGCGACACGGTGCAGCTGGAATTCCAGGAAGCCAGCATGGACGCCGGCCTGATCGTCGGCCGCTTCTACAGCGACCAGGCGCGGCCGCTGCCGGCGCCCAGCGGCGAGCTGTGGGCCGTGCACAAGAACGGCGCGCAGTTCAAGCTGCTCAACAGCGGCGCCGCCGTGTTCAGCGACGGTCACGGCGCCAGCATCACGCTGAACGGGGACGGCAGCATCACGTCGGCGGCGTCGAGCTGGAACCACAGCGGCGCGTTCAAGCTCAGCGGCGACGCCACCATCAGCGGCAAGCTGGCTGTCAGCGCCGATGCCTCCATCACCGGCAAGCTGGCCGTCAGCGGCGATGGCAGCGTCGATGGCAAGCTCACCGTGGCCGGCGATGTCAGGGGTGCCGGCGTCAGCCTGCGTACCCATACCCATCCCGGCGTGCAGTCCGGCCCGGCGATGACGGGAGCACCGGTTTGAGCGATCTCTCCCACTATATCGGCGGCGACCTGGCGCTGTCCGTCACCGGCGACCTGGCATTGAGCAGCGGCACGCTGGAAGGCCAGCAGCGCATCCTGCGGCGCCTGTTGACCAATGCCGGCGACTATCTGTGGCAGCTGGACTATGGCGCCGGCGTGTCGCAGGAAATCGGCAAGACGCTGGACGCCGGCCGCCTGCGCGCGCTGATCCGCGAGCAGTTGTTCAACGAGGCCATCGTCTCGCACCAGCCTGATCCGGTCGTCCTGATCAGCCCCATCGACAACGGCATCAGCGTGCGCATCCAGTACGTCGATGCCGAGGTCCAGCAGCCGGTCAATCTGGCATTCAACCTCAACAGGTAAAACATGAGCATCTCTACCAAAACTTTCGCCACCCTGGTGGCCGACCAGGTGGCGGCGATCCAGTCCAGGACGTCGGGCCTGATCGACTTCACCATCGGCTCCATGCTGCGCGCGTTGGTGGAAACCAACGCCGCGCTGGCCCAATGGCTGCAAGGCATCGCCATGCAGCTGCTGTCCACCATGCGGGCCGCGACCGCCAGCGACGCCGATCTCGACAGCTGGATCGCCGACTACGGCCTGGCGCGGCTGCCGGCCTTGCCGGCGGTGGGTGCAGTCACCTTCGCCCGCTTCACGCCGACCAGCCAGGCGCTGATCCCGTTCAGCACCCAGGTGCGCACCGCCGACGGCAGCCGCGGCTACACCGTCGCGGCTGACACCGCCCACCCGGCCTGGACGGTGGACGGCTATGTGCTGGCGGCCGGCGTGCCCAGCCTGACGGTGCCGGTGCGCGCCAACGTCGCCGAGGCGGCGGGCAACGCCGGCGCCGGCCAGGTCAGCGTGCTGTCGCAGGCGGTGACGTATGTCGACACCGTCAGCAACGCGCTGTCGTTCTCCGGCGGCGCCGATGCGGAAACCGACGCCGCGCTGCGGACACGCTTCGTGGTCTACATCGCCTCGTTGTCGCGCGCCACCCGGGCCGCGATCGGCTACGCGATCAGCTCGGTGCAACCGGGCACGGTCTACACCATCACCGAGAACCAGCAGTACAACGGCACGGCCGATCCCGGCTACTTCTACGTGGTGGTGGACGATGGTTCCGGTGCGCCGTCGGCGGCCTTTATCAACGCCGTCAGCAGCGCCATCGAAGCGGTGCGGGCGATCACCACGCGCTTCGGCGTGTACACGCCGGTGATCGTGCCGGTCGCGGTATCGCTGGCGGTGACGCTGGCCGCCGGCTACGACACCGTCGCCACGCGCGGGCAGGTGCAGGCCGCGATCCAGAACTACATCAACGCGTTGGCGCTGGGCCAGACGCTGACCTACACCCGGCTGGCGCAGGTGGCGTACGACGCCTCGCCCGGCGTCACCAACGTGACGGCGATGCAGCTCAACGGCGGCAGCGCCGACGTCGCGGTGACGGCGCGGCAGGTGCTGAAGTTCTCGACCGTGACGGTGTCCTGATGGCGGCCGGGGACAACGGCGACATCGTCGCCCGCCTGAAAGCCACGCTGCCGACCTGGTTCAGCGACAGCACGCCGGTGCTGGACGCCTTGCTGTCCGGCTGGGCGGCGGGCTGGTCCTTCGTGTATGCGCTGCTGGCCTACGTCAAGCAGCAAAGCCGCTTGCTGACCGCCAGCGACGGCTGGCTGGACATGATCGCAGGCGACTTCTTCGGCCTCGGCTTGCAGCGCCAACCGTACCAGACCGACCAGAGCTACCGGACGGCGATCCAGGCCAATATTTTCCGCGAGCGCGGCACGCGCGCGGGTGTGGTCAAGCTGTGCCAGGACATCACCGGCCGCACGCCCATCCTGATCGAGTCCGCTCGACCGCAGGACTACGGCGCGTATGGCCAGCCCACCGGCTTCTACGGCCAGGGCCGCTACGGTACCTTGAGCACGACGCCGTACGAGTGCTTCGTCAAGGTGTACCGGCCGCTGCCGGGGACGCCGCAGTACGGCATCGCCGACGCCGACATCTACGCCGCCATCGACGCGGTGCGGCCGCACAACGTGACGGTCTGGGTGCAGCTGCTGTAAGGGCTGCTGCGTAGTTTTTATCCACAAGGCCGCTACCCGCGGCCTTTTTTCTTTCAGGAGCAGTATGGATCGCGCAACTGTTTATAACGGCGAGGAATTGATCGAGACCGACATTTTGAACGGCAACAAGTTCGCCATGATCGGTCTCGCCAAACTCGCCCAGGCCGTGCTGGGCACGGCGCCGGTGTTGCAAGGCCTGGCCTGCACGCCGGGCACGGGCCTGACGGCGGCGATCGCCGCCGGCCAGGTGTATCAAATGGCGGCGGTCGACGCCACGCCGTATTCGTCGCTCGGCGCCGATGCGCGCCAGGTGCTCAAGCAGGGCATCCTGGCCGACCCGATCGCGCTGCCGGTGCCGGCGCCTGGCACGGCCGGCAAGTCGATCAACTACCTGGTGCAGGTGCAGTTCCAGGAGGTTGATACGGGGGCGCTGGTGCTGCCGTTTTATAACGCCAGCAATCCGGCGATTCCCTACAGCGGCCCGGGCGGCTTGGGTACGTCGAGCATGACCATCCGTTGCGGAAAATGCGCGGTGCAGGTCAAGGCCGGCGCGATGGCCAACACCGGTTCGCAGGTCACCCCGGCGGCCGACGCCGGTTGGATCGGCGCCTACAGCGTGCAGGTGGACTACGGCATGGCCACGGTGCCGGCGCCGAACATCGCGCCGGTGGCGGGGGCGCCGTTCCTGACCCTGGCGTTGCCGCAGGCCGCGCCGCTGAACAGCCCGGGCTTCACCGGTACTCCGACGGTACCGACGCCGGCGCCGGGCGACAGCAGCCAGAAGGCGGCCAGCTCGGCGTTCGTGGCGGCGGCTGTCAGCAGCGTCAACACATCGCTGTTATCGGTGATTAGCAATAACAGCAAGGGACAGTTTTCTGACATGTATTTTTACGGCCAACTCTAAGAGGACAACATGGCAAGCTATGTAGCAAAAGCGTCGCCCCCGGCGGCGACCTATACCACGCTGGGCACTGCGCCCAACGAGATGACGGTGAACATCCGCTGCGTCAATCTCGATCCACTGAATGCGATCACGGTACGGCTGGCGATCTCGTCGGCGGTAGTGGCGCCTGCCATGCCGGCTGCGGCCGACTGGATCGAGCCACTCGATCTGGTGATCCCGGCTGGTTCGCTGTTGGAAGAGACGGCAGTGGCATTGGTGGCTGGCGAAACAGTCACCGTTTTCAACAGCGCGCCCACGGCAGTGTGGCGTATGCACGGACGTTAATAAGGAGTAGTAATGGGACGAATTCTTTCAGGTGGCGTCAATAGCTCGGTGACGGGCGGCGGCACATTACAAAATCTCAGCACAGTGACGGTGGCTGGCGAGGCAGTGGTGCAAGGCCAACTCGCTTGTGTCGGCGTGGATGGGTTGGCGTATTACGCGCTGGACCCGGCGGGACCGGGTGGTGCTCTGCGTCCGCTTTCTGGTGCGATTCCCCCAGCAACGCCGTGTGCGGCCGGGGTTTCCTTTGCGCTTGCCGGCTCGGCCAACTCGCATGGCACCGGCTGTACGCTAAGCAATGGCAACGCAGTCATGGTTGGGTCGAATGGCAGTACCCTGCAAGTCGGCATCTACAATCCTTTAGGAGCACAGCAGGGCGGATACATTACGCTGCCTCATGCCCAACCCTCCATCAGCACATATGCAGTGGCACTCAGTGGCGGCGGCTTCGCCTTGGCTTATCAGGACTTGGGGACGCAATATGCGACGGTCGCAGTATTCAGCAGTAGCGGTACGCAAATTCTGGCGCCGTCCATTGTCGAAGCTGGTGTGGCAACTTCCTCGCTAGCGATCGCGCCGCTGTCGGGAGGTGGTTTCGCTGTGGCATATTGTACTTCGGCAGGGGCCGTTCGTTATGCTGTGTATTCGGCGACAGGCACTGTTGTGCAGGCGCCGGCGGCGACCGGATTGGTGGGCGTGCTGACGGCGTCGCCGTGTGCAGTTAGCGTCTGCGGCCTGTCATCCGGCGGTTTTGTGGTTGCCGCCATGGTGTTCAATCAGATCTCAACATACTTTTCACGCTTTAACGCGGCGGGTGTTGCGCAGCAAACGGCGATTAACCTGAATAACGCCGGCGGGACCTCCAATCCCTATGGCAGCGTGTGTACTGTCGGCCTTGCGGGCGGTGGATTTATCATCGTTCACCACTACGGCGCTAGCGTAAGCGCCACTATTACCACGCTGTCTGCTGCGGGCAGCGTGGTCGGTGCGCAATATTCCAGCGGCGCGACCGGGAGCAACTATTTCCCCGGATGTGCTGCGGTAGCTCGGTCGGACGGCAGCGCGGTGGTAGCTACGCCTGGCTCGGTGTTCATTGCTAACAGTAACGGCACGATCGGCGTCCAATTTGCCACCACTATCCCGCACACAACGGTAGTGACCCAGGCCGACAATGGCTGGATAGTCGTTGGTGGATATGGGGCGAATCTGGAAGTACGTGATAGCTCGCTCAACTCCCTCGCGACGCTTCAGTATGCCAATTTGGGCTTGTTCTCCGGACAACTGAATGCCGCGCCCATCTGTCTGTTGCCGGTGGGGCGTAGTCCTGTCCGATCGGCTGCGCCACTGGTGCTGGCCTTAACGCCAGGTAGTGCCGGGGCACGGTTTGCGTCTATTGCCTTGACCGGTGTGACTGGCCAGAAGACCACGCCGATTGGCGTTTTCGGTGCGAGCGCGGCGGCCGGTTCTGCCGTGCCGGTGCAGTATCAAGGAGTGGCGACTTTGGCGGGCGGTTTTGTCCAGCCATTCACAATTGACGCGAACTCAGCGTCGCCACCAGGGCAACGTATGGCCGTCGTTGGCAACCAAGCGATGTTATCTGGCATACAGCCCCCGCAAAACCGCCGCCAGATTAACTAACAGGAGCATTAAATGGCAACAGGAATTATTGGTGCAATAAACTCCGGTGCGCTGACTTACACAGCACCGGTTGATTCGAAACTCACGATTTCCATTGCAGGAAATAATACTTCATCGATATCTATAAATGGAGTAACGGCGGGCTTGTTCTTTTCTCCGACTCTGAATTGGCAAATAAGTCACTTTGTAGGCGCGGGACAGACTGTATCTATTTCTGTCACCGCTTGCTCTTGTGTTGTGTCCGTATTGGAGGGAACCTGACTATGAAACTGATTTTCGTAAAAGATGGCTTGGTCGTTGGTCTTGGCTATGCCGCGGTTCAGGGCGTAACGATCAGCTCTTCCGTTCCCGATGTGCTGGAATACCAAGTGGCAGACGACTCGCCGGTAGACGTCGGCTGGACCTGCAAGCTGGTCGATGGCGCTCCGGTCTTCACCCCATCGAGCGCGCTGCCGCCGCTCACTCCGATGAGCTTGTACATGGCCTTCACCCCCGCCGAGCGCATCGCCATCAAGGCCTCGAAAGACCCGATGGTCGCCGAGTTCTGGGCCATGTACCAGCTGTCGGTGCAGCTCGACAAGCCGACCGACCCCAACCTGGCCTCGGTGCGCGACATCATCGCCTACCTGGCCAAGCCGGCGTCGCCCGGTCCCGGCGGCGGCATCCTTGCGTCGCCGGAGCGGGTGCAGCAGATCCTGGCCGGCATCCCGCAATAAACCTGCACCGTTCAACACCACAGCCACCTTCGGGTGGCTTTTTTTATGCTTGGAGAACATGCGCATGACACACGAAACCATCGAAACCGGCGCCGCCATGCTGGCCAAGACCGCGCCGCCCATCGCCGTCGTCGGCGCCGAATACATCGGCATCTCGCTGCCGGAACTGGTGCACCTGGCCACCTTGACCTATGTCGTCTTGATGATCGTCCACAAATGCTGGCATATGTGGAAGGAATGGAAATCCGGCAAGATTACTCCGGAGTCGGAAGGGGAGTGGCCATGACCCCCGCCGACTTCATCGCCGCCGTCGGCCCGGCCGCCCGCGCGTCGGCCGCCCGTACCCGGGTGCCGGCCAGCTTCGCGCTCGCCGAAGCGGCGTTGGAATCCGGCTGGGGCGCGTCGCAGCTGGCGCTGCAGGCCCACAACCTGTTCGGGGTCAAGGCCGATCCGTCCTGGCGCGGCGAGGTGCTGCTGATGCCCACCCGCGAATTCCTCAAAGGCCAGTGGCAGATGCAGCCGGCCCGCTGGCGCAAGTATCCCGATTGGCAAGGTTGCATCGACGACCACGCCGCCTTCCTGCTGGCCAACCCGCGCTACAGGCCGGCGTTCTCCTGCCGCGGCGGCGAAGCGTTCGCGCGCGCGGTGGCCGCCGCCGGCTATGCCACCGATCCGCAGTACGCCGACAAGCTGATCGCCGTGATGCGCGGCCGCCAACTGTCCATCTTCGACCGTCCGGAGGCGCTATGAAATCCGCCTTCCTCACCCCGCTGATCACCGAGTGCGTCGACGACCTGGCCGCCGGCGGGCGCGGCACCTGGCGCGTGATGGCGCCGTTCCGCTATCAATCGGCGATCCTCGGCCGGGTGATCGAAGTCGAATCCGGCTTCCTGACCGACTACGCCAGCGTGCCGCGCCTGCCGGTGCTGTACCTGCTGTTCGGCGATACCTCGCACAAGGCGGCCGTGATCCACGACTGGCTCTATCACCACCACGAAGTGTGCGACGAAGCCAGCGCCAACCGCGTGTTGCGCGAGGCGTCGGAAGCCGACGGCATTCCGGCCTGGCGCCGCCTGGGGATTTATCTGGGCGTCAAAATTGGCGGCACTCCGTCGTGGAGGGCAGACGGCCCCGCTTAAACCGCGCATATTATTGGTACACTGCGGCATCCGAACATTCCGAAAGAAGAAAATGACATCCGGCCCACTGCCCAACAATGCGACCACCGAAGAAACCTGTTCCTGGTTAAGTGAACAGACCGGCACGCCATGGAACCTGGCGCGCTTGTTGGAAGCGGGGTTGACTCCCCATGTCTGGCTGGATTATTCGGAGGAATATGCCGGCCTGTTCGCCGAGGGGATTACCCGGTATCCGGCGCCGATATTCTTTGTTGAGGATACCCAGCGCTTGATCGCCGGTAGCGACGATGTATTAATTCGGATGACGCGGGATTCGGATCGGATTTCTTTTAAGCTCAAACCGCCGGGCATTACCATGCCTTTGGATGCATTGCGTTTCTTTCAAAGGGATGTTGCCGCTTTATTGGAAGATATATTAAACCCGAAAGAGGAAGTCATTGCTCCACCGCCGAGGGAGATTCTGAAAGGAATCACCAAAGACGAAGTGCTGCGCGTGTTCGGCGGCATGGCCAAGCTGGATCTGGAAAAATCCTTGGCAAGCGGTATCGGCATATTCGGTGACGACGGCGCCAGGGTGAGAAAGAATTCCCGCGCAGGGAAGAATACCCATTTGTGGAATCCGGTCACATTAGCGCTCGGATTGAATGACGTCTATCGCGTGCCGATGTCGCATCTGAAGAAGGCGTTCGCCACCAACCCGGATTTGCGTCCGTGGAAAGCCGCATGGCTGGAGTCCCTGGCCCTGCTGGGAGAGTAAAATTATGCCAACAATTGGCTTGTTCGCGCCGCTTTCTGGCGCGTAGCCCTGGGAGCTTCGAATGGTCATCGATAGTCTGAACTTCACACCATGGTCCGCCTTGCTGGGCGGTGTACTGATCGGCGCGGCGGCGGCGCTGCTGATTCTATTAAATGGCCGCATAGCCGGCATTAGCGGAATTATCGGCGGCCTGTTGCGTCCTGTGCAGGGCGATATTCTATGGCGTATCACTTTTATCGCCGGCCTGATATTGGCGCCTTTGGTGTATGGCGTGTTTTACGCCTGGCCCCGGGTGCAGGTCGATGCGGATTACGGCGTATTGATTATTGCCGGCTTGCTGGTTGGCGTGGGCACGCGGTATGGTTCCGGTTGCACCAGCGGGCATGGGGTTTGTGGAATATCCCGGCTTTCCCCACGTTCGATTGCGGCGACCGCCATCTTTATGGTGGCCGGTTTTGTCAGCGTCTATTTAATACGGCACGTATTATGATTATCTCTTTCCTGTGCGGGTTGTTGTTCGGCCTGGGGCTGATTGTTTCCGGCATGGCCAATCCGGTCAAAGTATTGGGTTTTCTGGATTTGGCCGGTAAATGGGATCCATCGCTGATATTTGTGATGTGCGGTGCGATAACGGTGGGATTCTTTGCTTTTTTCTATATTGCTCGCCGTAAAACGACATTGCTGGGCGCTGAAATAAAACTGCCTGCAGTAACTCAAATCGACCGCCGGCTGGTATTCGGTTCGATATTATTTGGCGCAGGCTGGGGAATCGCTGGTTTTTGTCCCGGCCCCGCCTTGGTGGGGCTGGGCATGGGCTTGCCGAAGGCGATAGTCTTCGTTCTGGCGATGCTGGCCGGAATGGGGATATTCGAGCTGATCGAGCGCAGGCGCGGTGGATAAGTTACCGCTGCAACAAAATTGCGCACCGCATTATTTTTCTTTTGAAACAGCAGCTTAGCGTTGCCCGGTCCGGCTTGTTAACAAGCTTATCCACAGAATTTGTTAACAACCCGGACGCTCAAGGGTTTAGAAGCGGTAACGCGCGGTTAATTGCGCCGAGCGCGGTGCGCCGGGCAGGCTGAGGTTTTTGCTGCTGCCGTGGCCGGCCACGATGTAGGCCTTGTCCAGCAGATTCATCACGTTCAGCGTCAGATCGATGTTGCGGTGGCGATAGTAGGCCATGGCGTCCGCCGTCACGAAGCTAGGCAGGGTGACGGTGTTGCCCGGATTGGCAAAACGGTCGCCGACATAGTTCAAGCCGCCGCCGACGCCAAAGTGGCCCGCCAGCGCCTTGCTGAACCACAGATTGACGCTGTGTTTAGGCGTCAGTGTAGAGCGCTTGCCCTGCACCAGTTGGCCGTCGTCCTTGGCAATCGACGTCAGCATCGACGCGTCCAGGTAGGAATAGCCCGACCAAGCCTGCCAACCATCGCCCAAATCGCCGCTGAACGTCAGTTCCAGGCCGTTGGTGCGCTGGGTGCCCAGTGGAATCAGCTTGTTGGTGACGGGATCGGATGATTTCATATTGGTGCGCGTCAACTGGAACAGCGACACCCCGGCCGAGGCTCGGCCACCGAACAAGTCGTACTTGGCGCCGATTTCCTTGTTCTTGGTGATTTCCGGCGCGATATCGGCGTTATTGACCGCCAGGGCGAAGCCTTCGCCGGATGGTTGGAACGATCTGCTGAACGAAGCGTAGTACGACTGGGCAATGTTGGGCTGGTACACCAGGCCGGCGCGTGGGCTCCAGTTGCGGTCGGTGCGGGCCACGCTGGCGACGCCTACGCGGCGCTCGACCGTTTCCTGTTCAAATTTGTCGTAGCGGATGCCGGCCAGGGCCTTCCATTGTGGCGAGATCGTCACCAGGTCCTGAATGTAGGCGCTAGCGACCTTGAAAATGCCCAGATTGTTCGCCGTAGGCGCGCCGCCGGCCGTAAATGGCACAACAGGGTTGATTGGGTTGAACAATGACACGGTCCCCACGTTGGCCTGCGAGCGCACCAGCTGGTCCTTGTTCTGCTTGCCGAATTCCACGCCGTACAGCACCTGGTGCTGCATGCCGGCCAGTTCCGCATACTGCGTCAGCTCGGTCTGGTTGGTGTAGCCGTCCTCATCGCGCGCCACGTTGCCGCGCGTCAGCGAGGCGGTTTTCGCCGCCTCATTGACGGAGCCGATCAGCGTATTGTTGCGGTCCAGCGTGTAGTTGTAGTGGCGGAAGGCATTGCGGATCGAGAACGCGTGGTTGAAGCGGTGATCCAGCGTAAAGCCGAAGGCGTGCACGCGCGATTCGCTATAGTCGAAATCCTTGGCGTTGGCGGCGCCGTAGTAGGTACTCGGCGGCACATCGACCGTGCGTCCCTGGTAGGAGGGGATGCCGAAGTCGGTCAGGCGTTTGTCATGCAGGTATTCCGCTTGCAGCAGCAACAGGGTGTCCGCGCCGAGCTTGAATTGCAGCGACGGTGCCACGGCCTCGCGCTTGAGGAATTGCTGGTTGCGGTAGCTGTCGGCGTCTTCCACCGCGCCGGTGACGCGGAAAGCGACGCCATGCTCGGACAGATTGCGCGCCAGGTCGAATTCGCCGCGTTTCTGTCCCCAGCTGCCGGCTTGCAGGCTCACTTCGCTGCGCTCCATGCCCGGTTTTTTGGTGATGCGGTTGATCATGCCGCCGGACGAGCCGCGGCCATACAGCACCGAAGCGGGCCCCTTGATCACCTCGACCTGCTCGACATTCGACAGGTCGCGGAAATACAGCGCATCGTCGCGCATCCCATCGACAAACTGGTCGCTTATGGCGCTAAAACCACGTATCGTCACCTGATCGCGCTGGCCGTCGCCGGTCGACATGCCGATGCCGGGCACGGCTTTCAGCGCATCCTGCAGCGATCGCACTCCCTGGTCGCGCAGCAATGCCTGCGGCACGACATTGACGGTTTGCGGAATATCGCGCAGCGGGGCATCGATCTTGGTGGCGCTGGTGGAGGAGGTGGGGCGGTAGCCGGCATCGGCTTCGCCGGTGACGGTGACGACGGCCATCGTCTGCTCCGGCGCCGCGCCGGTTTGTGCCAGCGCGGCGTTGGTGAGGGTGAGGCTGGCCAGCATCAAAGCCAGCGGTTTCTTGTTCAGTGCCATGGGGTCCTTGAAGTAGTGTGCGGCTGGCTACTTCGTCGGACGAGAGTTTGGCTGGCTAGATGAGAATCGTTATCAACTGAATTATGCCCCCAAAGCAAGGATCAGCGCAAGCCGGGCAACACCAGCACCTCGACGCCGGAATACATCGCCGGCGCGTGATACACACGTTGCGTCGCCTTCTGGAAGTCCTCCGGCCTGGCCTTCGGAATATCCACGAACGTCTGCGGATTCAAGTCCACCAGCGGGAACCACGAACTCTGGATCTGCACCATGATGCGGTGGCCGCGCCGGAATGTGTGGTTGACGTCGCTCATGGCGTAGTTGACGGCTTCCACCTTGCCCGGCGTGAACGGCTCCGGCTTTTCGAAACTGTTGCGGAACTTGCCGCGCAGCGGATCGCCGCGTACCAGTTGCTGATAGCCTGCCATCGTCAAGGTCGGTTTCGGCACGTCCGGACCGCGCTCGTCGTCCTCGCTCGCGCCTGGGTAGGCGGGCGGATAGACGTCGATCAGCTTGACCACCCAGTCGGCATCGGTGCCGGTGGTGGAAACGAACAGCTTGGGTTTGACCGGGCCGGCCAGCGTGACGTCCTCATCCAATACTTCCGTGCGGTAGGTCAGCACGTCCGGCCGGGTCGAGGCGAAACGCTGGTCGCCGACCATGTATTCCTTCGGTGCACCCAGCGCGGGATAGGCCGTGAACGGCACCGGCTTGCGTGGATCGGCCACGTATTCGTCGTAGGCCTCGCCGGCTGCCGGCTGCTTCCAGCCCAGCGTGCCGTTCGGTCCGAGGAACAGCGTGCGCGCCTGTGTCTGCTTGGGCGGCCAGGCAGCGTAGTTGCGCCACACATTGCTGCCGGTCTCGAACGCATACACCTCCGACACGTTCTTGTTGGCCGCGCCTTTCAGGTGCTGTTCGAAGAAGGGATACAGGATGTTGCTGCGGAATTGCTCGCCGGTATTGGCATCGAACTTGATGTAGCCGAGGTTTTTGCCGTCGGCGCGGCCCCAGGCGCCGTGCGACCACGGACCCATCACCAGGCCGTTGTAGATGCCGGGATTGTTGCGTTTGATGCTGCTGTAGGTGGTCAGCGGGCCTTGCAGGTCTTCGGCGTCGTACCAGCCGCCCACGGTCAGCACGGCGGCCTTGATGTTCTTCAGGTGCGGCGCGATGTTGCGGGTTTTCCAGAACTCGTCGTAGCTCGTGTGTTCGATGGTCGGCAACAGCAGGGCGCGCTGTTTCGGCGTCATGGTGCCGGTGATGTTGGACAGCGTCAGGTGTGACAGGAAGAATTCGTAGCCGTCGGCGGTGCCGTAGTCGAAATGCTCCCAGGTCTTCGGCAGCGGGGTCGGGTTTTCCGCTTCCACGAAGGCCGAATAGAAATCGAAATTGGCCGCCAGCATGAAGGCGCCGCCGTGATAGGAATCGTCGTTCATGTACAGGTCGGTCACCGGCGCCTGCGGCGACGCCGCCTTGATCGCCGGATGCGAATCGATGATGCTGGCCGAGGTGTAGAAGCCGGGGTAGGAGGTGCCCAGGATGCCGACCTTGCCGTTGTTGTTGGCGACGTTCTTCAGCAGCCACTCGACGGTGTCGTACATGTCCTCGCTCTCATTGCCCTGGCCTTTGGCGCGGTTGGGATTGACGTGGGGCGTCATCTCGATCCACTTACCCTCCGACATGTAGCGGCCGCGCACGTCCTGCTTGACGAAGATGTAGCCGCTGTCCTCGAAGTCCTGCGAGGGGCCGATGTGTTCAGGGTAGTAGTCCACGCCGTAGTGCAGCTCGCCGCCCGACTGCACGCCCGCGCTGTACGGCGTGCGCTGGACCAGGAAGGGATAGCTCTTGCCGGCGGTCTTGGGCACGTAGACGGCGGTGAACAGGCGCACGCCGTCGCGCATGGGGATGCGGAATTCGTACTTGGTGTAGTGTTCGCGCAGGCTGTATTTTGGCGCGGGGGCAGCGTTGGCAGCGCCCGCGTGGCAGGAAAGGCCGCCCAGGATCAGGGCGAGGGCAAGGGCAGTAAGACGTGGTTTCATGAATTCCTTGGTAATAAGAAGTCAAACCCGCCCAGTGTAATGCCAGTGGATAACTTTGGCTGCGACAAATTTGCGCAGCGAAAGTTTTCCCTTTCTAAACAACCACTTGCCTACCTCGCTTGACGCTTGTTAACAGCCTTATCCACAGAATTTGTTAACAACCCGGCGTTCACAGCATAGGCAGCTTCAGCGAGTCGACCACCATGCGTATCAGGCGCAAGCGACCTTGCGTGTAGGGCGGGAAGAACAGCTTGATGAGCATCAGCGGCGATGCGCGCAGCACCGCGCGTTCGTGCGAGAAACTCTTGAAGCCATACTCGCCGTGCGCGCTGCCCATGCCGGAATTGTTGACGCCGCCAAAAGGCAGGTTGCCGTGCGCGAAATGGGCGACGCAGTGATTGACGCAGGCCCCGCCCGAGCTGGTTTGCTTCAGCATCTTGTCGATGTTGGCCTGGCGCGTGCTCCACACGTACAAGGCCAGCGGCTTGGGCGCGGCGTTGATGGCGGCGATCACCTGGTCCAGTTCGCGGTACTCGATGATGGGCAGCAGCGGTCCGAAAATCTCTTCCGACAGGATCGCCGCGCCGGCCGGAATCTGCTCGATCAGCGTCGGCGCGATATAGCATTGCGCCTCGTCGACTTCGCCGCCGGTGTGCACCACGGCGCCGCGTTGCAGCGCGTCCGACAGCAGTCCGGCCAGCCGTTGCGTGTGGCGCTGGTTGACTACGCGCGTCAGGTCGGGGCTGCGTTTTTGCGCCGCCGCGTCGGCGCCGTAGCGCTGTTGCAGCACGTGGCGGCAGGCGGCGACAAACTCGGCCTTGACGCTGGCGTGCACGTACACGTGATCGGGCGCCACGCAGGTCTGGCCGTTGTTGAGGAACTTCCCCCACATCAGCGTTTCCGCCGCCAGTTTCAGGTTGGCGGTTTCATCGACGATGGTGGGCGACTTGCCGCCCAGTTCCAGCGTCACGCTGGCCAGGTGCTGGGCGGCGGCGGCCATCACCAGCTTGCCCACCGACGGCGAACCGGTGAAGAAGATGTGATCGAAGGGCAGCTGGAGCAGGGCGTGCGAAGTCGGCTGGCTGCCCTCGAACAGCGCCACCTCGTCGGCCGGGAACACTTCGGCGATGATGCGCGCCATCAGTGCGGACACGGCCGGCGTCATCTCCGACGGCTTGATGATCGCCGTGTTGCCGGCGGCCAGCGCCGACACCAGCGGGCCGAAGCACAAACTGAGCGGATAGTTCCACGGCGCGATGATCAGCACCCGTCCGCGCGGCTGGTATTGCACCGAGGCGTAGGTGCCCAGCATGGTGGTGGTGGGCCAGTGGCGGCGCGGCTTCATCCAGCGCTTGAGGGCGCCCAGCACCTGGCGGATTTCCTCCATCACCGGCAGGAATTCGGATGCTTCGACCTCGGCCGGGGACTTGCGGTAATCGCGCTGGAACGCTTCGTAGAACGCCTCGCGCTGCGCCATCAGCGCATCGCGCAAGCGCTTGACGCGGGCGATGCGTTCGGCCGCGCTCGATTCGCGCCAGCGCAGCGCGGTGGCCTGCTGGGCGTCGAATGTCGTCCTGATTTGCTGCACGTCCGCTTCATTCATCGCCGCTGTCCCCGTTGTTATATGTTGGAGGATCATTATTGCTGCAATTATTACAGCAAGCAAGCGCTTGATTAGTATGATCTATCGGGCGTGGCGCGCGGCGCAAACGGCCTACAATGCGGCCTATGAAGACGCTGCGCACATTGCTGCTGGGACCGGCGTTGTGGCTGTTGCTGGCCACAACCGCGCAGGCCTCGCCGCCCGCAAAGCAGACTCAGGTGGAAAAGGAAAAGGCTGCGAAAGTCGCGCCAGCCAGCCGTCATCTCGACCGCTCCGGCAAGACCCGCAAGGGCAAGGCCTCCTACTACGGCCGTCGTTTCCACGGCAAGAAAATGGCGAACGGCGAGACCATGAAGCCCGACAGCAACGCTGCCGCCAGCAAGACGCTGCCGGTGGGCACGGTCGCCAAAGTCACCAACCTGGACAACAACAAGAGCGAGGTCGTGGTGGTCAAGGACCGGGGGCCGTATGTGGACGGCCGCATCATCGACGTCACCCCCAAGACCGCCGACAAGCTGGACATGAAGGAAGAGGGAGTGGCGCCGGTGGCCGTCACGCCGCTCAAGCTGCCGCCCAAGACCGAGGCCGCGTCGGCCCCGCCCGATAAATCGCACTAACGTGCCACGAACATCTTCGGCAGCAGCGGATTAATGTCTTTTTTCAGTATCGTCGGTATGTACGGGTCATTGTGAAAAGACAAGGACTGGTAGAATTTTTCGCTGCCGTTGGCGGCCTCCAGCATCAGGCGGCGTATGCCCAGGCTGTTGCAATATTGTTCGATGCGATGCATGAACCAGCGGCCCACGCCCTGCGAGCGGTATTTGCTGCGGACAATGAGCTCGCTGACGGCGCAGAATTCAGGCGGCGCCAGCTCCAGCCGCGCGATGGCGATTTGCTTGCCGTTCGCTTCCACGCTGACCCACACGATCTTGCCGCGCGGGTCGTGGGCCAATTCGGGGTTCGATGGCCAGTTGGCGTCCTGACGGTAGTCGCGCAGCACTTTGGATGAGATCGCTGACTTGAGCGGGACGAATTGTAATTCCAGGGGCATAAGTGCTTCAGGCTAAGGGAATCACCTAGCCTAGGGCGTGCACGATAGAAATACAAGCAAAGATTTGTATAAATTGTTGCTTCAGCCTGGGCGAAAGCGTTCGAGCATGGCCTGGATCTCGCCGCGCCGTTTCAGCGCCTGGATCGCTTTGTCCAGCGTCGGCAAGTTCAGCTTGCCCCGCTGCGGCAGGGCGCAGTAGGTATCGAAGGACGTCACTTTGAACGCCACCGGATTGAGCAGGGCCCGCTCCGGATGCACTTTGCGCTGATAATCGAAATACAGGGAATTGGTCAGCATATAGACAAAGCGCTTGCGCAACAGCTTGGACAGGTTGAGGTCGTCGCTGGAGGCGTCGTCGCGGATGAATTCCTCGCCCAGCGGCTGTTCCAGGTGGGCATAGCGGTAGCCGAGGATGGTGCCGATGCGCTGCCGGCGCAGCTCGCCGACGCGGCGCACCGCCGCCGTATCGATACGGGTGGTGACGATCTCATTGTTGGTGAAAATCGCCTCCGACCACAGCCAGTCTTTGCCGTCCAGCCATTCCGGCCGCAGGTCGCACAGGATGTCGGCCTGCCCGCCGGCCAGCGGCGCCTCCACCCGCTTGCGCGGCACGGTCAGGTAGCGCGGCGTCAGGTGCAGCTCGCGCGCCAGCGCATCGCCGAACTCCTTGAGCAAGCCGCCCACCAGCACGCCATCGCGGAAGTCCGTCATCGGCATCGCGCTGCCCATGGAAACCACGTAGACCAGTTCCCCGGCGCGGGCTGGCGCCGCCAGCAACAGGCAGGTGAAAAATAAAGTAATCAATCTCATATGACTATCATACCGGTTGCCCGGGCAGGGGCCGCAGCCCTGTGCGAAAATGTTCCACCGGCGCGCCAGCGTCATTTGGAGCCACCATGGAAGACCGTTATTTCTATCAACCCGCACTGGGCCACGGCCTGCCGCATGACCCCTTCAACGCCATCGTCGGACCGCGCCCGATCGGCTGGATCTCCTCGCGCGGCGCCGATGGTGGCTTGAACCTGGCGCCCTACAGTTTCTTCAACGCTTTCAACTACAAGCCGCCGCTGATCGGTTTTTCCAGCCAGGGCCGCAAGGATACGCTGCGCAACATCGAACAGACCGGTGAATTCGTGTGGAACCTGGCCACGCGGCCGCTGGCCGAGGCGATGAACGCCAGTTGCGCGCCGGCGCCGCCGGAAGTGGACGAGTTCGCGCTGGCCGGCCTGACGCCGGCGCCTTCGACCATCGTCGGCGTGCCGCGCGTGGCGGAAAGTCCGGTGGCCTTCGAATGCAAATGCACGCAGATCATCCGCCTGCAAGACGCATCCGGCGCGCCGACCGACGGCTGGCTGATCATGGGGGAAGTGGTGGGTGTGCACATCGCGCACAGCTCGCTGCACGACGGCGTGTACGACACGGCGGGCTCGCAGACCATCTTGCGTGGCGGCGGCCCGGCCGATTATTTCGAGATCAAGCGGGATAGCCTGTTCCGCATGCGGCGGCCAGACTATCCCAAGGTGGATCAGTAGCTGTAGAACATGCGCTGGATTTCCTTGCTGTCGCTGGTCTTGGTCAGCGCCAGCATCAGCAGGATGCGGGCCTTTTGCGCGTTCAGCGTATCGGAGACCACGAAGTCCAGCTCATCGTCGTTGGCTTCGCCGTTGCGGGCCACGATGCCCTGGCCGACGCGGGCCGAGCGCACGATCAGCACGCCTTGCTTGCGGGCCGCGGTCAGCGAAGGCAAGACCTTGGCGGCCAGGCTGCCGTCGCCGACGCCGGCGTGGATGATGCCCTTGGCGCCAGCGGCCACCAGTGCATTCAGCGCGACCGGGTTGACGTTGGCATAGCCGTAGACGATGTCCACCTGCGGCAGCGCGTCCAGCTTGCTGATGTCAAACTCGGTGTCGACCGTGTGCTTGCGGGTCGACGCATGGTAGAAGTAAGGCTTGTTGCCCTGGATGTAGCCCAGCATGCCCAGTTCCGGCGTCTTGAAGCTGTCCAGGGTCGAGGTGTTGGTCTTGGTGACGTCGCGGGCGCCGTGGATCTGGTCGTTCAACGCGACCAGCACGCCCTTGCCGACGGCTTCCTGGCTGGCGGCCAGCAGCACCGCGTTGTACAGGTTGATCGGGCCGTCCGCCGACAGCGCGGTGCCCGGACGCATGGCGCCGACCAGCACCACCGGCTTCTTGCTCTTGACGACCAGGTCCAGGAAGTAGGCGGTTTCTTCCAGCGTGTCGGTGCCGTGGGTGATCACGATGCCGTCCACATCAGGCTGGGCCAGCAGCACGTTGACGCGCTTGGCCAGGGTCAGCCAATGCTCGTTGCTCATGTTTTCGCTGGCGATCTGGAACACTTGCTCACCCTTGACCTGGGCCACCTTGGCCAGTTCCGGCACGGCCTGGATCAGACGCTCGACGCCGACCGTGGCGGCGGTGTAGCCGACCGTGGTGGTGGTGGTGGCCCCGCTGCCGGCGATGGTGCCGCCGGTGGCCAGGATGGTGACATGGGCCAGCGGTGCGGCGGCTTTTTCAGCTGCCCCGGCATAAGCACTGAGCAACATTGCGCAGGCTAACATTGCCTTGAGGAGCCGTGCGGGGATGGGGTGCGTCATGCGATCTCCTGATCTGGTTATCAAGCTTGGGATAGTAACAAATAGCCCGGCTGTCAACAATGCGTACCGTTGCCGCGTTATGGGTGGTGTGAGATGATGCTGATATAGATACTTGCTGTAAGATAATTAAAAAAGAGAAAACATTATGATTTTTGCTAACACCACGCGCAGGGTCGCGGTGCTGGCGCTGATGGCCGTGTTGGCCGCCTGCGGCAAGAGCGCGGCGGAAAAGCGGCAGGAAGAAGCCGCGACGCTGACCAGTTTGGGCGAGAAGTATGTGAAGGAAAAGGTGCGCGAGCCATCGTCGGCGATGTTCCGCAACCAGGTCGTCGGCAAGGGCGGCGCCACGTGCGGCGAATTCAATGCCAAGGACGCGTTCGGCGCCTACATCGGCTACCAGCGCTACATCTCGGTGGCGCGCGACCTGACACTGCTGGCGCAGGATGTCTCGCCTGCCGAGTTCGAACAAAACTGGAACCAGCTGTGCCGATAGCCGGATACTGACCAAGGAAACGCATGGGCATGGAGCCAAGAACCGCGGGAGGCAAGGGCGAGCTCCCGATCGCGGTATCGACCGATATCGCCAACCGCCTGCACCAGATCCTGCCGACCTTGAGCGCGGCGGAATGCGAGCTGCTCAGCCGCTACGGCGAGCGGCAAAGCTTCAAGGCCGGCGACATCCTGTTCAAGCAGGGCGACCGCCACATTTCGATGTACGTCATCATCACCGGCGGGCTGGAGATCGAGCGCGCCTCGGCGCTGGGCACGGCCACCCTCAGCACCCACGGTCCCGGCATGTTCACCGGCGAGATGGGCACGCTGGCCGGCCGCGCGGCCGTCGCCAGCGCGCGCGCCACCGCCGACAGTGAAATGATCGTCATCAGCGAGGAATCCCTGCGCACGCTGGTGATCTCGGAAGCGGCGCTGAGCGAAACCATCATGCGCGCCTACATCCTGCGGCGCGTGGCCTACATGCAGGACCAGGCCGGCGGCGTGGTGGTGTTCGGCGCCCGTCATTCGCAGGCGACGCTGGTGCTGCGCCATTTCCTGACCCGCAACGGCCAGCCCACCGCCTACTTCGACACCGAGCTGCACAGCGAAACGGCGGCCTTGATGGAACGCTTCGGCGTCACCGAGGCCGACATCCCGGCCGTGGTCACGCCGTCCGGCGAAGTGCTGCGCCAGCCGACCCTGCGCCAGGTGGCCGACGGCATCGGCCTCAGTTCTGACAACATCGACGGCCGCACCTTCGACCTGGTGGTGGTCGGCGCCGGCCCGGCCGGACTGGCGGCAGCCGTGTACGCGGCGTCGGAAGGCCTGAGCGTGGCGGTGCTCGATTCCAAGGCGCCCGGCGGCCAGGCCGGTTCCAGCTCCAAGATCGAAAACTATTTCGGCTTCCCGACCGGCGTCTCCGGCCAGGCGCTGGCCGGACGCGGGCTGTCGCAGGCGCGCAAGTTCGGCGCCGAAGTGGCGGTGCCGGTGCGGGTCAGCTCAGTCGATTGCGAGGGCCAGGATTTCGAGATCGCCATCGACAGCGGCGAGCGGCTGCGGGCGCGTTCCATCGTCGTCGCCACCGGCGCGCGCTACCGCAAGCCGGACTTGCCGGGACTGGAGCGCTTTGAAGGCCGGGGCGTCTACTACAGCGCCTCGTTCATGGAAGCCACCTTCTGCGCCAACGAGGAGGTGGTGATCGTCGGCGGCGGCAATTCGGCCGGGCAGGCGGCGGTGTTCCTGGCCGCCCACGCGAAGCATGTGCACATCGTGGTGCGTGCCGACGGCCTGGCCGCCAGCATGTCGCGCTACCTGATCCAGCGGATCGAGGCCGCGCCCAACATCACGCTGCACACGCGCAAGCAGATCGTCGAACTGCAAGGTGAAGACAAGCTGGAACACATCTGCTGGCAAACGGCCGGCGGCGAGGTGAAGACCGCGCCGGCGCGCCATCTGTTCCTGTTCCTCGGCGCCGAGCCGAACACCGCCTGGCTGGGCGATTGCGTGGCGCTGGACGACAAGAATTTCGTGCTGACCGGGCCGCAGGTGCCGGCGGCGGCGTGGCCGCTGGAGCGCAGCCCGCACTTCCTGGAAACCAGCCGGCCGCGCATCTTCGCCGTCGGCGACGTGCGCAGCGGATCGGTCAAGCGGGTGGCGGCGGCGGTGGGCGAAGGCTCGGCGGCGGTGCAGTCGCTGCACCAGGTGCTGGCCTCCGACTGATCACACGCTGCGCAGCGGCTTGCTGTAGCGGGTGGCGCGGCGGATCGCCGGGTGCTTGCCCGGCGGGCGCGCCAGCGCCTCCGTCGCGCGGTCGTAGCCGTACTGCCACTGGTCGTTCATGTGCTGGACGAAGGTGTCGTAGGTCGGCGGCATCGCCAGCTCGATGCGGTTGCGGCGCCAGTCCAGCTTTTGCTGCAACTGCTGCTTGGCCAGCACCAGCGACACGTCCGAGGTATCGATGCGCATGTCGGCCAGGTGGGTGTTGGCGTAGCGCAGGCGCGCATTGCCGTCGATGCCCAGCACCGAGCGCCAGGCGGGGATCGCAAACACCTGGTCGAAGGCTTCCTTGAATTCCATGACGACCTCCGCGCCCAGCCGGCGCGCAATCTCCACCGGGAACAGATCCAGCACGCCGCCGATGTATTCCCGGCCGCCATGCTGCTGGCAGCGGAAGTAGATCATGTCGGCGATGGAGATGCGGGCGGCGTCGGTCAGCGGCACGTCGCCGTCGATCAGCAGGTCGTGCGCGACCGCGTGCTGGCCCCAGCGGGCGTCGCTCAGCGGCGACTGCATATTGTGCAGCAGTTCCGCGGCGTGTTCGCCGCAGAACACCGTTTGCGCAAACAGCTTGCGTCCCGCGCGCGGCTGGCCCACTGCCGATTCGTCGAACAGCAGCTTGCCGCCGATGATGGCCACATCCACTTCCGGCGTGCCGGTGGCGGGCGGGAAGGGCAGCTGCGGCGGGATCTCGAACAGGTAGTCGCCGAACAGGTCGGGAATGACGGGCGCCCTGGCGGTCGACAGCTTGCGCTTGGCGGCGCGCATCAAGCTGCCCATCAGGTCCGCGCGCTGGGTCGATTTCAGGCTGCACCAGAACTGGTACATCTCCGGTGACGACAGCCAGGCGCGCTGCGCTTCCGGGTCGGGCAGGTTGTGGATGATGGTGGCGGCGATCGCGCCGCCGCAGCTGGCCAGCAGCACATCGGGAGCGCGTCCGGCCTGCCGCAGCGCGGCGTACATGCCGATGTAGATGCCAAAACGGAAACCGCCCCCGCCCAGCACCATGCAGCGTTTATACGGTTTATACGATTGTTGCCAAGGTTGAATTTGTGCTTGCGTCATAAACCGAACCATACCACAACAGGCTTCACAGGCTGGTGCGGCGTGTCCGGCGCAGGGCGGCGTTGGCCGGTTCGGAGACGTAGCGGGCGACCAGGGCGGCGGCCAGCGCCGTCAGGCACAGGAACAGCAGCAGCCAGGGCAGCCTGGCGGCGTAGCTCAGGTGCGTCTTGTCCACCACCACAGTGCGCATGCCCGCCAGGACGACGATGTGGAACAGGTAGATCTCGTAACTGTGCTGGCCGAACCAACGCAACAACGACCAGCGCGGCGCGCGCTGCGCCGCCGGCGCTTGCGCCGAACTGCCCAACAGGAAAACCCCGCTTGCCAGCGCAACCAGCGTGAATCCGAACACCTCGTGGCCTTCGATGCCGCGCAGGTACAGCGCCGCCAGCGCGATGCCGGCGGCGATGCGCAACACGCGTCCCTGGCGCGCGTTCGGCACTTCGCGCTGCGCCAGTATCGCCGTCAGGCAGCCGATGGCGATGGCGTCGAAGCAGGCCAGGTAGCCGTACATGAAATAGATTTCGTTGTCGGTATGCTGGCTGCGATAAACCGGTCCGGCGACGATGGCCACGCAGCACAGCAGCACGATCAGCCAGTTGCGGCGCAACAGCAGGCATGACAAGGGCAGCAGCAGGTAGAACATCTCCTCGACCGACAGCGACCAGTACACATTGAGGCAGTAGTTGAAGTAGCCGGCGGTCTGCATCAGCTGGTTGTGCCAGAACGTCAGCACCGAACCGGCGGCGATGAAGAAGTAGCTGGCCGTCCGGTCCACATCGCCGTCCGAATTGGAGAAGAACGGCACGTCAAAGCTGCCCAGCACCACGATGATCGCCAACGCCAGCAGCAGGCAAGGCATGATGCGCGCGAAACGGTATAAATAGAATGTACGGATATCGATCTGCGACAGACTGCCCCAGCGCCGCAGCGATGTCGAGGTAATCAGGTAGCCCGATACGGTGAAGAACATCGTCACGCCGAAGTTCCCCTGAAACGCCGCGCGCAGCAGCCAGGTTGGCAGGATGTCGCCCAGCGGGCTGTTTTTCAAGCCGTAGGCCAGCGTAAAGTGCAGCACCAGCACGCACAGGATGGCGACGCCGCGCAGGGTGTCGATATGGTTGTTTCTCATTGGCCGATATCCGTTCAAAGTTGATGTTCCAGCAGGATGCGCAGTGTGGCGCTGGTCGGCGTTTGCGAGATGCGGTAGCGGCGGCCGGCTTCACTGACGTATTCGTGCGATTCGCTGGACTGCTGGCGCAGCAGGTTGCTGGCCGAGATGCGCAACTGCGTCTTCGCATCCATCTTCCACAGCCCATACAGATCCAGCTCGCGTTTCGGGCTGGTGTTCATTTGCACCAGCGCCGATTGCCGCACCGGGCCGCCGGCCTGGTAGTTCAGGTTGCCGCCGAAGGTCCACGCCGCGTCGGGCAGGCGATAGTCGGCGCCCAGGTTGGCCGTGAACGGCACCTGGTTTTCGAGACGGTTGTCCGGCCCCGGAACGCTGTCCACCCGCGACCAGTTGCGCGCGAGGTTGACGCGCAGGTCCAGCTTGGGCGTCAAGGGCAGCTTGGCTTCCAGCTCGATCCCGCGCACGCTGGCGTTGCCGCTGTTGAAAGGCGCTTCGACCCACTCGCCGTCCTGCTGGAACAAGCGGGTCAGGGTCACGTCGCGGATGCGCCGCACATAGGTGCTGGCGCTGAGCAGCGCGCCCGCGCCCAGATAGTGTTCGTAGGCCGCATCCATGCCCCAGGCCAGCTCCGGCCGCAGATTCGGATTGCCCTGTTCATCGGGATTGGTTTCGTTATTGTTGTTGTCGTTGGTATAGCGGCGCGGCACCAGCTTGACCAGCGGCGGCGCCTTGTAGGTGCGGCTGATGGCCAAGCGCAGCACATCCTTGTTCGGCAACTCGTAGCGCGATTGCAGCGAAGGGCTCCACACCTGCGAGCGCAGGTCCAGCGCGTCCGGCGCGTTGGCGGCTTCCGCGCGACTGGCGGTGCTCAGGCGTTCGTGGCGCAAGCCCAGGTACAGGGAATAGCGCGGTGTAACCTGCCATTCGTCCTGCGCGAACAAGGCCAGGCGGTTGACGTTGGCGCGGTAGTCGGCGTTGCTGCCGCCGGTCTGCGCACCGCTGGCGTCGAACAGGGTTTCGTTGCGGTCTTCGCTGCGGGCGGCGTGGCTGGCGTCCCAGCCCAGCGCGATCGCATGGCGCTCGCCGACCGGGTGGCGATAGGTGCCGCTGATCGTGACGCTGGTTTCCGACGGCCCGGAGTCGACGTGATGGCGTCCCGATGGCTTGCCGTCGCTGTCCATGCCGTTGAAGTCGAAGGTGCCGCTGCGGCGGTTGCTGCTCGCGCCCAGTTTGGTCTCCAGCTTGGCGCCGCTCTCCAGCAGGTGCGTCCAATTCAGGTCGCTGCGCAGCATGGCGAAATTGGCGACGAAGTTGGCGACACTGCGCGGGTATTCGCTGTGCGGGCCGATGAGCGCCGTTTCGTTCTCGCCGTGCACGTTGTCGACGCGGCGCAGATTGGCGAAGCCGATCCAGGTCAGCGTGTCGCCGCCGGTCAGCGTCCAGTTCAGGCGCGGCGCGAGGGTGAGGGCGTCGGTGTGGCCGGATTCGGTCTTCTGCATGCGGCGCTGTTCGAGGATGGCGCCGGCGGCGTCGCGGCGTTCTTCCAGGTCGGTGAACGGCGCTTCGCTGCGTTTGTGGGTGAGCGTCGCGGCCAGGCTGTAGGCCAGGCGGCCGTCCTGGTCCGACAGCGTCGCCGACAGCGCGGGCGTATCGACGCCCGCCTGCCGCGCGAGGCTGGCGCTGAGCGCGCGCTGGCCGCGTTTGATGGTTTTCTTCAGGATGATGTTGATCGCCCCGGCGACCGCCTGGTTGCTGAATTCCGCCGTGGCGCTGCGCATGATCTCGATGCGTTCGATCGTCTCGGGTTCGATGGCGTCCAGCGAGAAGCCCGCCGGTACCGGCTCGCCGTTCAGCATGATCTGCGTGTAGCCGTTGCCCAGGCCGCGCATGCTGATCGTGCCGCCCCGTCCTGGCACGCCGGTGATGCTGATGCCGGGCAGGCGTTTCAGCACGTCGGCCAGCGTCTGGTCGCCCTGGCGCACGATGTCCTCGTGGTCGACGACGATGCTGGTGGTGGTTTCGCGCTGGCGCTGGTCGGCGCGCTGGCCGCTGATTTTTACCTGGGGCGGCTCGCTGTCGGCGGCATGCGCGCTGGCGGCGATCAGCAGCAGGCTGGCGGCGATATGGTGTGGCTGCATATTCTTCCTTGTCTTCAAAAACGCGGGCGACAGTCCCCCTTGCCGCAGCGTGGAGGCTGCGGTTTGGCGGACATCGGTGGCGTGGGGTCAGTAGCCTTGCTGCTGTTGGCGCAGGCGCAAGGCGCGTTTGGTGGTGTAGGCGTCCAGGTTGGCCAGCCTGGTGGCCGGGTTGATGAATTCCTCGTCCTGCCGGACTTCGAAGTGCAGGTGCGGGCCGGTGGCGAAGCCGGTTTCGCCGACGGTGCCGATCTGCTGTCCGGCTTCCACCGTGGCGCCGGCTTTGACGTTGATGCTGGTCAGGTGGGCGTACAGCGTGCGCTGGTCGCCGTGCTGGAGGATCACCGTTTTTCCGTAGCGGCCGCCATTCTCGGTCAACACGCCGGCGCTGACGACCACGCCGCCAGCCACCGCATGCACCGGCGTGCCAGCCGGCGCCGCGATGTCGATGCCTTTGTGCGGCGTCACCAGCACGGTGCGGCGCACGCCGAACAGACCGGTGACGCGCATCTTGTCCAGCGGGTAGCGCCAGTGTGCGTCGGCGGGCGTGGGTTTGGCTTCCGTGGCAGCCGGAGCTTCAGGCGCGGTCTCAAGCGATGCCGCCGCCACAGACGGGACTTGCGCCGGGGATGGCGCGGCATACGGCTGCTGGCTGGTATTGAACGCCAGCGCCGGTTGCAGCATGGCGCCGCCGGCCAGCACGGCGATCATCAACGCGGCGACGCTCCAGGCGACCGCGCTGCTCAGCACCGGCAGCGCCGCCTGCTGCATCTGGCGGATACGCGCGGCGGCGGTGGCGCCGTCGATGCCGCCGAAGGCCACGCCGCCGGTCGGCATGGCGGCCGTTTGCGCTTTCCATTGCAGCAGCAGGGCGGCGGCATACTGTTTGCGCTGCTGTTGCGGACGGCCCGCCAGCACGCGCTGGTCGCAGATCAGCTCCAGCGCCCATTCCATTTTCGCGTTCATCCAGCGCAGCGCCGGATTGAACCAGAACACCGTCTGCAGCAAGGCCGCCACGCCCAGGCACAGCGGATCGCGCGCACGCCAGTGGTGCAGCTCGTGGGCGATGACCATCTGCTGCTGCTCCGCGCTGAAGCCGCGCAGGTGGCGCGGCAGCAGCAGCACCGGGCGCCGCACGCCGACCAGCATCGGCGAAATGGCGGCGTCGGTTTCCATTACCGCCAGGCGGTGGCGGGCGATGTCCGCCAGTTGGGCGCTGTCGAACGCGCCGTGCGCCAGCAAATCTTGTGGTGACAGGCGCTGCGAGGCGGCCAGCAAGCCGCGCCAGACGTGCCGCGCACGCAGCCGGCGGGCCAGCATCCACGCCAGGCCGGCGGCGTACACCAAGGTCCACAGCGCGGGCAGGAGCAGGGTGAGGGACGGCGGATCGATATCGCCGCCGGCGGCATCCGCTTCCGCTGCGCCGGCCGCAGCGCCGCCTTGCCGGTCGGCGGCGGACGCGCCATCCTGCGCCATGCCCGCCAGCGCCGGCAACCCGGCGCGGATGGCGGATGACTCGGCAGCGTTCAGCGTCATGGTCGGCGCCAGGCTGTGTTGCGCGTCGTGCGGCAGCAGCGCCAGCAGCGCGGCGCCGGCCGTCACGGCTTGCGCCGCCAGCCAGACCGCGCGACGCGGCAGCAAGGCCGGCCAGCGGCGCAGCGCGACCGCCAGCAGCCCCCACACCAGCGCGCCGGCCAGCAGGCAGCTGACGCTGGCCAGCATCCATTTGAACAGCATCACATAGGCCAGCATCATGGCTTGCCGGCCTCGTCGGACGGCCAGTCCTGCAGCATCTGCTCCAGCTGGGCCAATTCAGCCTGGTCCACCAGCTTGCTGCCGGTGAACATGGTGACCGGCAGCGGCGCCGCCATTTCCATCACGCGGGTGCCGAAATCGCGGGCGAACGCGGCCAGCGTGCCGACTTTTTCCAGCCGCGCGCTGTAGACGTTGACGCCGTGCGCCGTGTGCTGGGTCAGCATCTGCTTGTCGAGCATGCGCTCCAGCGTCTTGCGGGTGGACGAGAACGACCAGCCCAGTTCTTCGGCGACGGCATCGTGCAGCTCGCGCGCGCTCAGCGGCTGCTGTTTCCATAGCGCTTTTAACAAGGTCAGCTCGCTGACGGAAGGGATGGGAATGGACGTGGACATGGCGGGGCCTCTTTGCGACAGATGGGATGATTATGCGACACATGTCACACACAGTCAATCTGTTGTCTAAAAATTTGTAACATTGCTTTGCATTAATTCTCTATATGTTACGATTAAGTTTTTGCTAATTGCTAATTCTGTACGGTCGTGCCGGACAGGTCGCAAGGTAGCGTGGCGTGGGTCTTCGCTTGAAGCCGGCAGCACCGTTATGAAATGCGCTATACAATGCTTGGGGCCGCAGCCTTTCGCCGCTGCCTCACTGTATTGGAAACACATATGTATTACGGAGAGCGCTTCAACAGCATCACTCACACCGTGGGCGCCGCGCTCGCGGCAATCGGCGGCACTTTGCTGATTGTGCTGGCGGCGCGCACCGGCGACGCCTGGAAAGTGGTGAGCTTCAGCATTTATGCCGTCACGCTGCTGGGCTTGTACCTGACGTCGACCCTGTACCACAGCCTGCGCGGCCGCGCCAAAGACGTGCTGCGGCAGATGGATTACTGCGCCATCTACCTGCTCATCGCCGGCAGCTACACGCCGTTCACGCTGGTCAGCCTGCGTGGACCGTGGGGCTGGTCGCTATTCGGCGTGGTCTGGGGCCTGGCACTGATCGGCATTTTGCAGGAAATCTGGTTTGCCAAGGGCGCGCGCGTCCTGTCGCTGCTCATTTACGTGGCGATGGGGTGGGTGGGCGTGATCGGCGCCAGCCCGCTGATCGACGCGCTGGGCTGGAGCGGATTCGCCTGGCTGGCGGCCGGTGGCCTGGTGTACACGGTGGGCATCGCCTTCTTTGTCACCGACCACAAATGGAGCTACGGCCACGGCGTCTGGCACTTGTTTGTGCTGGGCGGCAGCGCTTGCCATTTCGGCGCGGTCTTGCTGTATGTAGCGTGAAGCACCTGTACAACTGTTGGATTTCGAGAGTAGAGCACCAGTGGATATTAATTCCGACGACCTGAAAACGTTTATCACCGTGATCGACAGCGGCACCCTCAGTGCCGCGTCGGTCCACCTCGGCCAGACCACGTCCGGCGTCAGCCGCGCGCTGTCGCGGCTGGAGGACAAGCTGGCGACGTCGCTGCTGACGCGCACCACGCGCCGCATGGAACTGACCGAAGAGGGACATTTGTTCCTCGAACGCGCGCGCGCCATCCTCGGCGCCATGGAGGAAGCCGAGGAATCGATCCGCATCCGCCGCCAGAAGCCGGCCGGACGCCTGTGCGTGGACGCCGCGTCGCCCTTCATGCTGCATTGCGTGGTGCCGCACATGGCCGAGTTCCGCGCCATGTACCCCGAGATCAAGCTGGAGTTGAGCAGCAACGACCAGATCACCGATCTGATCGAGCACCGCACCGACATCGCCATCCGCATCGGCACGCTGACCGATTCGACGCTGCATGCGCGCGCGCTCACTTCGAGCCCGCTGCACGTGCTGGCCAGCCCGGACTACCTGCGCCGCCACGGCACGCCGGAAACGCCGCAAGACCTGGCGCGCCATTCGCTGATCGGCTTCGCCCAGTACGAGCAGGGCAACAACTGGCCGCTGCGCCACGCGGCCGGCAACAGCCTGCCGATCACGCCGTCGATCGCCGCCTCCAGCGGCGAGACGCTGCGCCAGCTGGCGCTGACCGGACAGGGCGTAGTCTGCCTGGCGGACTTCATGACCCGCGCCGACATCGAAGCGGGCCGGCTGGTGCCCATCCTGGTGGACGCCAACACCGGCTACTGCCAGCAGATCCACGCGGTCTACTATCGCAACACCCAGCTGGCCCAGCGCATCAGCTGCTTCCTCGAGTTCCTGCAGCAGAAGCTCTGAGGATTAAGTGTGCGGCTCCGTACAGATAATCCTCCGGTGCGGCGCTACACTGGCCTTGCGTGCTGGGGAAACCGGCAGCAGGTGAGCCGGTAGCCTCAAGTATCGGCACCAACACCAATGCGTCGCCGCCGGGAGGCCATCATGTCGCAGACTACTCGTCCATCGAAGTTTCTGGTGCGCGCCTACCTGGAGCGCCGTTCGCATGAAGTCAAGCCGCCGCCTACGCCGGAAGAGATCCGGCGCCAGCTGGGCTGGGGCATGCTGATGTTCGAAGCCAAGGTCGGCAACGGCCGCTCCTGATCCCTTTTCGCCGTTCACCGTCCCTTTTCCGCCGTTCGCCGAATAGCGGTTTCCCCGCCAGCCGTTCCCCGGTATTGTTACATCCATACCGACTTGGGGAACTGACATGAGTATTCACACCGCCTACCGCTGGCGCCAGCAAATCGTCTGGGGCACCGGCTTGATCATCTTCGGCTGCGTGCTGCTGCTGGACCGCGCCGATATCATCGACCTCGATTTCAACCCGATGAACTTCTGGCGCTGGTGGCCCTGGCTGCTGGTCATTTCCGGCCTGACCAAAATCATTCCACCGACCACGCCGCGCTACCTGCTCAGCGGCCTGTGGGAGATCTTCTTCGCCGGCTGGTGGTACGTCTCGTTCAACCACATCTGGGGCCTGGGCTTCGGCGAAACCTGGCCCGCGCTGGTGGTGGCCACCGGCGTCGGCATGCTGTTGCGTCCTTTGCTGGACAATATCTTCGCCGCGACCAAGGAGCAGAAATGAGCGACAAGCTGAACGAAAAACGCCAAAAAAATCCGGCCTCGCAGATGGTGGTCGGCCTGTTCGTGGTGGCGGTCGGCATGATCTTCCTGCTCGATAACCTCGGCTGGCTGGACCTGGACTTTACGCTGCACCTGTGGCCGAGCGCGCTGATCTTCTTCGGCATCCTGAAGGTGCTGCAAACCCGTTCGTCGTCCGGCGCCATCGTCGGCGGCGCGCTGATACTGGTCGGCAGCATGATGCTGCTGAAGGAAACCGGCTTGATCTCCATCAGCTGGCGCTCGCTGTGGCCGGTGCTGCTGATCGCCGCCGGCCTGTCGGTGGTGTTCCGTTCCCCCAACAACCGCTGGCTGTTCGAGCCGCGCGGCGACATGCTGGACACGGCCAGCGACGACGCCGTCATCAGCATCACGGCCGTCATGGGCGGCTTCAAGCGCCGCATCACGTCGCCGGATTTCCGTGGCGGCGAGATCACCACGGTGATGGGCGGCTGCGACCTGGACCTGCGTCAGAGCTCGATCAACGGCGAGGCGGTGCTGAATGTGTTCTCGATGTTCGGCGGGATCACCATCAAGGTGCCGATCGACTGGACCGTGGTGCTGCAAGGCACTCCGATCATGGGCGGCTTCGAAGAAAAGACCGTGCCTCCGGCTACGCCGGGCAAGCGCCTGATCGTGCGCGGCTACGCCATCATGGGCGGCCTGGAAGTGCGTAACTAGGCATGCAGGAGATTTCCTCCAGCCGGCGCGGCATCACCATCTACCTGCTGGTGTGGCTGTTCCTGGGGATCGCGCTGGGCGGCGTGATCTCGCTGGCGAACGACGCGCCGGTCGCCAACACCATGATGTTCGCGATTCCGCTGAACCTGCTGTACGCGTTCGCGGCGGGCTATTCGTCCTACTATCTGTGCCGCGCCTATCCGCTGGGCGGCAGCCGGCCCGCCGCCACCGCGCTGGTGCTGACGGTGGCGGCGGTGGTGTCGGGCTTCTTGTGGCTGACGGTGGGGCGCGCCTGGAACGGCGCCTGTTTGATGCTGGATGTCTCGTGGGCGGGCATAGCATTCAGCCCGCAGCTGTCGGCGCTGATCGTCGGCCTGGGCATCCTGCTGTACGGCTTCGCTGCGGCGGTGCACTACCTGGTGATCGAATTCGTGCGCGCCAAGAGCGCCGAGCAGCGCGAGCTGGAATCGCTGCTGATGGCGCAGGAGGCCGAGCTGCGCATGCTGCGCACGCAGATCGATCCACACTTCCTGTTCAACAGCCTCAATTCGATCAGCGCGCTGACCTCGCAGGACCCGAAAGCGGCGCGCCGCATGACGCTGGAGCTGGCCAGTTTCTTCCGCCAGAGCCTGGGCATGGAGGCGCATAAAAAAGTCACGCTGGACGAGGAGATGCGCTTGATCCGCCACTTCCTGGCGATCGAGCAGGTGCGCTTCGGCGCGCGCCTGCAGGTGGAGGAGCTGGTCGAGGACGAAGCCGCCGCCTGCCTGGTGCCGCCGATGATCATCCAGCCGCTGGTGGAGAATGCCGTCAAGCACGGCATCTGCAATATGCCCGATGGCGGCACGATACGGGTGACGGCGCGGCGCGCCGGCTCGATGCTGCACATCCGCGTCGACAATCCGGTCGATGCGGACATGGCGTCCATCCGTGGCGACGGCCACGGCATCGGCTTGAGCAATGTGCGCCAGCGCCTGTCCGGCGCCTACAAACACGAAGCCAGCATCCACTGGGGACGTATCGACAACAGCTTTGGCGTGGACATCGCGATGCCCGCGCAAACAGGCGAACAGGGAGAGTAGAGCATGCGGGTGATTGTCGTCGACGATGAAATGCTGGCGCGCGGCGTGGTGCGCGAGTACCTGGCCGAACATCCGGACGTGGAAGTGGTGGCCGAATGCGCCAACGGCTTCGAGGCGGTCAAGGCGATCACCGAGCTGGCGCCGGACCTGGTGTTCCTGGACATCCAGATGCCCAAGCTGGACGGCTTCGAAGTGGCGGAACTGGCGGGCGGTAAAACGCGCTACATCTTCGCCACCGCTTTCGACCAGTATGCGATCAAGGCCTTCGAGTTCCACGCGCTCGACTATCTGCTCAAGCCGTTCAGCCAGCAGCGCTTCGACCAGGCGCTGGCGTATGCGCGCGCCAACCTGGGCAAGCCGGACGGAGATAGCGCGCTGGCGAACATGGTGCGCGAGGCGGCCGGCCGCAACAAGCCGCTGGGCCGCGTGCTGATACGCGACGGCTCCAAGGTCCACGTCATCAACAGCGACAAGATCGAGGTCATCGAGGCGCAGGACGATTACGTGCAGATACGCTCGGAAGGCAAGTCCTACCTGAAGAACCAGCGCATGGCGGAGCTGGAAGAGCAGCTGGATGCGCAGCAGTTCCTGCGCATCCACCGCTCATGGATCGTCAACATCGCCTGCGTCGACCGCATCGAGCAGGCCACCAAGGACAGTTATGTCGCCATCCTCAAGGACGGCGGCAAGGTGCCGGTCAGCCGCAGCGGCTACCAGAAGATCCGCGCCGCGCTTCAGTAGCGTCAGGCCGCCTGCAACGCCAGCCGCGCCGGCTCGAAGCCCAGGTTCTCGAACCACGCGACGTTTTCCTGCAGTGCGGTGAGCACCAACTGGTAGGCGCCGGGAGCGGCGGGGGCGTCGACATCCACATGCCATGCCAGCCGTTCGCCGGGCGCCACGCCGGCGGCGGGCAAGGGCGTGCGCACGCCGTCGTACACGCACGGGACGCCGTCCGGACGCAGCCAGTGGTAGCTCAGCATGACCGGACGCGGACCGTCGCCGTGCCAGGTTTCGGCGCCGTCGTGGCGCAAGTCGACCGCGATGCGATAGCGGTGCTTGCAGCGCATCGCCGGCAGCGGCGTGTGCGCCAGCAGCGCGCCGGGCGCATGCCGGATCGCGGCATCGACCACCGGCGGCGCCGCATTCGTCAGCAATTGCGCGGACAGGTCGGCATAGCCCATGCCCACGCTCGCGGCGGGCAGCTGCACTTCAAAGGCGCACAGGCTGTCGTGCCAGGCCAGGTCGCGCTGGCCATCCTTCAATACTTCGACCACCGCGAATCCCGCCGTGTACCTGCCGGCGGGCAGCGCCGCCGTGACGCTGTAGCTCAGGCGATGCCGGCCGGCGTCCAGGCCGTCCTGCAACGCGCCCAGCATGCCGCTGTGGACCCCGTAGACCAGGCGGCCGTCGCTGTCCTTGATGTGTATGCCCAGCAGCAGTTGCGGTATGCGGCGGGCAGCGGTCAGCTCCAGATCGAAGTGCATGCTGCCGCCCGCCGTGATTTCATCGTGTTCGCGTAGCGTCGCCTGCGCGATGGCGAGGTCGCCGGTTTGCACGCTGTAGGCGGGCGCGCGCTCGAAGTGCTGCCAGCGGCTGGCCGTGGCCGTAGCCGCCGCCGGCCTGCTGGCCGCGATGGCGCGCGCGGCCTGGTATAGCTGAAGGTCGAGCTGATTGAGCTCCAGCAGCCGCGCGCGCAAGGCGGGCGATACCTGCGCCGCGCCGGGCCGGCTCACGGTGGCGTTCACGCGCTCCAGTTGCGGCATGTCGGCCTGCTCCAGCAGTGCGCCGAAGCTCGCCAGGAAGCTCTCCAGCTGGTCGTAGACGCCCACCACCTCGTAGCGCTGCAGCGCCGCCAGGGCATTGCGCAGGCGCGTCGGCGGGTCCTCGGTGCCGTCGCCGTCGATGCGGCAGAAATGCTCGACGTAGGTATTCGATACGTGCGGCAGCAGGCGCTCCGCCAGGTCGGCGCCGTCGCTGTCGAGGAAGCGGCGCACCAGCGGCACCAGTCCCCACAGCTGGTGGTCGCCATGGTTGGTCAGCGCGAAATACAGCGACGACAGGATGCGGTCGATCGGTTCGCGCAACAGCGTCGCATAGCTGTAGCGTGGATCGAGGCCTTCCGCCTTGAGGTAGCTGACGTGCGCGCACAGCACGCTGTACTGGCCGCCGTGGCGGCGTATCAGGCTCTGGTGCTCGTCGTCGATATGCGGCGAGACGCAGCCCGAGCCCATGCCGCGCGCCAGCCAGCGGGCGACGGCGCTGCCGCCGGTCTTGGGAAGATGGTCGAAGATGATGCGGCCGGGGTAAGCTTTTAACTGTGGCATGGGACGCTGATGAGTTGACGTTGATGGAGTAGCTGGCATATCTGCGCCGCGCACTGCCGCACCGTTTGCCGGGCCGTGTCGAGCACCAGTTCCGGCGCGCGCGGCACTTCATACGGCGCCGAGATGCCGGTAAAGTCGGGAATGCGGCCTTGCCGCGCCAGCGCGTACAAGCCTTTGACGTCGCGCGCTTCGCAGACTTCCAGCGGCGCGCTGCAATACACTTCGAAGAAGTTTTCACCGACCAGTTCCCGCACCATGTCGCGGTCCGCCTGTAGCGGCGAGACAAAGGCGGCGATGACGATGGCGCCCGTGTCGCTGAACAGCCGGCACACTTCGGCGGCGCGGCGCAGGTTTTCGTGACGGTCGCTGGCGCTGTAGCCCAGGTCCTTGCACAAGCCTTGCCGCAGCTGGTCGCCATCGAGCAGCACGGTGCGCAGGCCGGCTTCCGCCAGCATGCTGTTCAGTTGGATGGAAACGGTGGTTTTCCCCGCTCCAGACAAGCCGGACAGCCACACCATGCCCGCCCGCTGGGGCGGGGCGGGCCGGAAGGAGTCGCCCATGTTTACCTCACTGATTCGCTATGTTCGACGCAATCTTATGCCAAACGGCATCGCGCACAGTAGGCCAGGGGCAGAAATTTACATTTTCTAACACGCAATACAAACCGACATGCTATGCCACGCATTGCTACACGCTGTCGATCCGGTCGGGAACACGCTGGTCGCTGTCGCGCCGCCGCGCGCGGTCGGACAGCACGCGGAGAATAGTGTGGTCGGGGACGTCAAGGGCGCTGAGAAACGCCCATGCATGGGCGGCGCCCGCCGTGGCATCGATGATGATGGCGTGCTGGATCGCATCGGCAAGGCGCGTATTTTCCCGAGGTCTCATGGCCCAGTCCTGAAAAACTGAAGGCTCACGGAGTCGGAGTGAGTCGCAAAATATCAACGGGCATGCGCGAAGACGGGGCGCAGGCCGTTCATGGGGAAACGCTTATGGGGAAAATATAGCAGACGTACCGGCGACTGTGGATTGCATATCGCTATCAAACTGCTAGCAACGATATTGCTGCCGGGGCGGCGGCGCGTTCGATGCGCCACCAGGCCGGCATCAGCTGTTGTATTTCGGGGCGGCCGAAGCGGTCGTCGATCAGGTACACGGTGCCGCGGTCCGATTGCGTGCGGATCACGCGGCCGGCCGCCTGCACCACCTTCTGCATGCCGGGGAAGGTGTAGGTGTAGTCGTAGCCGGCGCCGAAGATGGCGTCCATGCGCTGGCGGATCTGCTCGTTGACCGGATTGATCTGCGGCAGGCCCAGCGTGGCGACAAAGGCGCCGATCAGGCGCGCGCCCGGCAAATCGACGCCCTCGCCGAAGGAGCCGCCCAGCACGGCGAAGCCTATGCCCTCGCTGTCGAGCGTGAAGCGGGCCAGGAACTGCGCCCGTTCCGCCTCGTCCATGCGGCGCGACTGGCGCCACACCGGCACCTCGGGATAGCGTTCGGCGAACTGGCTGGCGGCCTTGTCCATGTAGTCGAAGCTGCTGAAGAAGGCCAGGTAGTTGCCCGGCTGGCGACGGTACTGCTCGCCCATCAGCTCGGCGATCGGACGCAGCGATTGCTGGCGGTGCTGGTAGCGGGTGGAGATGTGCGCCGCCACCTGCACCGACAGCTGCTCGGCCACGAACGGCGATTCGACGTCGACCCAGGCCGTGGTCTCCGGCATGCCGAGCATGTCGCCGAAGTAGTTCCACGGACTGAGCGTGGCCGAGAACAGCGCCGTGGTGTGGGTGCTCTCGAAGCGCGGCTTCAGGAAAGGCGCCGGCACGATGTTGCGCAGGCAGAGCACGGAGTTGGAATGGCTGGCGCGCGCGCCTTCCGATTTCTCGATATCGAACAGCGCGTGGTGGCCGAAGCTCTCGGCCAGCCGCGTGAACAGCAGCGCGTTGAAATAGAAGGCCTGCAAATCCACATCGACAAAGGACGGATGGTCGGCCATGTAGTCGGAGATGGCGGTGGCCGCCGTCTGCAGCGCGCCCATGAATTTTTCCGGCAGCGCGGCATAGGACTGGTATTCGGCGGACTGGTCTTTTTCCAGCTGGTTCCACTGGCGGTGCACGCGGTCCAGCGGCTTCTTCAGTTCTTCGGGGACCATTTTGCGCAGCAGGCGCAGCGAAGCATGCTCCATGTCGGCCGAATACATCTTGCGGGCGCGCGAGACCATGTTGTGCGCCTCGTCCACCAGCACGTTGACCTTCCAGTCGTTCAGCAGTGTCAGGCTGTGCAGCATGGCGCTGAGGTCGAAGTAGTAGTTGTAGTCGCCGATGACGATGTCGCACCAGCGCGCCATTTCGCTGCTCAGGTAGTAGGGGCAGACTTCGTGCGCCAGCGCGACCGCGCGCAGCGTGTCGCGGTCCAGCGCGAGCAGGGTGGGGCCGGCCTCGGCGGACGCGGGCGGCAGCATGATGTCCAGCGCGGCCTGGCGCGCGGCCGGCAGGCGGTCGTAGAAACCCCTGGCCAGCGGGCAGGAATCGCCGTGGCAGGCCTTGTCCGGGTTGACGCAGGCGGTGGCCTTGGACGCCATCTCCAGCGTGCGCAAGGGCAGCAGCGGCGCGCCGCCGCGGATCACTTCGACCGCGTCCAGCGCCATCTGCCGGCCGGAAGTTTTGGCGGCCAGGAAGAACAGCTTGTCGACGTCGTGTTCGGCGCTGGTCTTCAGCATGGGGAACAGGCTGCCGACGGTCTTGCCGATGCCGGTCGGCGCCTGCGCCAGCAGGCATACGCCGCGCTTGCTGGCCTTGTACATCGCTTCGGCCAGCTGGCGCTGGCCGGGGCGGAAGTCCGCATGCGGAAAGCGCATCGCCTTCAGTTGCAGGTCGCGTTCGGCGCGATGCGCCATTTCCTGCCGCGCCCATTGCAGGAACAGCGTGCATTGCTGTTCGAAGTAGATGCGCAGGCCGGCCGCCGTGTGCTCTTCCTGCAGCACGGTTTCCTTCTGGCTGCCGATGTCGAAGTAGACCAGCGCCAGTTTGATCCGGTCCAGGCCCTGGTCGGCGCACAGCAGGTGGCCGTAGATCTTGACCTGCGCCCAGTGCAGCTGGCGCTGGTTGTCCGGCATCTTCTTCAGGTCGCCGCGATAGGTTTTGATTTCTTCGAGGCGCCGGGCGCGCAGGTCGTAGCCGTCGGCGCGGCCGCGCACATGCAGCGGGCCGAAATCGCCGGACAGCGCGAGCTCGGTCTGGTAATCGTCGTCGCGCCGCGCGGTGACGACGGCGTGGCCGGCGATGCCTTCCTGCGCCGTCGGCGAGGGCGTGAAGCGCAGGTCGAGGTCGCCGGTCTTGGCGGTAAACTCGCACAGCGCGCGCACGGCGATTGTGTAGCTGGGTGCGCTCATGCCGCCCATTGCAGGTAGCAGACCGAGATCGGCATGTCGTGCGTGGCGCAGTAGTCTATCCAGCGCAGCTGGTTGTCCTGCAGGCGGTCGCCCGGGCCTTTGACTTCGATCATGTTGTAGCGGCGCTCGGCCGGCCAGAACTGGATCAGGTCGGGGAAGCCGCTGCGGTTGGCCTTGATGTCGGCCAAGATGCGTTCGAAGGCGCGCTTCAGGTGCAGCGCCGGGATGCAGTCCAGCGCCAGGTCGAGCAGCGCCGGGTCCAGCGTCTCCCAGTACACGAAGGGCGACTGGATGCCGGCCTTGGCGGCGAAGTTGGCGCGTATCGTGGCGCGGTACTGGTCGCTATCGAGCTGGGCCAGCGCGGCGGCGAACTGCTGCGCGCGGCGGCGCTGGAAATCGGCGCTGTGCAGGTCGGCCGGGCCGCGGTGGTAGGGATGGAAGAAGGCCCCCGGTATCGGGCTGAACACGGCATCCCAGCACAGCAGGCCGAACAGCGAATTGATCAGCGCGTTCTCGACGTAGTAGACCGGGGCGTCGTCGCGCGTCAGGTGGTCGCGTACGACGAATTCGACGTAGTTCGGTTCCGGCGGCGGCGGCAGGCTGAGGTCGATGCGCAGCGGTTGCGCGGGCGCGTGCGGCGCCGGCTTGGCATGGCCCAGCTTGCGCGCCAGGCGCGGCTGCATGCGCAGCAGCTGCTGGCGTTCGGCCTCGCTTTCCGGCGCTTGCAGCGCGGCTTGCAGCAGCTCGAAGGCGGCGCGCGGCTGTTCGTCTTTTTCCAGCACGCGCACGGCGCGCGCGCGGGCGCCGGGGTAGTTGCAGCCGGCGTAGAGCGCGTGCGCGGCCGGCCAGTCGGCCAGCTTTTCGAGGTGCTGGGCGATCTGGAAGGTCAGCTTGTCGCGGCGGCTGCGCAGCCATTCGTTGTCGGCCGGGCAGGGCGGCAGGTCGCGGATCACGTCGGCCGGCGCTTCGCCTTCGATGAAGCGCTCGTGGCAGCGGTGCAGCGCGAGAAAATCGTCGATGTCGCGGCGGCTGCGGAAGCCGCGCGCGGCCGGCGAGAAGTCGACCTTTTCGTACTGGTAGATGCCGAGGTCGGACAGCACGAACTCGGTCCAGTCCTGGTGGTAGTTGCCGAAGAAGATAAGCCGCAGGCGGTCGCACAGTTCCTGCGTCAGGTTGCGGTAGCAGTGGTCGCCCGAGCCCTGGTACCAGCCGGAGTAGCGGTGCTCGCCCTCGTACTGCGCGCGCAGCGCTTCCAGCTGGTCGGCCTTGCGCAGCTGGCGCAGTTGCGGGGGCAGCTGGAAGATCTGGCCGATCTCGGGTTTTTGCAGCAGATCGAACAACTGGTCCAGGTCCAGCGCGGGGTCTTCCTCGATCAGGCCCAGCGCCGCCAGCGGACGGGCGGCTTCATGCGTGCTGCCGATCTCCGCATAGGCCAGTTTGCTGGCGCGGAACACCGTGCCCTTGCGCATCACCATGCGCACGAACAGCGCGCGCGAGGCTTGCGGCAGGGTGGCGAAGGCCCCAAGGAAGCCGCGTTCCTCGGCGGTCAGCAAGTCGTCGTAGCGGTCGCTTATCCACGTCAGTACCTGCTGGAAGTTGTCCAGGTAGTACAAGGGATTTTCTAAGACTTTGATCATTGCCGGAGTGAGCTGTTGCGATAGCTGTGTTTATGTACAGTGTATCGCATTTGGCGGCGCACGCCCAGCAAAATAAAAAGTCGAGTCTGGACTAGACCTTTATTTGACCAACTTCGTACCAGTTTGCCTGAATTCAGGAATGTTGATGGCTGAAGAACTGAATACTGATTCCTGTTTTTCGCGGGAAATGGGTTTGCCACTCAGGATGACGCGGATCTTGCCGCCCGTTGGTCGAACCTCCAACTCGAGTGGGGTATTCGCGGCGGCTAGCTTGGAACGGCGCAACGCCGCTTCGAACTTATATTCCATGCTCTTGCTGATTGGCGTTTTCTTTGCGGTTGTCATGACTGATGCTCCTACAAAACATCGTATAGGTAGTTTAGCAGAATCCTCCAACTGCGACTTCCGGCGGTCAGGTCGAAATCCATCTGTCTTCCCGTGCCATGCATCGACCACCAATCAGGTGCCACAGTGATGACATCTTGCACAGTGAGGGCATGAGCCAATTCAAGCATCGGGAAGCGGTTTAGCTCTGCTGGCGCGACGGGCGCATCGAAGCCAAATTTTGGCCAAACATCATAGCCGACAAAGGCGTCGGGGTTATCGGGCTGCAGTGGGCCGTGTCCCGCTGCAAAGAGGCTGATGCGTTGAAAACCGAGTCTGTAGGCGGTAATGGCCATCAGGCCAAAGGAGACCGTTGCCAATCTCTCAGGGGCGTTTTGTACAAGCATGAGGCGATGGACGTACAGCGCATCAAGCCACATGACGGGTCCTGTCTCGTCACGGAACGCGATTACGCTATTTGTTTCATCTTCAGCGATGAATGGGTTGGTGGAGCGTACGTCCAACCCTGCGGGAGCGTCAGCGTCCTCGTCCACCTTCAACGCCCAGACTACCGATCCGTCGGGAATCATGAACAGTCGCCCGACCGCTGCCTCGTCAAGGTCGAGCACATCTCCGGCCTGACGTTCCAATGTCAGACCTTGCAGGCGGTTGTTGTAGCGGTCATAGAGCTCGCCCTGAAAGTAATCGCGAGCGACCTCATGTGCAAGCAGGATAGCTTCCACACGCGCCAGGTTCTGATCGTCGAACTGTTGGTCGGGATTCATGATTCCAGCAAAATAAAAAGCCAGGCGCGCGGGCCTGGCTGGTGCGGGGAGTTGAACCTGCTTATTTTTTCGCGGCCTTGGCCGGTTTGACAGTGTTTTGATCGACCAGGGCGCTGGCCTTGGCGATCTGCGTTTCGACCGCCTCGACCGCCTGCTTGGTGGCTTTAGTCACCTGCTCGTAGCCGCTGAAGGCGTTGTCGATCGCGGTCTTGACGATCTGCACCGCGTTCTCGGATCCGGGACGCACGTTCTTGGTGACGTCGTAGATCAGCGCGCTGAGCGTGCTCTTGGCTTCGGTCATGTGGGCGTCGGCCGCCTTGGTGAATTCTTCGCGGATTTCGGCGATGATGCTGCCCAGTTGCTGGTTGTAGGCGGCGGCGCCGGCCACGCCCGGTTGCATCTTGGCCGCGGCCAGCGACATGGCGGCCTTGGGATCGGCGGTCTGGCTGATTTCCTTGCCGGCGGCGAGGCCGTCTTCCAGCTGGGTTTTGGCGGTGGCCATGTTCAGGGCGACGACTTGTTCGACGCCTTGCACGGCTTTGCTGGTCAGGCTGTTGAAGGTTTCGAGCTGAAATTCAAACAGTGCTTTGGTGGCGTTGGCAAATTGTTCGGGATTTGTAAACATACAGTCTCCTCAAGATGATGAAATGTAGCCAGTAATGCCCCGGGGTTCCCCCTGTTATTGCGACCCCATTATTTAGCAAGAACCAACTTTTCGCAACGGCTATCTTTATAGGGGCCGGAGTCCTTTTCCCAGCCCGGCCCCAGTGGCGTCTGCGAGCAGCTGAGGTAGTTGTCGATCTTGCTGCGCCACTTGTACCAAGGCGCCGGACCGGCGTTGAGGCTGGTGCTGCACAGGGCCAGCATGACGGCGGCCAGCGCGTATCGTTTGATGTGGATCATGTTTTATACCAGTTGTCGCGAGCAGACGCGGTTGCGGCCGCCGTTTTTGGCAGCGTACAGCAATTCGTCGGCGGAGGCGATCATGTTGAGGTGGGCTTCGTGCGTGGAGGTCGCGAAGTCCACGCTGGCCACGCCGAAGCTGGCGGTGATGTGGATCTGCTGCCCCTCGTACGCGACCGGCGTGTCGGCCAGCGCGTGGCGCAGGCGCTCGGCCAGCAGGGCGCCGCCGGCCAGGTCGGTCTCCGGCAAGATCAGCAGGAATTCCTCGCCGCCGTAGCGCACCACGCTGTCGACGCTGTCGCGCGTCATCGATTGCAGCAGGGCGCCGAAGCGTTGCAGCACGGCGTCGCCGCCGTTGTGGCCGTAGGTGTCGTTGACCGCCTTGAAGTGGTCCAGGTCGCTCATGATGACCGTCAGGCTCAGCCGGTAGCGCTGGGCGCGCGAGATTTCCGTTTCCAGCAGCTGCTCGTGCAGGTGGCGCCGGTTGTAGCAGCCGGTCAGCGGATCGCGCACCGACAGGTTCTTCAGCACCGTCTGCGCGCTGTATTCGTCGCGCAGCAGCAACTGGTAGCGGCGCGCCGCCACGTAGCCGAACACATTGGTCAGCACCAGCAGCGCCGCCATCGTGGCCAGCTCGACCCGGCGCAGGTCGCCCAGCTGCTGGGCCAGCACGATGAAACCCAGCGTGGCCGGCGCCGCGATCGCGGCCGCGTACAGCAGCCGGTTCGGAATGTAGATGTAGATCACGATGACGACGATGGACATCGAAATCGCATGCAGCGAAAACTCGGATGGGCGCAGCGCGGCAATCAGCAGGAAGCCGGCCGCGCCCGCCATTTCGACGACGCTGGCCACGCCGCGCGTGACGGGGATGGAATCGGGGCGGCGCCGCAGCAGCACCAGGCTGCCCAGCGCGGTGGCCGCCACCAGCAGGCGCGCGCCGGCCAGCACCGCCGTGCGCAGGCTGTAGCCCAGCCAGATGACGTCGGTGGCGGCAAAGCACAAGTAGAACAGGGAACAAAAGACAAAGGTGACGCGCAGTTGCGCCTGCGTCATGGCCAGGTGATGGCGCAGGAATGCTCGTTCGGCCGTGGCGTCGCTGAATTCGCAACGCAGGGTCGCCATTTCCATCTTCGCAGGCTGGGCAGGATGTGGGTGCACAGGACTGGTCTCTCCGCTAGGTGCCGGCTGTTTGCCGGTCTGATACAACCTATTATACGGCTGCAATAATTGCGCGGAGGAAAATTGTTGAGTCCGGCTCAAAGCGGGGCCGTTCTTGGTAGGCGCATGGTGAAGGTGGTGCCCGCGCCCAGCTGGCTGACGACGTCGATATGCCCGCCCAGCACGCCGGTGACGATGTTGTGCGTAATATACAAACCGAGGCCGGAGCCGCCGGCGCCGAGCCGGGTGGTGAAGAAGGGGTCGTAGATGCGCGGCAGGTTGGCGCTCGGGATGCCGTCGCCGTCGTCGGCGACCGAAATGGCGATCTCGCCGTTGCCGGTGTCCTGCGCCCGGATCGTGATGGTGCCCTGGCTGCGGCCGTCGAAGCCGTGGGTGATACAGTTGTCGATCAGGTTTTCCAACGCCTGGGCCAGCGGGCCGGGATAGCTGTCGAGCTCCAGCCAGTGTTCGACTTCCTCGACCAGCGCCAGTCCATGTTGCGCGACCCTGGCTTGGGTGGCTTGCAGCAGTTGCGCCACCAGGTCGCCCAGCACGAAGCGGCTGCGCTGCGAACTGGCGCTGTCGACCGCGATGCGGCGGAAACCGGCCACCAGCGCGGCGGCGCGGTTCAGGTTGCGCAGCACCACGGCGTCGGCATCGGCGGCCTGTTGCAGATAGATTTCCAGCACCGAGCGCCGCAGCCCGCCCTCCAGGTCGCGCTGGAGTTCGGCCGTGCGTTCGCTCATGCTGCCGGCCATGGTCAGGCAGTTGCCGATCGGCGTGTTCAGCTCGTGGGCCACGCCGGCCACCAGCGCGCCCAGCGCCGCCAGCTTGTCGCGCCGCACCAGTTCTTCCTGCGTCAGGCTGAGGTTGTCCAGTGCCGTGGTGAGTTCTTCATTGGCGTGTTCGGCTTCCTCTTTGGCGCGCACCAGCTCGGCGGTGCGCGCCTGGACCAGCTCTTCCAGGTGTTCGCGGTGACGCAGCAGCTCGGCCTCGCGCCGGGTGCTGGCGATGGCGATGCCGGCCAGGTGGCTGGCGGCCTTGATCAGGCGGCGGTCGTCCTCGGTCGGGCTGCGCGGCTCGCGGTAGTACATGGCGAAGCTGCCCAGCACCGTGCCGGGGTCGAGCAGGATGGGCATGGCCCAGCAGGCGCGCAGGCCGTACTGGACGGCGATTTCCTTGTACGGCGCCCACAGCGGATCGTTGTAGGTGTCGCTGACCACCACGGTTTCCTTGCGGTGCACTGCCGTGCCGCAGGAGCCCGCCACCGGGCCGGACGCCAGGCCGTGGATGGCCGCCAGGTAGTCGGCCGGCATGTTGGGGCCGGCGGCGCTCAGCAGGGTGACGCCGTCCGGCGCCACCAGCATCACCGTGCACAGCACCGGCGGCGCCTGCGATTCGATCAGCAAGGTCAGGCGCTCCAGCGTGTCGGCCAGCGGCGCGCCGCGCGCGATCATTTCCAGTACCTGGTTCTTGCCGTCGCGGAGTTGCTCGGCCAGCTTGCGGCTGCTGATGTCGACGATGCGCACGTGCATCAGGCGGTATTCGGGCGTGTTCAGCGGCACCATGCGCAGTTCGCACGGGATCTCGCGGCCGGAACTGTGCAGCACCGTCAGCTCGAATATCTGGACCCCGCCCGCCATCACCTGCTCGACGTAGCCGGCGAAGGCCTCGGCCGAGCTGCGGCCGTCGGGTTGTTGCGCCGGGCACAGCGACGGCAGGGTGGATTGCACCAGCTCGGTCTCGGTGCTGCCGAACAGGATGCGGGTCTGGCGGTTGACGTCCAGCACGCGATTGCTGCCGCGCTGCATCAGCAGGATGGCGTCCGGCGAGCCGGACAGCATGTGGTGGTAATTGACTTCCAGCGTCGCCATGGTCGGCATGTCGGCCGCCGGCGGGGCTGGCGCGATCGCCTTCAGCTCCAGCAGCACGCGTTCAGCGATGTCTTCGGTGGGCAGCGACAGTGGCAGGTAGGCGCTGACGCCGGCTTCGCGGGCGCGCTCGCGCTCGTCGGGACTGGGGCTGCCGGACAGCAGGAACACCGGCAGCTGGTCGCCGCAGGCGGCGCGCATGCGCAGGCACAGTTCCAGCCGCGCGCTGCCGGCCAGCGCCACGTCGAGCAGCGCCAGTGCGACCTTGCCGCCTGCGGCCAGCGCCAGCGCCTCGTCGCCGCGCCGCACCAGCTCGACCCCCAAACCGTGGCGGGCCAGCATGATCCTGAGCAGGGCGAGGTCGTAGTTCGTGTTGGTGGCTATCAACACGATGTTGGGCTGGTGGGGGAGTGACGGCTGCATCATGGGTAAGGGTATCCGCTCCGCAGTACGTGATAACAGCCAGTGTCACAGGATGGGCGGGCCGGGTCAAGCCTTTCTGCGGGCTCAGGCCGCCGCCAGCGCCGCCTCTTCCTGGGCCTGCCGGATCAGCGGGAAATTGTCTTCGATCCAGTCGACCAGCACTTCCAGCCGCTCGGCGGCCTGGCGTCCCAGCGGCGTCAGGCTGTATTCCACGTGCGGCGGCACCACCTGATGCGCCACCCGCAGCACCAGGCCGTCGGTGGCCAGCGCGTCCAGCGTCTGCGCCAGCATCTTCTCGCTGACGCCGCCGATCTCCCGGCGCAGCTGGCTGAAGCGGTGGGTGCCGTCCAGCAGCACCACCAGCACCAGCACGCCCCAGCGGCTGGTGATGTGGCCCAGCACGGCGCGCGACGGGCATTCGGCCGCCAGCACGTGCGCGCGCGGGTCGCCCAGGTTGCCGGCCAGCGCCTTGCGCAGGGAACGGCTGGATTTGACTTGGCTCATATTGTTCTTCCTTTTTCGAAGGGGGGGGGGTACTTACTAAATTGTACGTACTTACAATTAGTAAGTATAGGTCTTATTATAGACCTAACCGCGCGGAAACCTCCCCGTGGCAGCCTATTCGAAGGAAAACAACATGATTATCGTTACTGGTGCAACCGGCCAACTGGGCCGTCTGGTGATCGCCCGCCTGCTGAAAACCGTTCCCGCCGCGCAGATCGTCGCCGCCGTGCGCGATGTCGCCAAGGCATCCGACCTGGCCGCGCAAGGCGTGCAGGTGCGGCGCGCCGACTACACCGATCCGGCCTCGCTGGACGCCGCCTTCCAGGGCGCGATCAAGGTGTTGCTGATCTCGTCGAACGAACTGGGCCAGCGCGGTGCGCAACACCGCAACGTCATCGACGCCGCCGTGCGCGCCAAGGCCGGCCTGCTGGCCTACACCAGCGTGCTGCATGCGGACACGTCGCCGCTGGTGCTGGCGGCCGAGCACCGCGAGACCGAGGCGGCGGTGCGCGCTTCCGGCTTGCCTTACAGCTTGCTGCGCAACGGCTGGTACGTGGAAAACTACACGGGCGGCCTGGGCGGGGCGCTGGCGCACGGCGCGCTGGCCGGCGGCGCAGGGGAGGGGCGGATCGCAGCGGCTGCCCGCGCCGATTATGCCGACGCGGCGGCGGCCGTGCTGACCAGCACGCAGGTGGTCGAGCAAGTGTATGAGCTGGCGGGGGATCATGGCTTCACGCTGGGCGAGCTGGCGGACGAAGTGTCGCGCCAGTCGGGCAAGCACATCCCTTTCCACAATCTGCCGCAGCAGGAGTATCGCGAAATGCTGGTGGGTGTAGGCCTGCCGGCGGCGCTGGCTGAGTTAATCTCCGATTCGGATGCGCAGGCGGCGAAGGGTGCGCTGGATGACCGCAGCGGCACGCTGGGCAAGCTGATCGGCCACCCGACCATCACCCTGGCGGATGCGGTCAAAGCGGCGCTGTAATGAAAAAAGCCTCCCATCTGGGCAGAGCGCGATCTTGAGCGCGTTCTGCCTGATGGGAGGCTTTTTTGCGGAATTTTTGGTGCCCACGGAGGGACTCGAACCCCCACACCTTGCGGCACATGGACCTGAACC
>NZ_JAQQPR010000024.1:0-108108 GCF_036688705.1 Duganella sp. S19_KUP01_CR8 | reverse complement strand
CGGCCAGGCGCGGCAGGCTGTTGTCGCCGCGCCGCAGCACGGCGCGCAGCGGCGCGGTGAGGCGCCACGAGCTGCTGGCGTACACCGCGGTCAGGCGCTGCTCCAGCTGCTGGCCCCATTCGGCGTTCTGGTGCAGCGTGGTCTCGAGCTGGCGCGCGGCCGCTTCGGCCTGGCGCAGCTCGGCCTGCAGCTGCAGCACCTGGTCCTGGCGTTGCTGCAACTGGTGCGACAGCTGGCGCGCGCGTTCGGCGCCGCTGCGCTCGGTCTCGGCCAGCGTCTGCTGCAGTTCGGCGCCGCGCTGGACCGCGCGCTCCACGTCCTGCTCCAGCGCGCTGCTGCGGGCGTCGGCCTGGCGCGCCAGTTCCCAGGTGCGCTCGACCTGGCGGTCCAGGTCCTTGCCGCGGGCCCAGGCCTTGTCCAGGTGGTGGGTGATGAAATCGTCGAAGACGTTGGGCTGCAGGTGCAGGCGTTCGGCCAGCTCGGCGTGCTCGTCGGCGACGTAGTAGCGGTTCAGGCCGTCGAACCAGGCGTACTGGTAGCCGTGGCCGGTGACCAGCGCTTCCCAGGCTTCGTGGTTGCTGTCGCGGCTGTTGGGCATGATGGCTTCGACCACCACGATCCACGGCCGGCACAGCGTGAAGTCCATGCCGCGCAGCACGTCGCCCTCGAAGCCTTCGACGTCGATCTTGAGGAAGTGCACCTCGCCGTGCACATGCTCGCGGCAGATCTCGGCCAGGGTCAGCAGCGGCACGGTGTGCTCGACCACCTGGTGGCCGTGGGCGCGGTGGGCGGCGGCGACCTCGCTGTCGGTCGAGGCCCAGCCGTTGACGGCGGGGATGTCGAACAGCGTGATGCTGCCGCTGGCGGCGCCGGCCGCCACGTTCAGGTTGATGTCGCGCGGGCGCTGCGCGCGGAAGGCCGGGCCGTAGGACGGCATCGGCTCGACGTTGATGCCGGACCAGCCCTGGTCGTAGAAGGCCTTGGTGACCGAGTGCAGCTCGGGATCGTTGGCGCCGACGTCGATGTAGAAGCCGGCCGCCACGTCCTGCAGCGCGCGCCGCAGCAGCACGTCCTCGTAGTTCTGGGCGTAGGAAATAAAGCTCATGCGTGGGTGATCTCGATGGCGGGGTCCAGCCAGGCCGACCCTTCAAAATGGGGGCGCTGCATGTTCACCACGGTGAACACCAGCGCCAGGTCGCGCCACTCGTAGTTGTTGACCAGGTGGGTGGCGGTGCTGACGATGGCGGTGGCCACCGAGTAGCTGCCGGCGCCCAGGTTGGCGGCGAAGCTGAAGCTGTAGGTGACGCGCTGGCCGGCCTGCATGTCTTCCAGCGGCAGTTCCTTCAGGTGGGTGTTGGTGCCGTACATGGCCTGGCCGAGCCGGTCCTTGATCATATAGCCCAGCACCATGCGCGGGATGGCTTGATGCACCGCCACCGTGATGCGCAAGGTCACCTGCTGGCCGACGTCGACCACTTCGACCGCCTCGCCGGCGTCGTTCAGCAGCACGATCTCGGCCACGGTGGCCTCGCCGGTGCCGGAGGTCACCTGCAGCTTGCCGTCGTCGCGCTGGTTCAGGCGCAGCGTGCTGTTTTCGCGTTCGGCGATCATGGCGTTGTAGTAGTCCATGATTTCCTCCGGCTTGCCTTCGCGCGCCAGGCGGCCGGCGTCGAGCAGGATGGCGCGGTCGCACACCGACTGGATCGCCTGCTTGTCGTGCGACACCAGCAGCAGCGTGGTGCCGGCGCGGCGGTACTGGCGGATCCGCTCGAAGCTCTTGTGCTGGAAATAGGTGTCGCCCACCGACAGCGCCTCGTCGACGATCAGGATGTCCGGGCGGCGCGCGGTGGCGACCGCGAACGCCACGCGCATCTGCATGCCGCTCGAATACACGCGCACCGGCTGGTCGAGGTAGTCGCCGATCTCGGCGAAGGCTTCGATGTCGGGCATCAGCGTGGTGATCTCGTCGACCGTCAGGCCGATCAGCTGGCCGGCCATGTAGACGTTCTGGCGGCCGGTGAAGTCGGGGTGGAAGCCCATGCCCAGCTCCAGCAGCGCGGCCACGCTGCCCTGCATCGTGACGCTGCCGGTGCTGGGCTGGGTGGTGCCGGTGATCAGCTTGAGCAGGGTGCTCTTGCCGGCGCCGTTGATGCCGATCAGTCCGACCGCTTCGCCCGGCGCCACCTGGAAGCTGACGTCCTGCAGGATCCACTTGAGCTGGTGGCGCGGGCCGTTGAACGGCAGCATCCATTCGCCCAGCCGCGACCAGCGGTTGGGATAGAGTTTGTAGGCCTTGCCCAGGTTGCTAACAGTAATCGAGCCCATCAGAGTTCATCCACCATTTCGCCCGCGCGTTTGCGGAACAGTTGCAGGCCCAGCACGCACGCCAGCAGCGCCAGCACGGCGGCCGGCAGCAGCTCCATCCACTGCGGCGCCTGGCCGCTGACCAGGATGGTCTGGTAGGACTGGATCACGGCCGCCATCGGGTTCCACACCAGCAGGCCGCGCACTTCGGGCGGCAGGATGGTGGCGGGGTAGACGATGGGCGTGAACCAGAACCAGAACTGGATGAAGATCTGGAAGAACTGGCCGACGTCGCGGAAGAAGACGTTGAGCACGCCGAGCACCATGCCGACCCCGATCGCCAGCGCGACCTGGATCAGCAGCACCGGCAGCAGCGCCAGGAAGACCCAGCCCGGGAACTGGCCGGACGCCAGCAGGAACACGGTGAACAGGCCGAAGATGATGCCGAAGTTGACCAGCGCGTTGAGCACCACGATCAGCGGCAGGCAGATGCGCGGGAAGCTGATTTTCTTGAGCAGGTTGGCCTGTTCCAGGAACATGTTTTGCGCGCGCGAGGTGATCTCGGCGAACATGCCCCAGGTCAGCACGCCGGCGCACAGGTAGATGCTGTAGCCGTACTCGCTGGCGTTGCCCGGCAGGCGGTTCTTCATCACCTGGGAAAAGATCAGCGTGTACACCAGGATCATGGCCAGCGGACTGAGCACGGTCCAGGCGGCGCCCAGCATGGTGTTGCGGTATTTGGACTGGAATTCGCGCTTGACGCTGCCGAGCACGAAGCCGCGGTAGCGCCACAGCCCGTGGAGCATGGCGAGCGACATCATGCGGCCCGTGCGCGGCGCGGTGAATGAGGGAAGGGACGGCGAACTGGCATCATTTACTGGGGGCGGGCACGGAAATTACGAGACGGCGATTATACCGCACCCCTTGTTACGTAAGTAACATGTTACAGCTTGTCACACTGCGTTCCATCGTTCCCGCGCAAGCGGGAATCCATGCTGCGCTTGCGTTGATGCGGCTTATGGATTCCCGCCTGCGCGGGAATGACGGCTATCCGGCCGGCGGCGCGCTGTTGCGCAGGTAGCCGGCCATGTCGGCCTGCAGCTGTTCCCAGGTGTAGAAACGGCGATTTTCATAGTACAGCGGGCCGGGGTGCGGGCGCTGCGCCAGCCGCGCCGGCGTGGCCGCCTGCAGCGCCTGGCGTCCGTTCAGCAGGGCGTGCGCCAGCACGAACGGGAACAGCCCGATCCAGGTGATCCGCTGCGACGGGTAACACAGGCACAGGCGCAGATGGCGCAGGCGCGCCCTCCACGGCACGGGCGTGCTTTCCAGCGGGCCGTTGGCGGCCAGCGGCGACAGCACGCGGAACAGCGGACCGGGGCAGCGGTAGGCGTTGTACAGCGCGTACTGGCGCAGCAGCCGGCCCAGGCCCAGGCCGGCGGCGGCCTGCACCGCCAGGAAGTGCAGCGCGTCGTGGTCGTGGTGGCCGCCTTCCCAGGCCGGCGCGCACAGCAGGCGCAGCTCGGCGGCCGGGTCGGCCGACCACGTGGCCAGCCATTGCTCGATCCAGGCGCCGGCCGGCTGCAGCTGGCGCGGCAGGCTGGCGTCGACGATGGCCAGCGCGTCGCCGGCGAAGAGCATGTCGTCGTCCTGCACGCCGAGCCTCGCCAGCACCCGGCGCGACTCCTGGTTGCGCCGCTCGGCGCTGCCGTGCGCGCCGTGCGTCAGGTAGGCGCAGACCACCCGCCAGCCTTGGCGGCGGCAGTCTTCGATGGTCTGGAATACGCCGAACTCGTCGTCCTGGTGGGCGAACAGGAACAGCGCGACCGGCTGGCGTTCAGTAGGCATCGAAATCGAGGAAGGTGAAGTGGATGCGGGCCGGATCGAGCGCCGCCACGCGGCCCGACAGCGAGCGGTAGATCAGGTTCAGCGGCGACGGCCGCAGGCGCTGCGGGATGCTCGGATAGAAGGGGAAGCTGCGCTGGCTGTCCGGCAGCAGGCCCAGGTACAGGCGCAGCGGCGAGCGGCTGCCGGCGGCGGCCGACACCGGCTGGGCGGCGCCGCCCACGTCGGCCGGCAAGTCCAGTTCCAGCTCGGCGTAGGCGCGCGCCGGGCCCAGCGCGGCGGCGTCGAAGCGCCAGCGGCGGCGCTGGCGCTGCGCGTGCACCGGGTTGTCCGGGTTGGCGCAGCGCCAGGCCAGGCTGGCGGCGCTCCACAGGCGCTGGAACGACGGCGCCGGATCGCGCGCCGGCGCCGGCTGGCCGACCGGACCGAGGCCGACCCGCGCCTCCAGCGGGCGCACCAGCTGGAAGCCCAGCTTGCGGATGAAGCCGGGCGTGCTGTTGGCGTTGGCCACGCCGTAGACGCCGTCGTAGCCGGCGTCGCGGCCGGCGTCGAAGGTCTGCTGCGCCAGCTTGGTGAACAAGCCCTGGCCCTGGTAGGACGGATGGGTGGCGGTGTTGAGCGAGAGCAGCATGCGCGCCTCCACGCCTTCCAGCCGCACGCGCGCCGGCACGCAGACGTAGTGGGCGGCCAGGGTGTCGCCGTCCCAGGCGTCGTAGCCGACCGCCGGACCGTCCGGGTTGTCGGCGTACAGCCATTGCAGATAGGCCGGGGTGAACTTGGTGGCGCCGGGGAAGCAGGCGGCGAACAGGGCGCCGTAGCGCGCCAGGGCCTGCGCATCGGTGCGCAAGGGAGCGAATGTGATCATTTGAAGACCCAGTATTTACTCAAGAGATAACCGTTGACCGCCACCAGCGGCAGCGAGGCCAGCTTGCCCGCCAGCGCCCAGCCCAGCAGCGATTGCGCCAGCGCCACCAGCGCCACCGTGATCAGGTAGTTGGCCGCCACCACGCACAGGTAGCGGGCGACGGTGGTGCTGCTGCTGAGCTGCTTGAAGGTGACCTTGGCGTGGAACGCATAGTTGACCACCAGCCCGGCCACGAAGCCCGCCGAGGCGGCCGCGACCGGCGCGGCGCCGCCGCCGATCAGCAACTGCATCAGGCCGATGTCGATCAGCGCGCACAGCAGGCCGCCGGCGACGAACAGCAGGAACTGCGGTTGCAGCAGCGCCCGCTTAAGCATGGTGGCCCGGCGGCGAGGGCATGACGGCGGCGGAGGTGCGGATCGGCGAGGCTAGCGGCATGGCGGACAAAAGTGAGGGGTTGGCGCGCTGACGAACGGGCGCAGCGGCAGCGCCGGACGGCGATTATACCGCACACTATTGTTACGACAGTAACAGTTACAGCTTGTGACAACCGCGAAATGCTCCGTCGTTCCCGCGAAGGCGGGAATCCATACTGAGCTTCCCTGTGCGGCAGTTTATGGTGGAATGCCGGCATTCTATGAATTCCCGCCTGCGCGGGAATGACGTGCTAGTGGTGATTCCGTCATTCCCGCGAAGGCGGGAATCCATGCATTGCCTGAATTCCCTCCGTGGAACCTCACAACTGAGGTAGATCAGCCCCAGGTCAGCGCGGCTGAGAGACCATTTTTCTCCATGATCGGATGGAGAAAATGATGAGTAAAGAAAGCTATGTCTACATTCTCGCGAGTGCTCGCTACGGCACCTTGTATATCGGCGTGACATCAAATTTGATCCGGCGTGTGTGGCAACACCGCGAGGGTCTCGCAGAAGGCTTCACCAAGGAATATGGTGTTAAACGCCTGGTCTGGTACGAACAACATACCGAGATCCTGGCGGCAATCACACGGGAGAAGCAGATCAAGAAATGGCGCCGTGATTGGAAGATCGAGTTGATACAGAAATCCAACCCGATGTGGCGCGATTTGTTCGAGGATTTCACCGGATGAGCTAAGGACGTGTTCCCGCCATTCCCTCCATACTGAGCTGCCCTCTGAGGCGGGTTATGGTGGAACGCAGACATTCTATGGATTCCCGCCTGCGCGGGAATGACGATGAACTGCTTCTCGTCACTCGCCCTGGACCAGCTTTTGCAGCGCGTCCGGGTCCTTGATGAGCAGGCGGTGCGGCTCTTTCTGGACGATGCCCTGCTGGACCAGGGTCAGCAGCGCGCGGGTGACGGTCTCGCGGCTGGTGTTGATCATGTTGGCGATGTCCTGGTGGGTCGGCAGGTTTTCCACCACGGTGCCGTCCGGATTCTTTTTCTGCATCAGCACGATGTAGGAGTAGATCCGCTTGGCGGTGTTGTTGATGCTGAGCAGGGCGCGGAATTCCGAATCGCGCTGGATCTTCTGCGCCAGGTGGCGCAGCATCTGGCGCGCCACCGACGGCGAATGCGAGAACAGATTCATCGCCACCGGCGCCGGCAGGAAGGCCACCAGCACGTCGCTCATCGCCACCACCGAGGCCGAGCGGGTGGAGCTGTTGATCAGCGCGATCTCGCCGAAGAAGTCGCCCGGCACCAGCATGCGCAGGCCGATCGCGCGGCCGTCCTCGGTGACGTCGATCACCTGGAGCGAGCCCGACAGCAGGAACAGCAGGCCGTCGCCGCTGCCGCCCTTGTGCAACACCACCTCGCGCTTGGCGTACTGGCGGATGCGCATCTCCGGCTTGATGGCCAGCACTTCCTCGTCCGACAGCTCGGCCAGCAGCGGAATCTTGCGCAGATGGATCTGGATCTGGCGTTCTTCAGCTGGCGGCACGGCGGCAGGCGGAATGGCGGGGGGGGCGGTGTTTGACGTCATAGTGCGATTGTAACGTGTTCGGCGGGCTCGGTTGTGCCGTCATTCCCGCGCAAGCGGGAATCCATGCTGAATGGGGTCTATGGATTCCCGCTTTCGCGGGAACGACTGGTTACAGCCCCTGCCATTGCCAGCTCAATTGCAGCTGGCGGTCGTTGTACTGGAAGATAGAGATGTTTTCCTTGTTGCGCACCTGGCGCGCTTCCAGCTGCAGCGACTGGGTGTTGCTGAGCGGGTAGTTCAGCGTCAGCCGCAGCACCTGGGTGGTCTGGTCGCGCACCTGGTCGAGGAAGCCGGGCGAATAGGCCGAGCTGCTGCGCCAGTGCTGGGCGCTGTAGGCCAGCTCGCCGCTGGTCTCGCCGAACAGGCGGCGGCGCCACTGGGCGTTGGCGGCCCAGCCCTCGCGGTTGCCGCCGGGGCGGGCGCTGCCGGCGTGGTCGGCCAGGCGCGCCACGCTGGCGCTGGCGCTGTCGTCGTCGAGCCGGTAGTTGAACTGGCCGCGCAGTTCGGCCGTGTTGGAGTTGAAATTGCTCAGCGTCAGGTACTCGACATGGGTCAGGCCGGTCGTCAGGCTGAACTGCATGCTGCCGGGCAGCGGCAGCGGCGGGCCGAGGCGCGCCTGCACCTGGGTCTGGCGCTGGTAGAGCTGGCTGCCCAGGGTGATCAGGCCCACGGTGGCCGAGCCGTGCAGGGTCCAGCGGCCGAAGCGCCACGGGGTGTCGATGCCGGCAAACAGCGACGACGAGTTGTACAGGCCCAGGCGGTCGTAGCGGCGCGCCTGGAATTGCAGGTAGCCGGTGCTGCCGTTGGGCGTGAGGTCGCTCAGGTAGTCGGCGGTGAGCGCCGTGTATTGGTCGTGCTGGGGCAGGAATTCGGGCGTCAGCGGCAGCTCCACCGGCACCCCGGACGGGTTGGCTGTGTAGCTGCCGACGCTGGAGCCCTGGTTGACGTTCTGGTCGACGCCGCGGCCGAAGCTGAACGCGGTCTGGGCGTGCGGCCGCCAGTGGGCGCAGCCGGCGCTGCGCGCCTCGCTGATCAGCTCGACGATGCCGGGCGGCGGGTTGAAGCGCTGGCGGATGGTGTTGAACAGCCGTTCGGCCTCGTCGGCGTGGCCCAGCGCGCACTGGATCAGCGCCAGGTCCAGCCAGGCGCCGGCGTGCAGCGGCTCCTGCTCGATCACCCGCATCAGGGTTTCGCTGGCGTCGTTCTTGCGGCCTTCGGAGATCGATTGCAGCGCCTGGCGGTACAGCTGCTGGTTTTCCTCGGCGTCGCCCTGGGCCAGCGCGGCCGGCGCCAGCGCCAGCAGCGCGGTCGCGGTCAGCGCGCGCAGCAGCGACTTCAAGAGCGTACCTCGGCAGCCGGTGTGCTGCGCGGTGCGGCGGGGGCGGGAACTGTGACGGTCATGGCTGCTTCAAATGTATAAAGTATCGTGGGCTTTTCCTTGCCCCGTAATAAACGTTCGCCCAGGCGCAGGAACTGGTGGCGGCGCGCCCGCGCCACGGTGCCGGCGCCGATGATCACATCGTAGGGATAGTCGCGCGCCGCCTGCTCCAGGCGCGAGGCGGTGTTGACGCTGTCGCCCACCGCCGTATAGATGCTGCGGAAGGCGGTGCCGAAATCGCCGGCCATCGCCAGGCCGCTGTCGATGCCGATGCGGACCCGCAGCGGCGGCCGTCCCCGGGCCTGTTGCTTTTGGCTAAGTAATTGCACGCGCCGCACAATAGCATGCGCGGCGTCTAATGCCAAATCCGCATGTTGTAAATTTGGTAACGGCGCGCCCCAGAACGCCACCAGGCCGTCGCCGGTGTACTTGTCCAGCGTGCCGTGGGTGGCGATCACCGGACCGGTCAGGCATTCGAGGAAGTCGCGCGTCAGCTTGGCGGCCTCGTCCACCGGCAGCGATTCGACCTGGGTGGTGTAGCCCTCCATGTCGGCGATCAGGGTGGTGACGTCGAGCTGGCGCGGCGCCAGCGGATCCTTCAGGTCGCTGCGCAGCAGCTCGGCCACGACCGCCGGCGCCACGTACTGGCGCAGCGTGTCGAGCAGGTGGCGCGAGCGCTGCTGGGTCAGCTGCCACTGGTAGGGCACGGCGAACGCCAGCAGGAACAGCAGGCTGGCCAGCGGCGCGGTCGGCGAGAAATCGGCGTCGTGCAGGCTGACGCCGAAGGCCACCAGCAGCCACAGGCCGCTGCCGACCGCCAGCAGCGCCACATTGCGGGCGGCCGACAGGCGCGGGAAGGTGTAGCTGGCCAGGCTGGCCATCAGCAGCGCCCAGCCGCAGGCGATCCAGCGGCCCGGCCACGGCGTCGGGGTGTTGCCGTCGCGCCGGTCGAGCAGGGTCGACAGCATGGCCGCCTGCACCCCGAGGCCGGGACGGTTGGCGGCCAGCGGCGTGGTGACGCGGTCGGACAGGGTCAGCGACGAGGAGCCGACCAGCACCAGGCGGCCGCTGGCGCTGGCCGGATCGATGCGGCGTTGCAGGATGTCGGCCGCGCCGACCACGGTGTAGGCGGTCCAGTCGCGGCGGTAGGAGACGCGCGCGCCGGCGGCGTCGGCGCCGGGCGCCAGCGCCGGGCCGCCGCCGCAGCAATTGACCAGCGCCAGGCTCAGCGCCGGGTAGGTCTGGCCGTTGTAGCGGGTCAGCAGCGGCACCCGGCGCAGCGCGCCGTCGTTGTCCGGGATGAAGCCGATGTTGCCCACATGGCGGGCGGCGCGCGCCAGCTGGGCGTGGTTGGCCAGGTAGCCGGTGGCCGCCGCCGCCGGGCTGCCCGACGGCGTGGCGCCGCCCAGCACGCCTTCGTGCAGCAGGTCGGGCCGGGTCTGGCTGTAGTCGAGCGCCTGGGCCAGCACCAGCGGGGCGTTGGCCGCCAGCAGCGCCAGCCGCAGGTCGTCGCCCGCCGCGCCCGGCTTGGGCAGCAGGATGTCGAGCGCGACGCCGCGCGACTGGTAGTCGGTCAGCAGGATTTCCACCAGGTCGGCAATCCGGCCGCTGCCCCAGGGCCAGGGGCCGATCGAGGCCAGGCTGGCTTCGTCGATGTCGACCACCAGCACGCGCGGTTCCTCGGCGTTGGTGGTTTGCAGGCGGATGTAGCGGTCGCGCAGCCATTCGTCGGCCAGGTAGCCGCCGCCGGCGGGGGCCAGCCATTCGGCGCCGGCGGTGATCAGCACCGCCAGCAACGGCAGCAGCCAGCGCAGGTGCCGGGACGAGGGCAGCCGACGGGGCACGAGGCGGGGCAGGGACTGGGACAGGGCGCGCAGGGCCGGGAAAATGGTCATCAAGGGCGTTACGGCGGCCGGGTTCGTCGGAGAGGGCTGGGAGACGGAGGGGTAAGTGTTCAGGGTACAACGCTTTACCGGCAGCGGCAAATGCTTTTGCTACAAAGTGTAACGTTTGGAGCTTGCAACAAGCGTTGCAGTAGAATGTGACGTTCATCACGGAAAGTTCCGTCAGACCAAGGATAATCCGGGTTGTACCGAGGAGAAATATGATGCGCAAACTTTTATTCTTAGCCGGCGCCATGCTGCTGGCCCACGCCGCCCAGGCCGCCCAGGCAGGGAAAATCATATTTGTCGCCGGTGCCGCCAAGATCGCCGCCAACGCGGCAGTACTGGACGCCCCGGTGGGCGAGGGCGAGTTGCTCAGTACCGGCGCCGACGGCTACATCTATATCAAGACCATCGATAATGGCTTGTTCATCCTGCGCCCGAACACCCAGGCGCGCATCGCCAGCTACCATGTGGACGCCGCCAATCCGGTCAACACCCGCATCAAGCTGGAATTGATCAGCGGCGTGGCGCGCAGCCAGTCCGGCCAGGCCGTCAAGCTGGCGCGCCAGAATTTCCGCTTCAACACGCCAGTGGCCGCCATCGGCGTGCGCGGCACCGACTTCACCGTGTTTACCGACGCCGACACCTCGCGCGTGACCGTATTATCTGGTGGCATCACCATGAGCGGCTTTGCCGGCGCCTGCCGGCCGGAAGGCAGCGGACCGTGCGAAGGCAATGCCGCGCGCGAGCTGAGCGCCGCGCAAAAAGGCCAGTTGTTGCAAGTACAACGTGGTCAGGGTGCGCCGCAGTTGCTGCAAGGTAATAACTCGCTGGCGCCGGACGTGGTGGCGCCGCCGCGCATGGATGAGCCGGGCAAGACCGCCAGCGGCGGTTCGGCCTCGACGATCGAGCCCAGCCTGGATCCGAAAAAGGATTTGACGCTGAAGTTGGAAAAAGCCAACCAGGACGCGCAGGCGGCCGCCAACGTGCCGGGCAAGACCACCGACACCGGCGAATTGAAGCCGCCCTATCTGGAAGTGACGCCGACCCCGCCGGTGACCGTGCCGGTGACGCCTGCCGAGCCGGTGGTGACGCTGCCGCCCAAGGAAGTGAGCTGGGGCCGCTGGACCGCGATTGCCGGTTCCGCCGCCACGAGCACGTTGAGCAAGGCCGGCATGGAGCGCATCGGCGCGACGGAAGACTTTGTATTGTTCCGCAGCCGTAGCGGTACGACCTTCGCCACGCCGGCCCAGGGATCGGTGGCGTTTGCCATGGCAGGCAGCGAGGCCTATGTGCGCGACACCTCGACCCAGGAAAAAACCGCGGCGACGCTATCGAATGGCGTATTGTCCTTCGATTTTGGCAAAGCGACGTTTGCCACCAAGTTCGACGTGACCACCGCGGCCTCCGAGACTTTTAAAATGGGATCGAGTGGCAAGGTGCAGGCTGACGGTATATTTTCGAGCACTAATTTAGCCAGTCCCGGAGCCAATATGTCGGTGACCGGCGCAATCGGCAGTATGACCAACGCCACATATATATTCCAGGGCGCGCCCGACGCCAGGCATCTGGTCAATGGCGTTACCAGCTGGAGCCGATAAGCACAGCCGCCACGACCCGCAACCCGCCTTGGACAGGCGGGTTTTTTTTGTGCCGGGTAAGCGTAAAAAACGCATTTGTTAATTAATCTTTTATTAGCAGTGCCAATTCATTTGAGGCGCGGAGTTGGTATGTTTTGCAAACATTTGATTTATCCACACGGTTCTTACATAATGGCCGCGCGAATAAATGAATGTCGCAGAAATGCTAAAAAAGTGGAGGTAATTGAGGTTTGATGTGATGCCCATCACATTCTCCCCCAGCTATCCTCTGCCATGATTCGGTCACGCTGTCTTGCGGTTCGCAGGTTGCGTCGCCGAAGCGCTTAATCTTTTAAACCTAGGAGTTCTAAATGGCTACAAATACCGCCCTGATTCAACAACTGTACGTCGCATACTACAACCGTCCTGCAGATGTTGGTGGTCTGGCATTCTGGGTAGGCAAACTGGATGCTGGCGTTTCCATTGATGCAATCAGCAAAGCCTTCAACACCGCGCCTGAGTACACCAATATGTACGCTGGCAAGAACGCCGACGCAATCGTAGACACCGTCTACATGAACCTGTTCGGCCGTCACGCTGAACAAGGTGGCCTGAACTTCTGGTCGCCAAAAGTCGCCGCTGGTCTGGCAGGCACCCCAGGTGGCATCACCACCGCCGACCTGGTTAAATTCATCGGCGCCGGCGCTATCGACGCAGACGGCAACCCAAATGCTGACGGTATCGCTCTGGCCAACAAAGCCACCGCCGCTGCTGCTTTCACCGACGAACTGAGCCTGCCAGGCCACGAAGCGGAACGTCTGGGCTACGCATCGAACAACCAAGCTGGCCGTGACTACGTCGCGACCGTGACCGACGACGCATCGCTGGCAACCGCTATCGCCGCCGTCGCTACCGCTACCGCAGCTGCTGTACCACCACCAGTAGTGACCAACGTCACCCTGACCACCGGCATCGACAGTGGCGCGACCTTCATCGGTGGTGCGGGCTCCGACATCTTCAACGCTCCAGTCATTACCGGTGCTGACACCCTGTCGTCGCTGGATTCGATCAACGGCGGCGCCGGCAACGACGTGCTGAACGTTGTGACCGTAGGCACCACCCTTGCTGCAGGCGTGACCGTCGCCAACATCGAAACGATCAACCTGAGCACCGCTGGTGCGATCACCGTTGCGAACATCGCTGGCTGGACTGGCGCGACCACCCTGAACGTCGCTGCTGGCGGCAACATCGCTGGTGTAGTTGCTGCTGCAACCACCGACATCAACGTTGCTAACGGCCTGGCTGGCGTTGCAGTGGACGGCGGCAAAAACGTCACCATCACCAACGGCACCGCAGGTAACATCAACGTTGGCGCGACCACCGGCGCTGCTGGCAACGTCGTTGCAACCAACAACTTCGCTAGCGGCACCGTCACCGTTAAAGGTGCAGCTGCTGAAACCGCTACCTCGACCGGCGGCGCAATGACCTTCGTCAACGGTACCTCGATCAGCGCAACCGCTGCTGGCGCCGTGAGCCTGGCTGACCGTACCACCCACTCGGACACCGCTGCTGCCGCTAACGCCGCGAACGTCAAGGCCCTGGCCGATACCGACACCGTTGGTAAAGCTAAAGTTGCCGCTGCTACCAAAGTGACCAACCAAGCCACCCTGGCAACCGCCATCGCCGCAGCAACCAACGTCGCCGCCGATGCAAGCACCGCGCTGTCGATCCAACTGGCAACCACCACCGCGTTCCACGCTGGCGCGATCACCGCTGCTGACAAGATCGCTATCGACGCAGCCTTCGGTGGCTCGCTGGCAACCAGCGTTGCTGCTGCCCGTACCGCCGCTCAAGCTGTGCTGACCCCGCTGCAGACCGCTTCGACCGCTGCCAGCGCTGCAGCTGTTTCGGCCGACGCAACCAACGACGCGCTGGCTGCTGCTGCTAACGCTGCTGCTGCTGCTGTTGTTACCGCCGACGGCACCAAGGCGACTTCGGTTGAAGCCGCTACCGTGAGCGCGATCACCAACACCGCGCTGGCTTCCGTGACGATCAACGGCAACTACGGTACTTCCGGCACCATCACGAACAACACCGTGACCGACGCCTCGACCCTGAGCAACGTGCTGACCACCGTAACCCTGAACAACGCCGCTGGTGCAACCCTGACCGGCGCCGCGCTGACCAAGGTTGTTGTGAACGACGGCGAGAACGATGTCACCATCGTCAACAGCACCGTTGGCCACACCCAGAACGTCACCCTGAACAACGTTATCGCTGGCACCATCACCGATACCGCTGCTACCACCCTGAACCTGGTTACCTCGGGCGCATCGGGTAGCGAAGCCACCGTGACCATGGCTGCTGCCACCACCGTTAATATCTCCGGTACCGGCATGTACTTCGACGGCCAGACCTTCGCTGCTGCTGCAGTGATCACCGCCACCGGCGGCGATGTCACCATCGGCGTTCTGCAAGGCCAGACCTACACCGGCGGCGCCGGCGTAGACACCGTCACCCTGAACAACGGCGCGGCTCAGACCAAAGCTGTTAGCGGTGGCGCTGGTACGGCTGACAAAATCATCCTGAAAAACGCAACCGACTTCGGCACCGCAGCCGCAGCCGCCAAGATCACCAACTTCGAAATTCTGGAGCTGGGTTCGGGCGTAGGCGCTGACGTTACCGTGTTCACCGGTTCGACCTTCACCAGCTTGGTGCTGGACGGCGGCGCGCAGACCCTGACCGGCCTGAACGCTACCCAAGCTGGCCACATCACTGTTGCTGCTACCGGCACCCTGGATCTGGGCGTAACCGGCGCGGCTACCGTTGGTCAACTGGACACCGTTGCCCTGACCATCAGCGATGGCCTGTCGTCGACCAGCACCGTCACCCTGGCCTCGCCAACCCTGGCTGGTGTTGAAACGCTGACCATCGCTGCCACCGACAACATCGTGATCGGCGCACTGACCAACGCTACCGCGCTGACCAGCGTGAAAGTTACCGGTACTGGTACCGTGAGCATCACCTCGGGCGCTACCGCACTGAACGTCAACACCGTGATCGATGCATCGGCTGATAACGCCACCACCGTTCTGAACTTCGTAGCCGGCACCGGCAACGGCGTTTCCCTGAAAGCTGGTAACGGCAACAACACCCTGACCGGTACCGACATCGCTGCCAAAGGCAACGCCATCGTTTCCGGCAACGGTAACAGCACCATCACCGGCGGCCAGGCTAACGACGTTATCACCGTCGGCAATGGTAACAACACCGTGCACGGCGCCGCTGGCGGCAACACGATCGTTGTTGGTAACGGCGACAACTCGGTTGACAACATCGGTTCGGCAGCTGCTAACACCATCACCGCTGGCAACGGCTGGAACGTGATCAAAGGCGGTTCGGCTGCTGATACGATCACCGTCGGCACCGGCGGCAACCTGATCACCGGCGGCGCTGGTGCGGACACGATCACCTTCGGCACCCACGTTGCTGGCGTGATCGACGGCGTGAAACTGGTTGCTACCGGCGATACCCTGTCGGCTGCTACCACCGCTGCTCTGGCTACCGCTGTTGCTACCTCGGCTGCTGGCGCCGATATCGTCACCGGCATGCACGCTGGCGACACCATCGACGTAGCGACCGTGTTGAATACCTACACCGGCGCGCTGGGCACCACGATCGCTTCGGCTTCGGGTACCACCGCTGCTCTGGTTCTGGGTAACTACGACACCACTTCGCACGCATTCACCGTCAGCGCCACCGGTGCTGACTCGATGTTCGTGTACGACGTTGACGGCGCTGGCGCTGGCACCATCGTAGAAGCTGTTGTTCTGGTTGGCTTCCACGGCACCGCTACGGCTGCTGCTGGTATCATCACCCTGGCCTAATAGCCCGGTTGTAATAAAATGCGGGTCCGGCCTCCGGGCTGGATCCGCAGAAACGCCCGATGCCTGCATCGGGCGTTTTTTTATGCCCTCCCGCTGTCGGCGGCTATACTGCACTTTGCCCCGAAGTTTCTTGATGATCTGCAAAAACTCACGCAATTTTCCGGATTTTTTGTGGTAGCCACATGGAATTTGTGATGCAGGTCACATTTTTATCGTGTTTTCGGCGATAATGTCTCGTCTCGCCCGCTTGTGGCGATTGTTATCGATTCCAACCTTTGTCGACGCGTTTCAGGCAGCGGATTGTCCGCTACGCCATGAGCCCCGCCGAAACGCCGTGCAGGCATATCATGAAAAACAAATTACAGAAAACTAAAAACGAAATTGAGCAGGTATTGCTCACCTTCAAACGTAGCTTTGTCACGGTCGGTGTGTTCAGCGCCATCAGCAACCTGATGATGCTGGTGCCTTCGCTGTACATGCTGCAGGTTTACGACCGTGTGCTCGGCAGCCGCAACGAAATCACGCTGCTGATGCTGACGTTGATGATGCTAGGCGCATACGTGTTCATGAGCGCCCTCGATCTGATCCGCAGCTTTGTACTGGTGCGTCTCGGCGCCCGCTTCGATATGCAGCTCAACAAGCGTGTCTACACCGCGGCCTTCGAGCAGAATCTGAAACAGAGTGGCGCCAACGCGGGCCAGGCGCTCAACGACCTGACCAACGTGCGTCAGTTCCTGACTGGTAACGCCTTGTTTGCGTTCTTCGATGCGCCTTGGTTCCCCTTTTATCTCGTCGTGATCTTCTTGTTTGAACCGTCGCTCGGCTTGTTCGCCCTGGGCGGGACGATCGTGCTGATCATCTGCGCTTACGTCAATGAGCGCGTTTCGCACAAGCCGCTGGCCGAGGCCAATGCCATGGCGATCGCCGCTGGCACGCTGGCCACGAACAACTTGCGCAATGCCGAGGTGATCGAATCGATGGGCATGCTGCCCAACCTGATGGGCCGCTGGATGAAGCTGCATAGCCGCTTCCTGCGCTTGCAGGCGGATGCGAGTGAAAAAGCCGGCATGGTCGGTGCTGTCACCAAATTCTTCCAGACCGCGCTGCAATCGCTGGTGCTGGGCTTCGGCGCTCTGCTGGTGCTGGAAAATAAAATTTCCCCGGGCATGATGATTGCCGCTTCGATCCTGGTTGGGCGCGCGATGCAGCCGGTACAGCAGGTCATCGCAGTTTGGAAATCTTTCAGTTCGACCCGTAGTGCTTACGAACGATTGTCTTTGCTGCTGGAAAATAACCCGGTGCGCGAAGCCGGTATGCCCCTGCCTGCACCGACAGGCATGTTGAGCGTGGAGCAGGTGACCGCCGGTCCGCCGCACAGCAAAGTGCCATTTCTGAAAGGGATCAACTTTGCCATTGGCGCCGGCGATGTGTTGGGTGTCATTGGCCCCAGTGGTTCGGGTAAATCGACGCTGGCGCGCTTGCTGGTCGGCGTCTGGCCATCGATGATGGGCAAGGTTCGCCTCGACAGCGCCGATATCTTCCAATGGAATAAGGCGGAACTGGGACCTCACATCGGCTACCTGCCGCAGGATATTGAATTGTTCGCCGGTAGCGTCAGCGAAAATATCGCCCGCTTTGGTGACATCGACCCGGAGAAAGTCGTCTTGGCGGCCAAGCGCGCCGGCATCCACGAGTTGATTTTGCATTTCCCCGACGGTTACGACACCCGCCTCGGCGATGGTGGCGCCGGCCTGTCCGGCGGCCAACGCCAGCGCCTCGGCCTGGCGCGCGCCATGTATGGCGACCCGTCGGTGTTGGTGCTGGATGAACCGAATTCCAATCTGGACGATGTCGGCGAAGCCGCGTTGCTGGCGGCGATCAATGATTTGCGCGCCCGCGGCAAGACTATCGTGCTGATTACCCATCGCACCAGCATTATCGGCGCCACCACTAAACTGCTGTTGTTGCGCGATGGCGCTGTCAGTATGTTCGGACCGAGTAATGACGTGTTGATCGCCTTGCAGGAAGCTAACAAACGGCAGGCACTGGCCGCCCAGCCGGGCGCGCCAGCGGCGCCGGCGCAACAAGCAGCGCAGCAGGCGCCATCCCAGGCTGCGGCCCCGGTCGCGCCTGCGGCAACGGAACAGGAGTAATACGATGAATGTCATGAAAAAAACAGAGCCCGTCTCGGACGTTATCAGCCATGACGTTACGCCTTTGACGGTCGATACCGATCCGGCAGGCTATGCGCGCATGGGCTGGATCATGGTGCTGGTAATGTTCGTTGGCTTCCTGCTGTGGGCCTTCTGGGCGCCGCTGGACAAAGGTTCGCCGATGTCCGGCACGGTGGTGAAGGAGTCCAACCGCAAGACCATCCAGTACCTGCAAGGTGGTACGGTGCAGGATATCCTGGTCAAGGATGGCGACGTGGTCAAGGCCGGCCAGGTCCTGGTGCGGATGAACGCGATTCCGGCGAAAGCCGCGCTGGATATCACGCGCGCCCAGTACATTGGCGCGCGCGCCACCGAAGCACGCCTGCAAGCCGAGCTGGCCGGCCAGAAGTCGGTCGGCATGCCGCCTGCGCTGAAGGAATATCAGGATGACCCGCGCACCGCCGCCGTCATGGCGCTGCAAAATCAGCTGTTGTTGTCGCGTCAGAGTGCATTGCAAAGCGAGCTGGGGGCGATGGACGAAGGGATGGGCGGATTGAGGGCTCAGATCAGCAGCGTGCAAGAGTCGCGCGAAAGCCGAAAGGCACAGCAGGCGACCTTGAAGGAGCAGCTCGACAATATGAACGATCTGGTCAAGGATGGTTATGTTGCCCGTAACCGTTATCTGGAAATTCAGCGCAGCTATCAGCAGGTGACCGGTTCGATCGCCGAGGATGGCGGCAGTATCGCGCGCGCGCAGCGCCAGATCAGCGAAACGCAGATGCGCAAGGCGCAGCGCGCCAGTGAGTATCAAAAGGAAGTACGCTCCCTGCTGGCTGATACTAACAAGGAAGCTGAATCGCTGCGTGGACGGATCGATGGCCAGAACTACGACTTGCAGGCGGTCGACATCAAATCGCCGGTGGACGGCGTGGTGACGGGATCGAGTCTGTTTACGCGCGGCGGCGTGGTCGGCTCCAATATCAAGATCATGGAAATCGTGCCGAGCGACGACGCCTATGTGGTGGAGGGACAGCTGCCGGTCAACTTGATCGATAAAGTCCATGTCGGCCTGCCGGTGGAAATGAGTTTCGCGGCGTTCAACGCCAACCGCACGCCGCATATTCCGGGCGAAGTTATCCAGGTCGCAGCGGATCGGACTGTGGATGAACGTACGGGCAACGCCTACTACAAGGTGCGGGCACGGGTTACGCCGGCGGGCGCGAAAATAATCGACGCCAAGAAACTGGTGGTGGTCTCCGGTATGCCGGTGGAAGTGTTCGTCAAAACCGGCGAGCGTACGATGATCAGCTATCTGTTCAAGCCGATATTCGACCGTGCAAAAACTTCGCTGACGGAGGATTAACGTGGCCCATTTCGCTAACCATAGGCGCGCAGCCCTTGTCGCGGCTGCGGTGGCTGGCACACTGCTGTCCAGCTCGCCGGCATCCGCACTGGGCTTGATCGAGGCCTACCAGGCGGCGCTCAAGAATGACCCGACGTATCGCTCGGCATACTATGCGGGCGAGGCCGGCAAGGAAAACCGGCTGCTCGGCCGTTCCAACCTGTTGCCGACGCTGTCGGGCAGCTACAGCGCCAGCCAGAACCGCACGACGGTTACTGATCCGCTGGGCTCAGTGCCGCGCGACTACATCAGTCGCAGCGCCACCATCCAATTGCGCCAGGCCTTGTTCAACCTGGATGGATACGCACGCTATAAGCAGGGCGCGGCGCAGAGCGATTATGCGGCGGCGCAGTTCGAAAGCCAGCAGCAGGAAGTGATCTCGCGCGTGGTCAACGCGTATCTGGACGTGCTGTACAAGAGCGACCTGCTAGCCTTGGTCAGGGTGGAGCGCGAGGTCTATGTCGAGCAGGTCAAGGTCAACCAACGCTTGTTCGAAAAAGGCGAGGGCACCCGCACCGATATGCTGGAAAGCCAGGCGCGGCTGGATGCGTCCGAGGCCTCGGTACTGGAGACCCAGGACGCCTTGAACAATTCACGCACCACGCTGGCGGCCGTGATCGGTGGCGATGTGGGCGAACTGGACAAGCTGACGCCTGAATTCGAAACACGCCCGCCCGACACGGTCAGCTTCGAAGCGTGGAAGGCCGTCGCGGTCGAGCGCAACCCGGATATCAAGACGCTGGTGTCGGGTGTCGAGATCGCCAGGCAGGAAGTGCGCAAGGCATATGCCGGCCACCTGCCACGCGTCGATTTTGTCGCCAGCTACACCAAAAGCTCGGCTGATACGATCCAGACTTATGCCCAGGACAATATCATTCGCAGTCTGGGCGTGCAGGTCAACATTCCCTTGTACGCAGGGGGCTCGGTGAATGCCCAGGCGCGCCAGGCGGTGGCCAATCAGGAGAAGGCCAAGGCGGACTTGCAGGGGCAGAGGGACAAGGTGCTGACCGAATTGCGCAAGGACTACGATTCGTTGATGAGCAATGTGGCGCGCATCGCGGCCCTGAAAAAATCGGTGGCCTCGTCCGAGCTGCTGATCAAGGCCACGCAGCAAAGCGTCAAGGGCGGCGTGCGCATCAACCTCGACGTGCTCAATGCCACGCAGCAGTTGTACACCAATAAACGCGACCTGGCCCAGGCGCGCTACAACTATCTGCTCAACACCTTGCGCATGCGTTCGGCCGCCGGCACGCTGTCGGAAGCCGATGTGCGCGAGATCGCTCCCTACTTCAGGCCCGCCTCGTAATGAGCATGATGGACGACGAACTGGAGGTCACGGTCAATGGCGTCAGTTATGCCGTCAAGGACCTGAGCGAGGAGGCGCAGAGCCAGGTCACCAATCTGCAATTCGTCGATGCGCAGATCGCCGACCTGAACGCCAAGCTGGCGGTCTACCAGACCGCCCGCAACGCCTACCAGTCGGCATTGCAGTTGCTGCTGCCGGTCACCAAACAGTAAGCGTTGCAAAGCAAAAGCCCCCATCCGCCTGAGCATGCTCAGTGCGGACGGGGGCTTTTTACATCCGCGCTGCTGGCGTGGCTCAGGCAGCCTTGTCCTTGCCGTAGCAATGCGGGCAGGATTTCTCGTACACGTATTCCGGCGCCAGCTGCTGGCGCGGCGTCACCACCGAACGGCAGACGAAGCATTGCACGGTCTCGGTCGGTTCCAGTTTCGGATTGAGCGCGGTACGGTAGTCGAACACGAAGCAGTCGCCGGTGTAGTGGGCGCCGCCGACTTCCTCGAAGTACTTGAGGATGCCGCCTTCGAGCTGGTAGACGTTGTCGTAGCCGATGTTCTGCATGTGGATCGCGGCTTTCTCGCAGCGGATGCCGCCGGTGCAGAAGGTGACCACGGTCTTGCCGGCGAAGTCGTCCTTGTGGGCGGCGATCACTTCCGGGAACTCGGTGAATTTCTTGATGCGGTAGTCGACCGTGTGGTCGAAGGTGCCGACGTCGACCTCGAAATCGTTGCGGGTGTCGACCATGACCACCGGCCGGCCGTTGTCGTCGACGCCGCTGTCCAGCCAGCGCTTGAGCGTGTGGGCTTCGACGAAGGGCGCGCGGCCTTCTTCCGGCTTGATCAGCGGCATGCGCATGGTGATGATTTCTTTTTTGATCTTGACCAGCATGCGCTTGTGCGACTGCTCGACCGAATAGCTTTCCTTCACTTCCAGGTCGGCGAAGCGGGCGTCGCCGCGGACCCAGGCCAGGAACTCGTCGATATGGCTGCGCGGACCGGACAGGAACATATTGATGCCTTCCGGCGTCAACAGGATGGTGCCTTTCAGCGCCAGGCGCTGGCAGATGTCCTGGTACAGCGGGCGCATCGCTTCGGTGTCGTCGAAGGTGACGAACTTGTAGGCGGCGATGTTGACGTGAGCGGCAGCGGCAGCGATGGCGGCGGCATGCGCTTCAGCTTGTAAAGCAGTATTAGCGTGCATGGTGGATAAGATCGAAAATTGTGAAGAGCCGACATTATACGCGCTTTTTATGCCCAAAAAACAGGCAGTGAAAGGATTATCGCACCCGGCCGCCGCACGGTAAAATAGCTGGTTATTGAACCAGCATTGAGCGGCGTATGAACATGGTAGCAAACGAACAAGAAGTGGCGGCACCGGCAGCGGCTCTCCCGGCGGGACCGGATTTCGTCCATCTGCGGGTGCACTCGGAATACTCCATCGTCGACGGCCTGGTGCGCATCGACGACCTGGTCGCCAGCGCCGCCAAGGACAAGCAGGCGGCGCTGGCCGTCACCGACCTGTCCAATATGTTCGGCATGGTCAAGTTCTACAAGGCCGCGCGCGGCAAGGGCATCAAGCCGGTGGTGGGCGTCGACGTCTGGATCACCAACGACGACAACCGCGACAAGCCGCATCGCCTGATGCTGTTCGCCAAGAACCACATGGGCTACCTGCAGCTGTGCGAACTGCTGTCGCAAGCCTGGCTGACCAACCAGTACAAGGGCCGCGCCGAGATCCGCACCGAGTGGCTGGCCGAACGCACCGCCAAGACCTACGCGCTGCTGCCCGACGTCAGTCCGGCCAACGGCCTGATCGCGTTGTCCGGCGCGCACTTCGGCGACGTCGGCATGGCGATTGAAAACGGCAACCCGGCGCTGGCCGAACAAAACGCGCAAAAGTGGGCCGGGATCTTCCCCGGCCACTTCTATATCGAGATCCAGCGCGCCGGCCAGGCCAACCAGGAAGCCCAGGTGCGCCACGCGGTGGCGCTGGCCGCCAAGCTGGGCCTGCCCGTGGTGGCCACCCATCCGGTGATGTTTATCCGCAAGGACGAGTTCATCGCGCACGAGGCGCGCACCTGTATCGCCGAAGGCGAAATGCTGGCCAATAACAAGCGGGTGCGCCGCTTCAACGAGCAGATGCGCTTCATGTCGCAGGCCGAGATGCGCGAGCTGTTCCACGACCTGCCGGCCGCGCTGCAAAACTCGGTGGAGATCGCCAAGCGCTGCAACCTGACGCTGACCCTGGGCAAGCCGCAGCTGCCGAACTTCCCGACGCCGGGCATGACCATCGACGAATTCCTGCGCGCGGAAACCAAGAAGGGCCTGGAGGAGCGCCTGGAGCAGCTGTATCCGGATCCGGTCAAGCGCGAGGCGCAACGCGCGCGCTACGAGGAGCGGCTGGAGTTCGAGAACAACACCATCATCAACATGAAGTTCCCGGGCTACTTCCTGATCGTGGCGGAGTTTATCCAGTGGGGCAAGAACAACGACGTGCCGATCGGCCCGGGCCGGGGTTCGGGCGCGGGTTCGCTGGTGGCGTACGCGCTGAAGATCACCGACCTGGATCCGCTGAAGTACAACCTGCTGTTCGAACGTTTCCTCAATCCCGAACGCGTTTCGATGCCCGACTTCGACATCGACTTCTGCCAGGAAAAACGCGACCTCGTGATCCAGCACGTCAAGGACCTGTACGGCCGCGACGCGGTGTCGCAGATCGCCACCTTCGGCACCATGGCGGCCAAGGGCGCGATCCGCGACGTCGGCCGCGTGATGGACTTCGGCTACAACTTCTGCGACGGCGTCTCCAAGCTGATTCCGTTCAAGCCGGGCAAGCCGGTGTCGATCGCCGAGGCGATCGAGGAAGAGCCGATGCTCAAGGAGCGCCAGCAGAACGAGGAAGAAGTGGCGCAGCTGCTGGACCTGGCGCAACAGGTCGAAGGCATCACCCGTAACATCGGCATGCACGCCGGTGGCGTGCTGATCGCGCCGGGCAAGCTGACCGACTTCTGCCCGCTGTACACGCAGGGCGGCGACGGCGGCGTGGTGTCGCAGTACGACAAGGACGACGTCGAAGCCGTCGGCCTGGTCAAGTTCGACTTCTTGGGCCTGACCACCTTGACCATCCTCGATCGCGCGGTGCGCTACATCAAGATGCTCGATCCCAAGGAGGCCGAGTTCGACCTGGCGCGCCTGCCGCTGAACGACCGTCCTTCGTACGAGCTGCTGACCAAGGCCAAGACCGTGGCCGTGTTCCAGCTGGAGTCGCGCGGCATGCAGGGCATGTTGAAAGACGCCCGTCCCGACCGCTTTGAAGACATTATCGCGCTGGTGGCGCTGTACCGTCCGGGCCCGATGGACCTGATCCCGGACTTCTGCAAGCGCAAGCACGGCGAAAAATTCGACTATCCCGATCCGCGCACCGAATCGATTCTGTCCGAAACCTACGGCATCATGGTGTACCAGGAGCAGGTGATGCAGATGGCGCAGATCGTCGGCGGCTACTCGCTGGGCGGCGCCGACATGTTGCGCCGGGCGATGGGTAAGAAGAAGGCCGAGGAAATGGCCGAGCACCGCGAGATCTTCCGCGCCGGCGCCGCCAAGGACGGCCTGTCCGCGCAGAAGGCCGACGAGATCTTCGACTTGATGGAAAAGTTCGCGGGCTACGGCTTCAACAAGTCGCACGCCGCCGCCTACGCGCTGCTGTCCTACCACACGGCCTATTTGAAGGCCCACCATCCGGCCGCGTTCATGGCGGCCAATATGTCGCTGGCGATGGAGGACACCGAGAAGGTCAAGATCCTGGTCGAGGATTCGATCGATATCTGCGGCCTGACCATCCTGCCGCCGGACATCAACAAGTCCGACTTCCGCTTCATGCCGGACGGTCCGCCGCCTTCGGTGACCGGCAAGAAGGTCACACAGATCCGCTACGGCCTGGGCGCCTGCAAGGGCGCCGGCCAGAACGCGATCGAGGCCATCATCGCCGCGCGCACCGCCGGCGGCCCGTTCACCAGCCTGTTTGATTTCTGCAAGCGGGTCGACAAGAAGCAGATCAACCGCCGCACCATCGAATCGCTGATACGCGCGGGCGCCTTCGATTGCCTGAACATCGACCGCGCCATCCTGCTGGCCACGGTCAGCTTCGCGATGGAATGCGCGGACCAGGAGGCCAAGGCGGCCAACCAGGTCAGCCTGTTCGGCGGCGACGATTCCGACCTGGTGGCACCGCCCGAATACGTCAAGGCGGCGCCGTTCACCGACCGCCAGAAGCTGGCCGAGGAAAAGATCGCGCTGGGCTTCTACCTGTCGGGCCACATGTTCGACTCGTTCGCGCCGGAAGCGCGCCGCTTCGCCCGCACCAAGCTGGCCGAGCTGGAGCCGTCGCGCGAGCCGCGCATGTTGTGCGGCGTGATCACCGGCATCCGCCCGCAGATGACGCAGCGCGGCAAGATCCTGATCGTCACCTTGGACGACAAGACGGCGGTGGTCGAGGTCACCGTGTATTCGGAAGTGTTCGAAGAGAACAAGCGCATGTTCAAGGACGACGAGTTCCTGGCCGTGGTCGGCAAGGTGTCGGAAGACCGCTTCTCCGGCGGCCTGCGCATCTCGGCCGAGAAGGTGTTCGACATCGTGACGGCGCGCGTCAACTACGGCAAGCAGCTGGCCATGGCGCTGCCGACCTCGGTGGACGTGCGCAAGATGGCCGAAGTGCTGGCGCCGCACCGCCACGCGGACGGCTTGCCGGTGTCGGCGCGCATCACGCCGCAGGGCGTCGGCTGCGTGCTGCAGCTGGGCGAAGCGTGGCGCGTGGCGCCGTCGGACGAACTGCAGCTGGCGCTCCAGCAGGTGCTGGGCGCCAAGGACGTCGCGATCGAGTACTAGCGTCACTCCCGCGAAAGCGGGAGCCCATAGAACGTTGGCTCAGTATGGAGGGAATTCAGGCAGTGCCTGGATTCCCGCGTGCGCGGGAATGACGCTGGCGCTACAGCTGGCCGTCGAGGCTGGTGATGGCATACCCCTTGGCGCCTATCTGCTCCAGGGGGTGGACGATGTGGTAGCGGGACAGGTCGTCGAGGCCGTCGTCGACTTCGACGTGGCTGGCCTCGGGATGCCAGTCGGTGTTGGTGGCTTCCTCGGGGATGGGTTTGCCCTCCGGCACAGCCAGGTAGCTGTGTTTGCCTTTTGCTTCATCTCGGTAATAAATATCCACACGCATGGTATTTCTCCTTGGACGAAAAACCCATGGTACCGGAATTTGACGCCGGCATCACCATGTAGTCGCAATCGGACCGGGCGGATTGATTATAATGGCAAGTCCCGATAGCGCCGCAGCCTCATTCTATGTTCAATTATTTCATGCAGATCATCCACGGTATGGCCGATTACGGCTGGCGCATTTTTTACGCCTCGATGATCTTCTTTGTCGCGGAAATGGCGTTCGGCCGCAACCGCTACAGCCTGCGCTCGCGCCTCAACGCGGCGCTGTACTGGCTGGTCTACATCACCATCACGGTGTCGTTCTACGTGCTGTTCGGCCGGATCTGGGGCAGCCTGGGCGTCAAGCCGCTGCTGTCGCTGGACTTGAACCGCCTGTTCAGCGGCGGCGGCCAGTGGTTGACGGTGGCGGGCTGGATCGTCATGCCGGTGATCGCCGCCATCATCGGCGAGTTCTTCTATTACTGGTTCCACCGCCTGCAGCACAAGAGCGCCTTCCTGTGGGCCTTCCACAGCGAACACCACGCCTTGCGCGAGATGAGCGCATGGAACAGCAACCATCACTTCACCGAAGAGATCTTCCGGGTGCCGTTCGTGCTGATACCGATCAGTTTGCTGATCCAGGTGGATGTGGGCGTGGTGCCGGCGCTGGTGGGGCTCATCATCGGCCTGCAGGGCCAGTTCGAGCATTCGCATACCAAGCTCAACCTTGGACCGCTGCGCTACGTGGTGGCCGACAACCGTTTCCACCGCATCCATCACTCGGTGGAGCTGCACCACTACGACAAGAATTTCGGCTCGTTCACTTCGATCTGGGACAGCGTGTTCGGCACCGCCCATTTCCCGGCCAAGGATGAGTGGCCGGACACCGGCATCGATGCCCACGACGAGGCCAAGACCCTGTCCGAGTATCTGTTCCGGCCGTTCCGCAAACTGCGCGGCAAGAGCGCCGCCTAGCCGTTCAAGCCAGGGCGTATTCGTCGTCGTCGTGGAGGATGGCCGGCTGGGTGCTGTAGTTCTGGCCCAGCGGCGTCGGCACCGCTTCGAAGCGCGGCGCGCTCAGGCCGGCGCGGATGGCGGCGCTGATGTCGATCAGCGTCTCATGGCGCTTGCGCGCTTCCGAGCGCTTCTTCGAGGCGATCGCCGCCAGGTCCGGCGGCGCGATGGCTTCGCACGGCAGGCGCCAATCGCCGTCGGCGCGGCGGCTGGCGTCCAGCTCCTGCCACAGCGTGTCGTAATCGGCGTGCACCTTGCCCTGGCGGGAGGCGCCGCAGACCACGCGGTTGGCGTTGCTGACCAGGCGCAGTTCGACGCAGCCGTAGTCGTGGCCGATCTGGCTCAGCAGCTTGACCATCATATTCTTCGGCCGCAGGCCGTGCAGTTCGCGGGTGGCGTCCTTGATCACCTGCAGGCCCTGCGCGCTTTTCGAGCCCTGCATGCAGCCTATCCCCAGCACCATGCCGCGCACTCCCAGCAGGAAGGAAAACGCGCAGCTGTAGACCAGCACGCCGTCCTGTTTCAGTTGCAGCACCAGTTCGCCTTCACGCTCCATCGGCTCGATGGCGCGCAATTCGAGCTGGTAGCGCAGGCCCGACTTGCCCTCGACGCTGCCCAGCACCACGCCGCCGCGCGCGGCGTGCACCGTCAGCGGGCCAAGGCCCTGGCGGAAGATGAAGCGGTAGTGCTGCTGCAGCAGGTCGACGCGCTGGGCGCAGTTCATGGTGTTGCTCAGGTAGGGACGGTAAATCTTGTACAGCAGGCGCGGGCGGGCCTTGACCAGGTCCATGAACAGCGGATGGGAGTTGAGCAGCTGCAGCCAGCCGCCGGTGGCCTGGCGGTGCAGCAAGGCGCGCAGCGACAGCTTGAACGATTCGCGTAGCTGCTTCAGGCCGCTGAAGCCGGCCGCGCCGGAGCGGAGGGTGATTAACTGCGACATCTGACGTCTCTCATGTAAAACGGGCTGCAAGGGATGTATGGCGGCAGCTGCACGGGAGACATCGTTCACGACCGACGGGGTAGGGGCGGCACGGCTACTTTAGTGTCTTCTCGTCAATGGGGAGTGCCATTACGACATGTGGGCATCGTAAATCCAGTGTAACGTATTGTAAATTGGGGTAAAGGCTTACGCTTTTCCCTTAATAATTGCTGCTTCGAAAAAGTAATTGTTGTATAGAGGGGAAAGCGCGGAAATAAGGGGAACGCGTAGTTGCGAAAAGCAATGCGCGATGAATTCTGGCAATGCATAATGCTACATAACGATACAAAGCGTCCCGTATGTCTCCCTCCCGTCCGCGTTACCTGGAATTTCCCGTTTTCATAGCGCTGTACCTGCTATTCGACTGGGCGACCTATATCGACCCCTTGTATGGCTTGAACATCACGCCGTGGAATCCCGATCCGGCGCTGGGCCTGGTGTTCTGGCTGCGGCACGGCTGGCGCGCGGCGCTGCCGTGGTTGGCGGCGCTGGTGGGCGGCGAGTTGCTGGTGCGCGGCATGCCGGCCGGCTGGACGGTCAGCGTGCTGAGTTCGCTGTGGCTGACCGCCGGCTACGGCCTGCTGGGCGCGGCGCTGCGGCGCCAGTTCGGCGACGGCGGCGTGTTCGACAGCCGCGACCGCTTGTTCCAGTGGGTGCTGATCGTGGTGGTCGGCACCATGATCAACGATGTCGGCTATATCTCGCTGTTGTCGGCGGCCGGGCTGATCCCGGCGGGGCAGTGGGGCGAGGCGGTGCTGCGCTTCGGCATCGGCGACATGGTCGGGGTGTTGGTGTCGATGCCGCTGATCTGGATGCTGGCCAGCCCGGGCGACCGCGAACGCTTGCGGGCGACGGTGTGGCGGGCCGAGACGCTGGCTTATCTGGCGTTGGCGATCGGCGTGCTGTACATGGTGTTCGGCACCATCGCCACCTCGGAGTTCAAGCATTTTTATTTCCTGTTCCTGCCGGTGATCTGGGCGGCGTTCCGCCAGGGGCTGTTCGGCACGGCGCTGATGGTGTTTGCGCTGCAGGCGGGCATAGGCGCGCTGGTCAAATGGAACAACGCGGTCAATGTTGCCGTGCACGAATTGCAGATGCTGGACGCGGTGCTGGCGCTGGTGGGCTTTTCGATCGGCATCGCGGTCGACGAGCTGCGCAAGGTCGCCAGCGAGCTCAAACAGACGATGCGGCTGGCGGCGGCCGGCGAAATGGCGGCCGCGCTGGCGCATGAATTGAACCAGCCGCTGACGGCGCTGGGCGCCTACGGCAAGGCGTGCGAATATTTGCTGGAGCGGGGCGAGAGCGGCGACGTGCTGAAGGGCGCGATCCAGCGCATGATCGCCGAATCGGGCCGGGCCGCCGACGTGGTGCGGCGGCTGCGCGATTTCTTCCGCACCGGCGCGATGAAGCTGGAGCCGGTCGACGCCGGGCAGCTGGTGTCGGGCATCAGCCAGCAGTTCTTCGCCCAGATGCGCGAGCACGGCGTCGAGCTGGTGGTGGGCGAGATCCCGCCGCTGGCGATCCTGGCCGACCGCCTGCAGCTGGAGCTGGTGCTGCGCAACCTGCTGGCCAACGCGCTGGAGGCGGTGCAGGAGCAGCCGCCCGGCGCGCGCCGCATCACCTTGTCGGGCCAGCGGCTGGACGGCAAGCGCAAGGGCAAGGGTAAGAGTCATCAGAGCGGCTGCCTGCAGCTGTCGGTGGAGGATAGCGGCAAGGGCGTGTCGGCGGCGCTGGCGGCGCGCCTGTTCGAGCCGTTTGTGTCGTCCAAGGCCAGCGGCCTGGGACTGGGGCTGGTGCTGAGCCGCGCCATCATGGAGGCGCACGGCGGATCGCTGTGGGCCGAGGTGGGCGAGCATGGAATTTTCAGGATGGCGCTGCCGTTGGCGCGCCCGGGGCAGGATAAAGAGCAGGACGGAGAGCAGGTGAGCTATGCAGCATGATTTAACCGTATTCATCGTCGACGACGACCCGTCGGTGCGCGACGCGCTGGGCCTGTTGCTGGGCGTGCGCGGCTACCGCACCGCGATGTTCGCCAGCGGCGAAGCTTTCCTGCAATCCTGGCAGCCGGCCTGGCGCGGCTGCATGCTGATCGACATCCGCATGTCCGGCATGGACGGCCTGAGCCTGCAATTGGAATTGATACGGCGCGGCTGGGGCTTGCCGGTGATCATCATGAGCGGCCACGGCGACGTCAGCATGGCGCGCGCGGCGTTCAAGGCCGACGCCGTGGACTTCCTGGAGAAACCCTTCGACGACGTCAAGCTGATCGCCGCCATCGACGAGGCGCTGGCGCGCGCGCGCAGCGTGCACAGCGAGGAGCAGCGGCGCAGCCGCAGCGTCAGCCTGCTGAGCGAGCTGACGCCGCGCGAGCGGGAGGTGATGCAACTCGTGGTCACGGGCCGCCACAACCGCGAGATCGGGCCGGCGCTGGGCATCAGCGTGCGCACGGTGGAAGTGCACAAGGCGCGGCTGATGGCCAAGCTGGGGGTCGACAACGTCGCCGACCTGGTGCGGATAACCATGCAGGACTGAAATCAGTCATTCCCGCGCAGGCGGGAATCCATGCTGAGCTGGCGACGGACAAGGTGCATGGATCCCCGCCTGCGCGGGGATGACGATCAGGCCGGTACCAGCGCCTCGGCGCGCCACGATTCCACTACTTCCAACACCTGCTCCGGCGTGATCGCCAGCATGCAGGTGCAGCGCGCCGCGTCTTCGCAATGGCCGCAGGCCAGCGGCGTGCACAAGCTGCGCGCGCGCGGACCCAGCGCGCCCCAGCGCACGATGTCGATCGGCTTCAGCGGCGGGAACAGGCCCAGCGCCGGCCGTCCCAGCGCGGACGCCAGGTGCAGCGGCCCGGTGCCGCTGGCGATCAGGCCGTCGCAACCGCCGATCAGGGCGGTGAAGCCGTCCAGGTCCAGGCGGCCGCACAGATTCTCCACATTCGGCAAGGCCAGCAACTCCGGCGCCTGTTGCGCCAGCAGTTCGCCCTCGGCCGCGCTGCCGGTCACCAGCACGCGCACGCCGTCGGCCTTGCCCAGCAGGCGGGCCAGCGCCGTGTAGTGTTGCAGCGGCCACTCGCGGCCGTTGCCGTTGGACTTGGGATGCAGGATCAGCTTGAAGCCGGGAGCGGCCAGCACGGCGTCGGCGGCCGGATGGCGCGGCGTGTCCAGGCCGTACATGGTCTTCAACTGTTCCAGCGGCGGTTCCACGTCCACGCCCAGCGGCAGCAGCAGCTTGAAGTTCAGCTGCGCTTCATGCAGCGGCGAATTGGCGCGGCTGAAGGTCGCCAGGCGGTTGCAGTGGTACCAGTGGTGGATGCGGTGGCTGCTGCCGATGCGGCGCTGGATGCCGGAGCGGCGCGCCGCCGCCGCCAGCGTGCGCTGCGGGAAGGTGAAGATCATGGTGTCGCAGCCGCTCTGCGCCAGGCCGTGCGCCCAGTCGTCGCCCAGTTCCTCCAGGGTCAGCACCTGGTCGACGTGGCGGCACTGCGCCACCACGGCGGCGGCGTAGCGGCGGCACAGGAACACCACCTCGACCTGCGGATACAGCTGCTTCAGGTAGCCCGCCAGCGGCAAGGTCAGCACCACGTCGCCGATGTTGTCGGTGCGGGCGATCAGGATGCGGCGCGGCACCGGCGCCGGGTACTGCGCGGCCAGGCACATGCCGACCAGGCTGCACACCATCATCACGTAAAACACTTTCGGCATCATCAGCCAGAACATCACGTCGGTCAGGCCGAAGGCGAAGAAGGCCACCACCACCACCAGGCCGGCCAGCGCCAGCGGATGCTGGCCCTGGTCCGGACGGCGCAGCTGGCCGGCGAAGAAGCACAGCGGCGCGATATACATCGTCAGCAGCAGGCTGAAGTCGAGCAGGCCGCCGGTGGCCAGGCAGTTCAGCATGTCGTTGTGGCTGCTGCTGTAGAGCAGCGCCGCCGACTGCTGCAAGCGGCCCTGGGCCGCCAGCGCGTGCAGCGCGACGTCGAATTGTTCGCGGCCCACGCCCAGCCATGGATGTTCGGTGAACATCATCCACGAAGCCTTCCACAGCTCCAGGCGGATGCCGACCGAGGTGTTGGCGTCGCCCTGCACCAGATAGTTGTTGATGTCGGCAAACGCCTGGGCGATGCGCACCGCCACGCCGGTGGCCGGCACGGCGAACGCCAGCACCACCAGCGCCAGCAGCACCGCGCCGGCCACCAGCAGGCGGCGGCCGTACAGCCGCGCGCCGTAGCGGACCACCGGGATCAGCACCAGCGGCAGCGCCAGCCAGCCGCCGCGCGAGGCCGACAGCATCGAGGCCAGCAGGCCGCACAGCAGGCCGGCCACCGGCAGCCAGGAGAAGCGGGTGTTGCGCAGGTCGGTCAGGCCGCACAGCGACATCAGGCCGCAGGCCAGCGCCAGGTCGCCGAAGGTGATTTCGTGATGGGTGAAGCCGATCGCCCGCTCCAGGCCGCCGAACGTGACCTGGTACAGCGCGACCAGCGCCGACAGCACGGCGGCAAAGCCCAGGCCCAGCCAGAAATGGCGGGCGCGCGGACGCAGGTAGTACATCACGCCGATGCAGCTGAGGCCAAACAGCAGGCGCGACGGCCCGTCCAAGGTGTGCAGGCTCTGGCGGTCCAGCAGCAGGCGCAGCAGCGAAACCAGGAAATAGCCGCCGAAGGCCATCACCACGCCGCCGATGTCGCTCCAGTGGCGGCGGTACAGCGCCAGCATCAGCGGGGCGCGGCGGAACAGCAGCAGCAGGATCAGCAGCTGGACCAGGCCGAGGCCGACCTTGCTCGACAGCGCCAGCGCCGGCAGCAGGAAGATCATCGTGGAGGAAAGCGGTCCGCCATATTCGGTTTGCGGCGTCGAGGAGCTGGCTGGATTCATGGTCACGCGGGGAGGGCCTTGCGGCCGTAGCGAAAAGGCCGATTATAGCAGCGTCGGCGGGGCGGTCGCGGCTTGTCGCTGGGGCCGCGATGGGCGATAATCGAGCCGGCATCGGCCACCCGGCCTGACGAAGAAAGACTCCGTGTTATCAGATAAAAACGTCACCGCCGGGAGCGCGCCGCGCACCCTGGTTATTTCCCCCAACTGGATCGGCGACGCCGTCATGGCCCAGCCCTTGTTGCAGCTGCTGCGCGCGGCCCATCCGGAGCGGCCGATCGACGTGCTGGCGCCGCCGGCGGTGTCTCCGGTGTGGCGGCAGATGGCCGAGGTCGACCAGGTGCTGGAAACCCCGTTCCGCCACGGCGCGCTGCAACTGAAGGAGCGCTGGAAATATGCGCGCCTGCTGCGCCAGCGCGGCTACGCCGACGCCTATGTGCTGCCCAACACCATCAAGTACGCGCTGATCCCCTGGCTGGCCGGCATCCAGCGCCGGGTCGGCTACAAGGGCGAGAGCCGGCACGGCCTGATCAATGTGATGCACCACGACGAAACGCCGCCGCGGCCGATGGTGGCGTTCTACGCCGCGCTGGCGACGGCGCCGCTGGCGCTGCAGGATGCGGCCCGCCGCGCCGCCTTGCCGAAGCCGCGCATGGCGGTCGGCGCCGAACAGATCGCCGCGGTGCTGCGGCGCCACGGCCTCGATCCGGCGCGGCCGCTGCTGGCGTTCGCGCCGGGCGCCGAATTCGGCGGCGCCAAGCGCTGGCCGGCGGCGCATTTCGCCGGCCTGGCGCAAGCCATCCTGGCGCGCGACGGCGCCAGCCAGATCGTCTTGCTCGGTTCGCCGAAGGACCAGCCGGCCTGCGCCGAGGTGGCGAACGGCGTGGCGGCCGGCGTGGCGGGCGGCGCCATGTTCAACCTGGCCGGCTCGACCAGTCTGGCCGAGGCCATCGCCCTGATCGCCGCCAGCGCCGCCGTGGTCGCCAACGATTCCGGCCTGCTGCACATCGCCTCGGCGCTGAACCGGCCGGTGGTGGCGCTGTACGGGCCCACCGATCCCGACCACGCGCCGCCGTTTTCCGAGCTGGCGGCGGCGCTGTCGCTGCGGCTGGCGTGCGCGCCGTGCAAGCAGCGCGAGTGCCCGCTGGGCCACCAGGATTGCATGGTCAAGCTGACGCCGGACCTGGTGTGGCGCAGCCTGCAGCCCATGCTGCCGGCGGGCTGAGCCATGCGGCCCCATGTTTAAACGCTATACGATCACGTTCTGGGCCACGCTGTTTGTCGGCGTGGTCTGCCTGTCGCTGGTGGCGGTCGACGTCTGGCGCAGCCTGATCGCGCGCGACGCCCAGCTGCTGGAGATGGAGCGCCTGACCTCGAACGTGGCGCGCGCCATGGCGCAGCACGCCGACGACACCATCAAGGCCGCCGACACCTCGCTGGCCGACCTGGCCGAGCGCATCGAGACCGACGGCGTGGGCGAGCCGCAGCTGCAGCGGGTGCGCCGGCAGATGCTGACGCACGTGACCAACCTGCCGCAGCTGGCCGGCCTGTTCATCTACGGCGCATCGGGCGAGTGGCTGGTCAATTCGCCGGCCGTGCTGGGCCCTTCGCTCAACAACGCCGACCGCGAATACTTTGTGTACCACCGCACCCACGCCGGGCGCGGGCCGCACGTCGGCGCGCCGGTGATCAGCCGCAGCAGCGGCAAGTGGATCATCCCGGTGTCGCGCCGCCTGAACAAGGCCGACGGCAGCTTCGCCGGCGTGGCGCTGGCCACGCTGGACATCGACTACTTCCGCCGCTTCTACCAGAGCTTCGACATCGGCGCGCGCGGCGCGGTGGCGCTGATCTCCAGCCAGGGCGTGCTGATGCTACGCCAGCCGTTCGACGACAACCGGGTCGGCATCGACCTGCGCGACACGCCGCTGTTCCAAGCCTACCGCGCCCACCCCAACGGCCACGGCCTGTTCGCCTCGTCCAACGACGCCGAAGTCCGCTACAACAACTACCGGGCGCTGGAGCACTATCCGCTGTTCGTGACGGCCGCGCTGTCGCAGGAAGAGATGCTGGAGCACTGGCGCCACGACAGCTTCATGCGTTCGATCGGCGTGATCGTGCTGGCCGCGCTGCTGGGCTTTTTCGGCAAGCGGCTGGTGGCCCAGATCAATTTGCGGGTGCAGGCCCAGGCCGAGCTGTTGCAGGCGCGCGACGCGCTGGAAGGCGCCAACCGCACGCTGGAGCGGCTGGCGATGCAGGACGGCCTGACCGGGCTGGCCAACCGCCGCCAGCTCGACGTCACGCTGGGCAATGAGTTCAGCCGCGCCATGCGCCATGCCGACACGCTGGCCTTCGTGATGATCGACGTCGACTACTTCAAGCAGTACAACGACCTGTACGGCCACGGCGCCGGCGACGATTGCCTGCGCGCCGTGAGCAAGCTGATACGCGCGTTGACGCCCAAGCGCGCCGGCGACGTGGTGGCGCGCTACGGCGGCGAGGAAATCGCCATCCTGCTGCCGAACACCGAGCTCGATGGCGCGCAGGCGGTGGCCGAGCGCATCCGGCTGGCGATCGAGGAAATGCAGACCGCGCATCGCGGCAGCCCGTTCGGCGTGGTGACCATCAGCGCCGGCGTGGCGGCGATGGCGCCGCAGCGGGGCGACAGTTCCGGCCAGCTGGCGGCGGCGGCCGACAAGGCGCTGTATGCGGCCAAGTCGGCCGGCCGCAACCAGGTCGGCGTGGCCGCCTAGCGCACCGCCAGCTGGCGCAGCGCGGCGATGGCCACCGGCGGCGAGACCACGTGGGCGCCGTCGAATTCCGCATAGCGCACGTCATAGCCTTCGCCGGCCAGGCGCACGGCGATGGCCTTGCCCCTTTCCACCGACAGCACCTGGTCGCCCTTGCCGTGGGCGATGAACACGCGCGGCATGCCGCTGCGCCGCAGCGGCGCCATGAAGCCGGGCGAGAACGCCAGGATGTCGGAAAACAGTTCGCCGTTCATCAGGCCGACCGACAGCGCATACGAGGCGCCGTCGGAAAAGCCGCCGAGGGTGACGGCGTCGGCATCGACCAGGTAGCGCTGCATGGTCCACACCAGCAGGCGGTCGATGAAGGCCAGGTCCGGGCCGTAGCCGCCGCGCAGCACATCCCAGCTGGTCGACAGCGCTTCCGGCATCAGCAGCAGCGAGCCGTGCAGGGCGGCGTGCGCCAGCGCGATGGCGTCGCCGCCGCCGTGCTGGCCGCCGGCGCCGTGCAGCAGCACCAGCAGCGGCAGCGGCGTGGCGCCGTCGTGCGGCGGCACATGCAGGCGCGCGTGGCGATGGTTGGCGAAGCCCAGCCGGTGGCTGCCGGGCGGCAGCGGCAAGGGCAGGGCGGTGGCTTGCTGCCGCAGCAGCGCGGGACGGGCGTGCAGCCGCCCGTCACTGTAGGGCGCGGGCTGGTGGTCGGCGCCGGTCATGCGGTCTCACAAGTGCCTATTTGCGCACATAGGTGGTCAGCTCCCAGCTGTCGCGGTTGAAGATGCGGCCATTCCAGTCGGTGTCCCGGTAGTCGAGCTTGACGAAGTTGTTCACCTCGGGCGCGAACCACAGCGTCTCGGTCAGCTGGCCGCTGCCGCCCGGGCTGTTGGGTTCCTCGCCGTTGTACATCGCCTCCACCTCCAGTTTCAGCGCGTCGAACTCGCCGGCCGGCACGGTGATCTTTTCCCAGTTTAGCACCTTGCCCTTGATGCGGTAGCGCCAGTGCTTGCCGGACTTGGGGTTGTCGGCGGTGGCGTTGGTGGTCCATTCCTTGCCGGGCGCCAGCGGAAAGGCGTAGCGCGCGAACGAGGGCGCGAAGTGCATGGCGCCGCGGTCGATGGGGTTCATCTCGGCGCTGAACAGCTGTTTGGTCAGCAGGGCGCCGCTGGCGGCGCGCTTGATGTCCACGTGCACGCCGGCGGCGTCGACGCCGGTCACTTCGAGGCGGTTGACGTTGCCCTTGGCGCCCTTCCAGACGTCGGTGTACTGGTAGGTCCAGGAGTCGCCGACGGCGGGCAGGGGCGCCGCCACCGGGGCGTGATCGTCCGCCAGCGCCGGTGTGGACTGCTGTCCCGCCAGGGCCAAACCCAGTGCCGCCAAGATATGCCGTGTAGTCATGCCGCCTCCGATAGTGTGATTGGTATTATAATTATGCTATCACATTGGGTCCGAGGTAAAGCAATGACTGTCGTCCGGATTTTCGCCAGTATCGCCCTGCTGGGCGCCACCACCGTCGCCCACGGCGGCGAGGCTGCGGCCAGGCTGCATGCGCTGAACGACGCCGAGCTGCGCGGCGTGTCGACGCCGATCCCGGCGCCCGCGCCGCGCCTGCCGGCGCGCTCGCTGAACCGCAGCTTGTTCCCCCTGCACGGGCTGTTCGGCGGCGCGGCCGACGGCAAGGCCGCCGGGATGGGGGCTGTGTTGTTTCCATTGCTGGGTGCGCTGAACGCCGATGTCACGGCCAGGGATGTCGCCTACGGTCCCAACGGCAATGTGCCGCGCATGAACGCGGACGGCTCGATCAACCTGGCGCTGCCGGCGACGATCGGCGAACTCGACCTGCAAAACATCCGCACCGGCGTCAACGACAACAGCAACTTCGGTTCGGTGCAGATCAGGGGCATAGACCTGAGCCGCACCGTGATCAGCGTGACGCCGACCAAGTAGCGTTCCGCTGCTTACTTGGCGGGCATGGACGGGCCGATATTCCGTCCCAGGAAGGCTTCGATGTGCTTCCACAGGTCGATGCGGTTGGCCTGGGTTTTCCAGTCGCTCACGCTGGGCGAATAGGTCAGCCATTCCACGCCGGGATTGGTGGCGCTGAGCTTTTCGTAAAACTTGAGGCCGTCGGAGAACCGCACGCGCTGGTCTTCCTTGCCGTAGGCGAGCAGCACCGGCTGGTGTATGCGCGCCGCGTTCTGCAGTGGCGAAACCTCGTTGAACTGTGCCGCGTCCAGCTTTGGATCGCCCACCATGGCGCGCAGCTCGGTCGTGGCGCGCGTGGCGGCCAGGCCATCCCAATCGTTCTTGAACATGATGCCGATATCGGTGATGCCGGACCAGCTGATGCCGCATTTGAATACCTGCGGATCGCGGATCAGTCCCATCATCGCCGCATAGCCACCGTAGCCCGAGCCCGCGATGCAGACGCGCGCCGGATCGGTATAACCCTGCTGCACCGACCATTTGACTACATCGGCAATGTCGTCCTGGATGGCGCGTCCCCATTGCTTGGCGCCGGCCTCCCGATGGGTGCGGCCAAAGCCGTCGACGCCACGCGGATCAGGGCGCAGCACAAGATAGCCACGCGACGCCAGGAACTGCACTTCGTCGTTCCAGCCCCAGGAGCCATTGCGCGACCACTGCTTTTCGCCCATCAACACGACGGTCGGCAGCATCTTCTTCGGCCCCGCTTCCGGCACCGTGACGTAGGCCGGTATCTGCATGCCGTCGCGTGCCGGATAACGGATCATCCTGGTTTCCGCCATGCGCATGATGTCGAGGTCGGGATGGGTTGCGCCCAGCTTCAGCAGCTTCTTGCTCTCGCGGTTGTAGAGCAGGTAGATGTTGCTTTGCACATCCGAGTAGCTGTTGATGACCACGAAAGGCGTTGTATTGTGATCGCCGTAGGAGAGATTGTTGACCCTGCCGGGCAACAACGCATCGACGTCGGCCTGCAGCGCCTTCATGTCCTTGTCGAACCACACCGTGGTTTCGGTCTCCAGCTTGAGCCGGTAACCCAGCAGCCGTTTTTCGTCCACCAGGAAGCGACCGTCGGTGTCGAAACCCGGCGCCTTGATGACCGGCTCGGGAATGATGGCATTTTTTTTCAGATCGTAGCGATAGACGGCCGATTCGTTGGCGCCGTTGTAGGCGCGTATGTACAGCGTGCCGTCAACGAACAGCAGAGGATCGAAAGCCTCCGGGCTTACCGGGCTAAAGGCGGCGATCTGGCGCCAGTCGTCGCCGTCTTTGTAAAACACGACGTTTTCGTCCTTGCGCCTCGCTACGGCGATACGCGGATCGCCGTCGGCGTCGATCAGCCAGTGGAAGGTTTTGGCGGGGGCCCGCATGGGGGTGCGGGAGTCGGTGCGGGTGTTGAGGAGGACCAGTTCTTCCCGGTCCTCCCAGCGCGCCATCGCGAACATGGCTTCCTGCTTGCGCGGGGAGAAACCATGCGCCCCCGCGCCGGCCAGCGTGCCGTTGTTGGAGAAATCGGTATCGGCGAAGGAGCGTGGCGCCTTGATGGTGCGTGTCAGCGGGGAAAAATCGCCGCCGTCGCGGTCGACCGCATACAGGCCCGGTTCGCCGATGCCGCCGCTGTGATCGACGTTGATGACCGAGAAGGCCAGGCGCTTGTCGCTCAGCCAATAGAAGTTCTCGATATCGGCGTTGCCGTAGTTGGCCACGACTTTCTGCTCGCGCGTGTCGGTGTTGAGGATGACCAGTATGTTGCGGCCATTGGACGACTGCGTGCGCATCGCAACGAAATGACCATCGGGGGAGAGGCTGGCGCCCGACATCACGGGCCTTTTGAAGAAGCCCTCGATCTGAACGGGAGCGGGTTCCGCAGCCACCGCCTGGCTGGCGGCGAGCGAACAGACGATGAGTGCGGCGGCGTACCTGCAAGTTAAGGTCATTATTAAAACCATAAGTTTTAAAATGACAATAGTAGCAGAAATGACTTTTACATCAAAATCACGTCGTACTGCTCCTGATGGTAGGCGGTTTCCACCTGCAGCGAGATCTTCTTGCCGATGAAGTCGCCCAGCATCGCCAGGTGCTGCGATTCCTCCTCCAGGAACATGTCCACCACTTCCTGCGAGGCGAGGATGCGGAATTCGCGCGGGTTGAACTGCTTGGCTTCGCGCAGCAGTTCGCGCAGGATTTCGTAGCAGATGGTGCGCGAGGTCTTGACCTGGCCCTTGCCGCTGCACGCCGGGCACGGCTCGCACAGGATGTGCGCCAGCGATTCGCGGGTGCGCTTGCGCGTCATCTCCACCAGCCCCAGCGCCGAGAAGCCCGACACGGACACCTTGGTGCGGTCGCGCGACAGCGTCTTCTTCAACTCCTGCAGCACGGCGTTGCGGTGCTCGGTGTTTTCCATGTCGATGAAGTCGAGGATGATGATGCCGCCCAGGTTGCGCAGCCGCAGCTGGCGGGCGATCGCGTGCGCCGCTTCCAGGTTGGTCTTGAAGATGGTGTCGGCAAAATTGCGGCCGCCGACGAAGCCGCCGGTGTTGACGTCGATGGTGGTCATCGCCTCGGTCTGGTCGACGATCAGGTAGCCGCCGGACTTCAGGTCCACGCGCCGGCCGAGCGCGCGCAGGATCTCTTCCTCCACGCCGTACAGGTCGAACAGCGGCCGCTCGCCGGTGTAGTGCTGCAGGCGCGGCAGCACGCCCGGCGTGTAGGCCTGGCCGAATTCCTGCAGGCCCAGGTAGTTCTCGCGCGAGTCGACCTGGATGGTGGCGGTGTCGTCGTGGACGAAGTCGCGCAGCACGCGCTGGGCCAGGCTCAAGTCCTGGTGCAGCAGGGTGGTGGCCGGCCTGGTCTTGGCGCCCAACAGGATCGCGCCCCAGGTCTTGCGCAGGTATTCGACGTCGGCCGCGATGTCGGAGTCGGACGCGTCTTCGGCCTGCGTGCGCACGATGTAGCCGCCTTTTTCCTCGGCCGGCAGCAGGCTTTGCAGCCGCACGCGCAGCGCTTCGCGCTCCGATTCCTTTTCGATTTTCTGCGAGATGCCGATGTGGGCGTCCTGCGGCAGGTAGACCAGCATGCGGCCGGCGATCGAGATCTGGGTCGACAGGCGCGCGCCCTTGGTGCCGATCGGGTCCTTGATCACCTGCACCGTCAGCACCTGGCCGTCGAACAGGATCTTCTCGATCGGCGTCGGCGCCGCGTTCTGGCCGCCGTCGTGCGGACGGGCTTCCCAGATGTCGGCCACGTGCAGGAAGGCCGCGCGTTCCAGGCCGATGTCGATGAAGGCCGACTGCATGCCGGGCAGCACCCGCACGACCTTGCCGGAGTAGACATTCCCGGCCAGGCCGCGCGTGAGCGTGCGTTCGATGTGCAGCTCTTGCACGGCGCCCTGCAAGATGAGGGCGACCCGGGTTTCCTGCGGGGTGATGTTGATCAGGATGTCTTCGTTCATTTGTCTCTGCGGTCTCGAGTGCCGTTGTGGTGGGACGATCATACACGGCGCCCGGTGGACCGGCAAATCAACCCGTACGGCAGCGGCAGGGGGTCTGACCCCGTACGGGGTCAGACCCCGGCGTGCGGGGTCAGGGTAGCGGCAAACCCGCCTGCCGCAGCAGCTGTGCGGTCTCGTACAGCGGCAGGCCCATGATGCCGGAATGGCTGCCGGTGATGTGTTCGATGAACTGCGCGGCCGGGCCCTGGATGCCGTAGCCGCCGGCCTTGTCGTAGGGTTCCGAGGTGGCGCAGTAGGCGGCGATGGCGGCCGGCGACAGCACGCCGAAGCGCACGTCCGACACTTGGGTGATCTGGCCGGCGAAATCGGCCGAGTGCACGGCGATCGCGGTCAGCACCTGGTGGGTGCGGCCGGACAGCTGTTGCAGCATGGCGATGGCTTCGTTGGGCGTGGCCGGCTTGCCGAGGATGGCGCCGTCGATGGTGACGGTGGTGTCGGCCGCCAGCACGGCGCGCGGCGCCATGCGGCGCTTGACCACCAGGTCGGCCGCAAACGCAGCCTTCTCGCGCGCCACGCGGGACACGTAGTCCAGTGCGGCCTCGCCGGGATGCACGTCCTCGGTGACGTCGGGGCCGCGCGGACCGTCGCTGCGCAGCAGCAGCAACTCAAAATCGATGCCCACCTGGCGCAGCAGTTCGCGCCGGCGCGGGCTCTTGGAAGCGAGATAAATCTTTTTGTCGACCGGTTTCATATCTAATAATTATAAGGTCGTTAGAAAAGGGGCGCAGCTAGGCGTGGCGCCGAAGGCAGTACAGCAGGTACGACGAGGCGCCAACAACGACGCTGCGCTCCTTTTATAACGGCCTTAAACGCGGTGATACGGGTGGTTCTGGGTAATCGACCATGCACGGTACAGCTGTTCCGCCAGCATTACACGTACCATACCATGCGGCAGCGTCATACTGGAAATGCGTATCAAGCCTTCGGCGCGGGCCTTCAGCTCCGGATCGAGGCCGTCGGCGCCGCCGATCAGGAAAGCCGTGTCGCGGCCGTCCTGCTGCCAGGCTTCCAGCTGCTGCGACAGGCCGACCGAAGTCAGGTCCTTGCCGCGTTCGTCGAGCGCAATGATGCGGACGGATTTGGGCAGCGCCGCCTCGATGCGCTCGCGTTCGAGCGCCATCGCGGTGGCGGCGGTCTTGCTGCCCGAACGGTCGACCGGCTTGATTTCCTTCAGCACGATCTTCAGTTCAGGCGGCATGCGCTTCGCGTATTCGGCGAAGCCCGTTTCTATCCAGGCCGGCATCTTGTGACCGACCGCAGCGATGATCAGCTGCATGCGCAGTTACCCATACAGCGTTACTCTTCGACTTTTTTGATACGCTTGATGACGGTCTTGACCGGCGCTTCGTCGGCCTTAGGCTTGGCGACCTTGCGCTTAGGCGGCAGGGCCTTCAGCACTTCGGCGGCGGCGACGGCGGACTTGGTCTTGCCGACCTTGATGGTCTTGCCGGCTGGCACAGCGGCGGCTTTCTTGGCGGCCGGCTTTTTCGCGGCGGCGGCCGGTTTGGCGGCTGCGGCTTTGCGGGCCGGGGTTTTCTTTTCGATCACCGGCTTGACGTCGACCGCGGCTTTGCCGGCGGCCATGTGGCTGCTGACTTTCTTCGGTGCGTCGGCGGCTTCGCCTTCGGCGGTGGACTTGCGCTTGGCGGCGCCGACCTTGACCGGCTTGTCGCCCCACAGCTCTTCCAGGCGGTAGTAGGCGCGGATCGGCGCCTGCATGATGTGGACGATCATGTCGCCCAGGTCGACCAGCACCCATTCACCGGTGTCCTCGCCTTCCATGCCGTAGACGTCGCCGCCGGCGGCCTTGACCTTGTCGCGCACCGAGGCGGCCAGCGCCTTGGTCTGGCGGTTGGAGGTACCGGAGGCGATGGCGATCCGGTCGAACAAGCTGGTCAGGTGGGTGGTATCGAACAGGGCGATATCTTGGGCCTTGACGTCTTCGAGGGCGTCAACAACGAGGGATTGCAGTTTTTTGATGTCCATTTAGCTTTTGTATAGATTATGTTGTTCAATATAGTCTAGCACTAGCGGCGGGATAAGCGAGTTTGCGCTTTCCCCCCGTTGTAATGCCGCACGTATTTCGGTGGCGGAGATATCCACCGCGAAGTCTTGTGCCAGATAAGTCAGACCGTGCGGCGTGTTGCGGATTTGTTCAGGCGACCCCAGACGGCGGGAAAACGCCTCGGCCACTGCCGGCGGAAGGCCGGCGGTGGCCAGGTTAAAGCCGGGGCGGGCGGCTACGCAGATATGGGCGTAGTCGAACAGCGCCTGCCATTCATGCCAGGTATCGAGCCGTTGCAGCTGGTCGGCGCCCATCAGGAAAGCGATGGAGGCCGACGGGCCCAGCTCGGCGCGCACCTGGCGCAGCGTGTCGATCGTGTAGGTGGCCAGTCCCTGTTCGCCGCGTTCGATTTCCTGCAGGTCGACCACGACGTCGTATGCGGAACCGGCAAAGGCCAGCGCCACCATTTCGGCGCGCTGGCGCGGCGTCGCCTTCAGGGTGGACTTCTGCCATGGCAGGCCGGCGGGGATCACGCGCAACTGGTCTACTTGCAGCAGCTGCGCAAAGTGCGCGCCTAGTGCGACGTGACCATGATGCACCGGATCGTAGCTGCCTCCCAGCAGTGCGACGCGGCAGGCCATCGTCACGCGGCGAGCCAGTCGCGATGCGGCAGGAAATCGCTGTACAGCGCCGCTTCCGGCGTGCCGGCCTCGGGCTCCCAGCGATAGCGCCATTTGACGATGGGCGGCATCGACATCAGGATCGCCTCGGTGCGTCCGCCCGATTGCAGGCCGAACAGCGTGCCGCGGTCGAACACCAGGTTGAACTCGACGTAACGTCCGCGGCGATAAGCCTGGAAGTCGCGCTCGCGCTCGCCGTACGGCGTGTCCTTGCGGCGTTCCAGGATGGGCTGGTAGGCCTTGAGGAAAGCGTCGCCGACGCTTTGCATCATGGCGAAACTCTGCTCGAAGCCCGCTTCGTTGTAGTCATCGAAGAAGACGCCGCCGACGCCGCGCGCTTCCTGGCGGTGTTTCAGGTAAAAATACTCGTCGCACCATTTCTTGAAGCGCGGGTGCAGCCCGGCGCCAAACGGTTGCAGCGCATCGGCGCAGGCCTGGTGGAAGTGTTTTACGTCTTCCTTGTCGCCATAGTAGGGCGTCAGGTCCATGCCGCCGCCGAACCACCACGCCGGTTCGCCGTCGGCGGTGGTCGTGGTGAAGAAGCGCACGTTCATGTGCACCGTCGGCGCATACGGATTGCGGGGATGGATCACCAGCGACACGCCCATCGCTTCCCACGGCTGGCCGCCGAGGTCGGGGCGGTGCGCCGACGCCGATGGCGGCAGCTTGGCGCCCATCACGTGCGAGAAGTTGACGCCGCCACGCTCGATGACGTTGCCTTCCTCGATCAGGCGCGAAATACCGCCACCACCCTCGGGCCGGTCCCACGCGTCGCGCAGGAAAGGCTTGCCGTCGACGGCCTCCAGCGCCTGCACGATACGATCTTGCAGGCCCAGCAGGTAGGCCTTGACGGCGGAAGGGTTCGGAAAGGACGACATCTTATCCTAATGCTTGAGGCCGCGCCAGCCGATATCGCGGCGGCACTGCATGCCGTCGAACGAAATCTGGTCGACCACTTCGTAAGCCTGCTTCTGGGCGATCTTGATGCTGTCGCCCAGGCCGACCACGCACAGCACGCGGCCGCCGGTCACTTGCAGCTGGCCGGCCACGTCGGCGGTGCCGGCGTGGAAGGTCACCGATTCCGGCGTTTCGGCCGGGATGCCGTCGATCGCGGCGCCTTTCAGCGGCGCGTCCGGGTAGCCGGCCGCTGCCAGCACGACGCCGACGGCGGTGCGGCGGTCCCATTCCAGTTCGACCTGGTCCAGGGTGCCGTTGACGGCGTGTTCCATCACCGTCACCAAGTCGGTCTTCAGGCGCGACATGATCGGTTGCGTCTCAGGATCGCCCATGCGGCAGTTGAATTCCAGGGTGCGCGGATTGCCCTGGGCGTCGATCATCAGGCCGGCGTACAGGAAACCGGTGAAGACGATGCCGTCCTTCGCCATGCCGGCGATGGTAGGGTTGATGATCTCGCGCATCACGCGGGCGTGCATGGCCGGCGTGACGATAGGCGCGGGCGAATACGCGCCCATGCCGCCGGTGTTCGGGCCTTCGTCGTTGTCCTTGAGGCGCTTGTGGTCCTGGCTGGTGGCCAGCGGCAGGATGTTCTTGCCGTCGCACATGACGATGAAGCTGGCTTCTTCGCCGGCCAGGAATTCCTCGATGACGATGCGGGCGCCGGCGTCGCCGAAGCGGTTATCGGCCAGCATGTCGTCGACTGCCTGATGCGCTTCTTCCAGCGACATCGCCACCACCACGCCTTTGCCGGCGGCCAGGCCGTCGGCCTTGATGACGATCGGTGCGCCGTTGGCGTCGATATAGGCGTGCGCTTGCGCGACGTCCGAGAAGGTCTGGTACTTGGCGGTCGGGATGCCGTGGCGCTGCATGAAGGCCTTGGCGAAGTCTTTCGACGACTCCAGCTGGGCCGCTTCCTTGGTCGGGCCGAACACTTTCAGGCCGCGCGCGCGGAACAGGTTGACGATGCCGCCGGCCAGCGGAGTCTCGGGACCGACCACGGTCAGGCCGATGTGCTCCTGCTCGACGAAGGTCGCCAGTTCATGCAGGTCCGTGATGTTGACGTTGACCAGGCGCGAATCGCGCGCGGTACCGCCGTTGCCGGGAGCGACATACACCATCTGGATACGTTCCGATTGCGCCAATTTCCAAGCCAGCGCATGTTCACGGCCGCCGGAGCCGACTACCAATATTTTCATAAATCCTCAGTCTTCGATCAGCGTGTTGGAATAGACTTCCTGGACATCGTCCAGCGCTTCCAACGCGTCCAGCAGTTTTTGCATCTTGACGGCGTTATCGCCGGTGAATACGGTTTCGGTGGCCGGCTTCATGATGATCTCGGCCACTTCGGCCTTGAAGCCCGCCGCTTCCAGCGCATCCTTGACCGCCGCGAAGTCGTGCGGGCCGCACAGCACTTCGAAGCCGCCTTCGTCGTCGGCCACCACGTCTTCGGCGCCGGCTTCCAGCGCCACTTCCATCAGCGCGTCTTCATTGGTGCCCGGGGCGAACAGGAACTGGCCGCAGTGCTTGAACATGAAGGCCACCGAGCCTTCGTTGCCCATGTTGCCGCCGTTTTTGTTGAAGGCGTTGCGCACTTCAGCCACGGTGCGCACGCGGTTGTCGGTCATGCAGTCGACGATGACGGCCGCGCCGCCGATGCCGTAGCCTTCGTAGCGTACCTCTTCGTAGGCCGCGCCGTCCTCGCCGCCGGTGCCGCGGGTGATCGCGCGCTGCACGTTATCCTTGGGCATATTGGCGTCGGCGGCCTTGTCCACGGCCAGGCGCAGGCGCGGGTTGGAGGTCAGGTCGCCGCCGCCCATGCGCGCAGCCACGGTGATTTCCTTGATGAGACGGGTCCAGATCTTGCCACGTTTAGCATCGGTTGCTGCTTTTTTGTGCTTGATATTGGCCCATTTGCTGTGTCCAGCCATGTTCGGTCTTCCTTCGGCGGTATGTCATTGGTGTGCGGTGAGGGCGGTATTCTAGCATAGGGGCCAACTCAAAACCTTTTCCATCACCTCTGGCAACTCGATTTTCGTCACCCACGCGTCCATCTCCTTGACCAGGATCACGGCGCTGTTTTCCTGGTCGATCGGCACCCATTCCGGATTGTTTTGACGCATCAGGGCGATCACCGGCACGTGCACGGCGTTCGCCAGGTGCATCACGGCGGTCTCGACGGTGACGATCAGGCTGCACAGGCTGAGGATGGCGGGCAGCTGGAAGAAGTTGTCCACCGCGGAGAAAAGATGCGTATCAGGCAAGGCTGCATTTTTGTAAATCTCGCGCGCGGCCGGCAAGTCTTCCGGCACAACGTTGACCACAAAGCCAGCCTCGCGCCATTGCGGATGGCTGCGCATTTCTCGGATCAGCTCGAACGCGCGCTCCAGCGGCCAGCAGCGCTCCGGGCCCTTGGAATAGGTGTTGATGAAGACCACCTGCGAGGTCAGCCCCCAAGTGGCCAGCTGCTCGCGCGCATAAGCCGTCCACTGGTCCGGGATGTGGATCACCGGGTAGCGGTCCAGCTTGGGGATGTCGAGGCCGAAGGCCTTCGAGAACCATTGGGCGTAGATGTCGCTCACGTGCGGCACGTCGCGCTCCTGCGATTCGTACAGCGGAATGGTGGCGTTGAATTTCAGGATGCTGAGCTTTTTGGACAGCTCGAAGAAGCGGTATTTCTGCTTGGTCAGGCCGATGATGAAGCCGCGCGGGCTGATTTCGCGCGTCAGCCTGGCATAGCGGTGGCAAGCCATGTGGGTCAGCGAGGCCACGATAGGATAGTCCTCGCGCCGCGCCTCGGCGATCGATTGCGCATGCAGGGCGGGGCTGTAGTTCTGGTCGTAAGTCTTGTCGATGTAGGGGCTGGCGGCCAGCCAGTCGTACAGCGAGTAGTTCTTCAGGTGCGGCCAGTCCTCGGGATTGGCGGAGCGCCGGCGCTCGTCCACCCACAGATGGATCTCCAAGTGCGGATGGGCGCGCTTCAAGGCGCGGAAGCACATTTGCATGTAAGTGAAGTCGCCGATCGCCATGTGGGTGACGATCAGGATTTTTTTTGCCTGGGCAAGCAGCGGCGGGGGTATCAATTGTTTCATTAGTAGAGCTTGCCAGTAATTATCGGTGCTGTACAGGTGTAAGAAAGTCAAATTTTGTTAAGGCAGTAGAAGAATGTTGCTGCTAGAGGCGGTCCTCCAATTTTTGTAGAGAAACGGTCATATCTTGCTGCTACTATTTATTTTTTCACATTATAAAAAAAGCGGAGCAGACATGGATAGAAGGCAGTTTTTGAAGTACGGCAGCTTTATTACGGTTTCGGTCGCCTCCGGCGCCGGCCTGGTTGCCTGTGGCGGTAGCAGCTCCGCAGCCGCCGATGGCGCCACCGATCTGCCGTTGGCCAGCGGCGCCTGGAAGTTCCCGCAGAGCGTAGCCTCCGGCGATCCGCGCAGCGACAGCATCATGCTGTGGACCCGCAGCGTGCCGGCCTCGGCCGACGGCGTGGCGCCCGCGCCGAGCGCCTCGGACAGCGCGATCCGCCTGGTGATGACCGCCGCCGACAACAACGCCGCCCTGGGCAGCAGCACGGCGCTCAGCGGCGCCACCGTGGTCGACATCAAGCTGCCGTTGCAGTCGCAATACGACAATACCGTGCGCCACAAGGTGACCGGCCTGAATCCCAACACCGTGTACTACTACCAGTTCGTCGCCGGCGACACGCGCTCCAACGTCGGCCGCTGCAAGACCGCGCCGGCCGCCGACGCCGACGTCTCGCAACTGCAGTTCGCCTACATGACTTGCCAGGACTGGAGCGTCAACCACTGGGGCGCGATGAGCAGCATCGTTGGCGAAAACCTGGACTTCATCGTCCACCTGGGCGACTACATCTACGAGACCGTGGGCGAGGACTTCCAGCTGGGCGCGGTGGAATCGCGCCACGACGCGCTGAAGCTGCCGGACGGCGCCTTCAAGAGCGGCACCTCGGGCGCCAAGTACGCCACCACGCTGGCCGACTACCGCTACCTGTACAAGAAGTACCGCACCGATGCGCGCCTGCAGGCGCTGCACGAGCGCTTCGCCTTCATCGCCATCTGGGACGACCACGAGTTCTCGGACGACGCCTGGCAGGATGCGCAGACCTACGACGGCACCTTCAGCACCACCGACGGCTCGGACCTGCACCAGACCGGCCGCCGCCGCAACGCCAACCAGGCCTGGTTCGAATACATGCCGGCCGACGTCAACCTCGACACCGCCACCACCAGCTTCCAGAACATCAAGATCTACCGCGACTTCCAGTTCGGCAAGCTGATGCAGCTGGTGATGACCGACGAGCGCCTGTACCGCAACGACCACGTGATTCCGGAATCGGCGGTCAATCCGGCCACCGGCCTGCCGCTGGGCCGCATCGGCTCGCGCTACCTGGCGCCGCAGGACGTGTACAACACCGTGGAAGCGCAGAAGATGGCCGGCGCCACCTCCATCGGCCTGGCCTCGCCGCTGGACACCGTGTCGATCCTGGGCTCGACCCAGCGCCAGTGGTGGATGGACAAGATGAAGGCCGCCACCTCGACCTGGAAACTGTGGGGCAATGAAGTATCGTTGCTGCGCATGGGCCTGAACGGCGTGGACGCCATCGCCACCTTGCTGGCGCTGAACGCGGTGCCGACCATCGCGGCATCGATCGGCAGCACGGCGGCGGTGCCTGCGGTCGGCGGCAAGATCCCGCTGGCGGCGGCCATCGTCGCCGCGGCCACCGCCGGTGCGTCGCCTGCTTTGGCGCAGGCTGGCGGCACGGCGGCCTTCGTCAGCTTCGCCACCGGCGGCACGACGGCGGCGCAGGGCGCGGCCGCTGCTGCGGCGGGCCTGAGCGCGGCGCAGGTGGCGATTACGGTCGCCACCATGAACGCGGTCATCGACAGCAATCGCGGCGTGCTGCCGGCGACCCCGGCGCAGCAGATCGCGGTCGGCGCGCAGACCATCGCCTTCGGCTACATCAAGCCGGACATCCAGGCCAAGAAGATCGACTCGCCGTTCGTGGCGGCGTCGGGCAAGAAGGCGGCGCTGGCGCCGTTCTTCGCGCGCTTCCTGCTCAACTGCGACCAGTGGGACGGCTATAACAGCGAGCGCAAGGCGCTGATGGCGCACCTGAAGACCAACAGCATCAGCAACGTGGTGGCGATCACCGGCGACATCCACGCCTTCTTCGCCGGCACCGTCAACGACGACTTCGACGCCACCGGCGGCGGCACGCCGGTGATGGTGGACCTGGTGTCGGCCGGTATCAGCTCGGACTCGTTCTTCAGCTACCTGCGCGACGCGGCGACGGCGCTGGGCGACATCGCCGCGCTGGTGTCGTACCCGCTGGCGATTCCGGTCACCGGCCTGGGCACCCTGAGCATCGCGATCAACATGCTGGACTACACCATGGGCAAGGCCACGCCGACCGTGGCCAGCCTGCTGGAGCAGATCCGCGTGCAGGTACGCGGCGCGTTGGGGGCGAAGGGCTTGCCGGAGGCGCAGCTGGACCCGACCACCAGTGCGGTGCTGGCGGGCCTGCAGGCGAGCAGCGACTTCAGCGTCTCGCTGCTGGCGCTGGCGCAGCAGTTGTCCGGCCTGGGCAACAACCCGTGGATCAAGCATCTGAACACCGATGCGCAGGGCTACACGCTGGTCACGCTCACGCCGGGCAAGCTGGTGGCGCAGTTCAAGCAGGTCAACAAGCTGGTAGGCGGCAACGCGCCGACCAGCGTGGTGGCCCGCACGACCACCGCCACCGTGGCGGCCGGTTCGGCCGCCGTCGCCATCAGCTAAGCTGCTTCGTCGCTCCCGCGAAAGCGGGAGCCCATACGGCGCGCGATCGGACGCTGTGCATGGATTCCCGCCTACGCGGGAATGACGGGGAGGGGCTCGTCAGCAGCTTCGTCCGTTTGCCCGTACAATTCCGGTATGGACAAAAGCATCACGGACAGCGCGCCGGCGCGTGCCGCCTATCTGGGTGGCCTGGGTATCGCCATCGGCGGGGCGGTTCTTTTCTCGACCAAGGCGGTGGTGGCCAAGCTGCTGTACCGTTATCAGATCGACGCCGTCACGCTGATCGCCTTCCGCATGATCTTCTCGCTGCCGGTGTTCGCCGCCGTCGCGCTGTGGAAGATGCGCACCGAAGCGCCGCTGTCCAACGCCGACCGCTGGCGCATTGTCGGCCTCGGCCTGGTCGGCTACTACCTCTCCAGTTTCCTCGACTTCCTCGGCCTGCAATACATCTCGGTCGGCCTCGAACGGCTGATCCTGTTCCTGACGCCGACCTTCGTGCTGCTGATCTCCTCCACTGTGCTCAAGCAGCACATCAGCCGCAGGCAGTGGCTGGCGCTGCTGACCTCCTACTGCGGCATCGTCTTCGTCTTCCTGCATGACCTCAACAGCGGCAGCAAGAACGTCATCCTCGGCGCCACGCTGGTCACCGGCTCGGCCGCCGCGTATTCGGTCTACCTGCTGCTGTCGGGCGAGATGGTGCGGCGGCTGGGCGCGCTGCGGCTGGTGTCGTATGCGATGTGCGTCTCCAGCGCGGCCTGCATCGGCCAGTTCTTCCTGCTGCGGCCGGCGTCCGGGCTGATCCAGCCGCTGCCGGTGTATGGGCTGTCGCTGGTCAACGGCATCGTGTGCACGGTGATGCCGGTGTTTATGACCATGACGGCGGTCCAGCGCATCGGCGCCGGCACCGCCTCGCAGGCTGGTATGATCGGCCCCGTTTCAACGCTGTTCCTGGGCGCGCTGTTGCTGGGCGAGCCTGTCACGTCCTGGCAGTTGGGAGGCACCACGCTGGTGCTGGCCGGGATTTATCTGCTGTCAAAAAAATAGGACCATGACATGAAAACCCGCATTGCCCTGATTGCCCACGACAAGAAAAAAGACGACATGATCGCGCTGGCCGGCGAATACAAGGACTTCCTCGCCACTTGCACGCTGACCGCCACCGGCACCACCGGCGGCCGCCTGATCAACGAGCTGGGGCTGACGGTGGACCGCAAGCATTCGGGCCCGTTCGGCGGCGACTTGCAGATCGGCTCGATGCTGGTCGAGGGCGAGATCGACTGCGTGATCTTCCTGCGCGATCCGATGACGCCGCAGCCGCACGAACCGGACATCAACGCGCTGGTGCGCGCCTGCGACGTGCACAACACGCCGTGCGCCACCAACATCTCGTCGGCGCACCTGGTGCTGTCGCAGTTGCAGCTGCGCGCCGCGTCGACCTGACAGGCGCTACACTTTCCGCATTCCCCACAACGGAGCTCGACATGACCAAGGCAATCCGCATCAACCGCACCGGCGGCCCGGAAGTAATGGAACTGGTGGACGTCGAGCTGGGCCCGCCCGGTCCCGGCGAGGCACAGGTGCGCCACGAGGCGATCGGCCTGAACTATATCGATGTGTATTTCCGCAGCGGCCAGTACACACAGCCGCTGCCGGGCGGCCTGGGCATGGAGGGCGCCGGCGTGGTCGAGGCGGTGGGCGAGGGCGTGACCGAGGTGCAGGTGGGCGACCGCGTGGCCTACGCCGGACGGCCGATCGGCGCCTATGCCGAGGCGCGCAATATGCCGGCCTCGCAACTGCTGGTGCTGCCGGATAAGATCGGCTTCGATACGGCGGCCGCGATGATGCTGCAAGGCCTGACGGTGCAATACCTGTTCCACCGCACGGTGCCGTTGAAGGCCGGCGATACCATCTTGTTCCACGCGGCGGCGGGTGGCGTCGGGCTGATCGCCTGCCAGTGGGCCAAGGTGATGGGCGTGACGCTGATCGGCACCGTGGGCTCGGAAGAGAAGGCGGCGCTGGCCACCGAGAACGGCGCCCACCACGTCATCAACTACAACACGGAAAACTTCACCGAGCGGGTCAAGGAGATCACCGGCGGCAAGGGCGTGTCGGCGGTGTACGACTCGATCGGCAAGGATACCTTCATCGGCTCGCTGGACTGCCTGCAACCGCTGGGCACGATGGTCAGTTTCGGCAGCGCCTCGGGACCGGTGCCGCCGTTCAGCCTGAGCGAGCTGGCCAACCGCGGTTCGCTGTTCATCACGCGGCCTTCGCTGATGTCCTACACGGCCAGCCGCGAGGACCTGGAGGCGGCGGCCAAATCGCTGTTCGGCGTGGTCGCCAGCGGCGAAGTCAAGATCGACATCCGCCAGCGCTACGCCCTGGCCGACGTGGCCCAGGCCCATATCGAACTGGAAGCGCGCAAGACCAGCGGTTCGTCCATCCTGCTGCCGTGATGGCTTTGTGTACGGAAGCGTACTGAGTTAACCGCGCCGCGCCGCTATGCTGTTCTCCATGCCCCAGCTATTCCAGCTTGGGCCCCTCAAGGAGCAACATCATGAACAAAGACCAAGTTGAAGGCAAACTGAAAGACATCGGCGGCAAAATCCAGGAAGAAGTTGGCGATCTGATCGACAGCCCTGAACAGGAAGCCAAAGGCCTGCAGAAGCAGGCTGAAGGCAAGCTGCAAGAGAAAGTTGGCGACCTGAAGGAAGCCGTGCACATCGCCACCAAGTAATTGGCGAGCACAAATGAAAATGCGCCGGCTTTTGCCGGCGCATTTTTTTTGGGGATTTCTTTTTAGCCTGCTTTAGGCGGCGTCGCCTGGACCGTTTCCGTTTTCGGTTCGATCGTCAGGTCGACCCTGCGCGGCACGCCGCTTACGCCGGGGAAGCCGGTGAAGGCGCTTTGCACCAGCGCCGGCATCACGTGCGGCGTGGCCTGCACCCGGCTGGTGTTCTGCACGGTGACGTCGTACAGCTTGCGGCCGTCGATGCTGTTGATGGTCACGCGCAGCTGGCGCTGGTATTCATGCTTGACGCGCTCTTCCACATACATCGGTCCGAAGCGGTAAGGGTCGTAGAAGAACGGACGATAGCCCCAGCGCGAATAACCCCAGCCGTAACGGCCAAAGCCCGGACCCCAATACGGTCCCATGAACGGATCGTCCGCCTCCAGCACCCGCACCGGATGGTCGATGGTGCTGAATTTCATTCCGATGAGCAACTTCGGCTGCTGGCTGTCGGCGACCTGGCGGAAGCCCAGCTTGCCCAGTTCGTTACCCACCAGCACTTGATAGCTGCGGTACTCCAAGGTGTCGTCCGCGCCCTGCGGGGCCTCGAACGCATAGGATTTGTCCTGGATGTCGGCCGGCCAGGCGTTGAAGGCCGTGACATCGCTACGGATGGTGGTGGCGCAGCCGCTCAGCAGTACTACGGCGGCGGTCGCCAGCATGGCAAGGTATTTCATGATAGTGGCCCTCTCAGTTCAGACGGTATTTTTCAGTACTAAGTCTACGACGGTCGCCCGCACCCTGCACGATTATTACAGAATGTTACGGCAAGGTGGAAACCAGCAACTTATATGCGCTAATCGGCCTCCTTTGCCGGCAATTCGCCCGTCCTCCTGCTGCTGGTATTGGTAAAATAGGCTTTTGCTCACGTCACCAGAGTCCTCCAATGCGCACAGACAGCAGTCCTAAGACGATATTCCGCAAAGATTACACCGCGCCAAGCTACCTGGTCGATACCGTAGAACTCGGTTTCGACCTCGATCCCGACCGCACCGTGGTCGCCAACCGCATCACCATGCGGCAGAACCCGGCCAGCCGGGGCCGCGCGAGCCACGACATCGTGCTGCACGGCGAGGAGATCGAACTGGTGGCGCTGCGCCTGAACGGCAAGCCGCTGGCGCCGACGGAATATCAACAGGACGGCAGCACGCTGATCATCCGCAAGGCCCCGGCCAAGGTGGTGCTGGAAATCGAAACGCTGTGCGCGCCGGTGCAGAACACCAGCCTGTCCGGCCTGTACGTCTCGAACGGCAATTTCTTCACGCAGTGCGAGGCCGAAGGCTTCCGCCGCATCACCTACTTCCCGGACCGTCCGGACGTGATGGCCAAGTACACCGTGATGCTGCGCGCCGACAAGGCCGCCTATCCGGTGCTGCTGTCGAACGGCAACCTGATCGAGGAGGGCGACCTCGGCGACGGCCGCCACTACGCCAAGTGGGAAGACCCGTTCAAGAAACCGTCCTACCTGTTCGCGCTGGTGGCGGCGCGCCTGGTGTGCCAGGAAGAAAAATACACGCTGCAGTCCGGCCGCGAAGTGCTGCTGCAAGTGTGGGTGGAAGAGGGCAACCTCGACAAGACCGACTACGCCATGCAGTCGCTGAAGAACTCGATCCGCTGGGACGAGGAACGCTTCGGCCTGGAGCTGGACCTGGACCGCTTCATGATCGTCGCCGTGGGCGACTTCAACATGGGCGCGATGGAGAACAAGGGCCTGAACATCTTCAACACCAAGTTCGTGCTGGCCAACCCGCGCGTGGCGACCGACGTCGACTACGCCGGCATCGAGGCGGTGGTCGGCCACGAATACTTCCACAACTGGACCGGCAACCGCGTGACCTGCCGCGACTGGTTCCAGCTGTCGCTGAAGGAAGGCCTGACCGTGTTCCGCGACCAGGAGTTTTCCGCCGACATGATCGGCACCGACAGCGGTCGCGCCGTCACCCGCATCGACCAGGTGCGCACCTTGCGCCAGGCCCAGTTCCCGGAGGACGCCGGCCCGATGTCGCACCCGGTGCGGCCTGACTCCTTTGTCGAGATCAACAACTTCTACACCGTCACCGTGTATGAAAAAGGCGCCGAAGTGGTGCGCATGTACCAGACCCTGGTGGGCCGCGACGGCTTCCGCAAGGGCATGGACCTGTACTTCAAGCGCCACGACGGCCAGGCCGTCGAATGCGACGACTTCCGCGCCGCCATGGCCGACGCCAACGGCCGCGACCTGCGCCAGTTCGAACGCTGGTACTCGCAGGCCGGCACGCCCATCGTCACCGCGCGCACACGCTACGACGCCGTCAAGCGCAACTTCGACATCATCCTCAGCCAGCGTGCGGCCCCGTCCTCGTCGGCCTCCGCCGGCCAGGCCGACAAGCTGCCGTTCCACATTCCGGTGGCGGTCGGCCTGCTGAGCGCCAGCGGCAAGGACCTGCCGCTGACGCTGGAAGGCGGCAAGCACGCCAAGGGCGCCACCACGGTCGTGCTGGAGCTGACCGAGCAGGAGCAGATCTTCCGCTTCCGCCACGTCGACGAACGGCCGACGCCATCGATCCTGCGCGACTTCTCGGCGCCGGTGATACTCGAATACGACTACACCGACGACGAACTGCTGCACCTGTTCAGCCATGACAGCGACCCGGTCAACCGCTGGGAAGCGGGCCAGCGGCTGGCGATGGAACGCCTGCTGAAGCTGACCGCGCAAGTGGCGCTGGCAGGCGGCAGCGACGCCGGCCTGAAACTGGACGCCACCTTCATCAACGCCCAGCGCGCCGTGCTGACCGACGAGTCGCTCGACCCGGCCTTCCGCGAACTGGCGTTGATACTGCCGTCGGAAATCATCGTCGCCGAGCAGATGGACGTGGTTGATCCGCAGGCGATCCACGTGGCGCGCCAGTTCATGCGCCGCACCATCGGCGCGGCCCTGAAGGCCGAGCTGCTTGCGCAATACCACGCCAACCAGACGCCCGGCGCCTACAGCCCGGACGCGCTGTCGGCCGGCAAGCGCGCGCTGAAGAACCTGTGCCTGTCCTACCTGATGGTGGCGCCGGACATGGCGGAACTGAAGCTCGCGCAGCAGCAGTTCGAAAAGGCCGGCAACATGACCGACCGTTCGGCCGCGCTGGTCTCGATGATCCACAGCGGCGCCGAAGCGGGCCCGTACCTGAAGGCGTTCTACCAGGACTTCGAAAACGAGGCGCTGGTGATCGACAAATGGTTCGCCATGCAAGCGGCCGCGCCGACCACCAACGTCGCCGCCGTGCGCAAGCTGATGCAGCATCCGGCCTTCACGCTGAAGAATCCGAACCGCGCGCGCAGCCTGATCTTCAGTTTCATCAGCGCCAATCCGTCGCAGTTCCACGCGGCGGACGGCAGCGCGTATGAATTCTGGGCCGAGTTCGTGATCAAGCTGGACGCGATCAACCCGCAGGTAGCGGCACGCCTGGCGCGCGGCATGGACCGCTGGCGCCGTTACGCACCGGCGTTGCAGGCAAAGATGAAGCGCGCGCTGGAGAAAGTCGCCGGCCGCGCCAAGCTGTCGAACGACGTGCTGGAAGTGGTAACGAAGGCACTCGCAAACTAACCAACGTCATCCCCGCTAACCAACGTCATCCCCGCTAACCAACGTCATCCCCGCGAAAGCGGGGATCCATGCTGACTATCCGCAGCCAATAAAAACAATCTAAACAGTTTATCTTCACCTCAAGGGAAACCATGAAACGCATCAGCCTCACACAATATCTGGTGGAAGAACAGCGCCAGAACAATACGATCCCGGCCGAACTGCGCCTGCTGATCGAAGTGGTAGCACGCGCCTGCAAAACCATCAGCCACTCGGTAGGCAAAGGCGCGCTGGGTGAAGTGCTCGGCACCGCCGACACCGAAAACATCCAGGGCGAAGTGCAGAAGAAGCTGGACATCATCTCCAACGAAATCCTGCTGGAAGCGAACGAATGGGGCGGCCACCTGGCGGCGATGGCGTCGGAAGAGATGGAGTCGATCCACCCGATCCCGAACCGCTATCCAAAAGGCGAATACATGCTGCTGTTCGACCCATTGGACGGCTCGTCGAACATCGACGTCAACGTCTCGATCGGCACCATCTTCTCGGTGCTGAAGGCGCCGGATGGCATGGGCCAGCCGACCGAAGCGGACTTCATGCAAGCCGGCACCAAGCAAGTGGCCGCAGGCTACGCCGTGTACGGCCCGCAGACCATGCTGGTGCTCACCACCGGCAATGGCGTCAACTGCTTCACGCTGGACCGCGAGATGGGTTCGTGGGTGCTCACGCAGCGCGATATGCAGATCCCGGCCAAGACCAAGGAATTCGCGATCAATATGTCGAACCAGCGCCACTGGCATGCGCCGGTGCAGCGCTACGTGAACGAACTGCTGGCCGGCGACACCGGCCCGCGCGGCACCAACTTCAACATGCGCTGGATCGCCTCGATGGTGGCCGACGTGCATCGCATCCTGAACCGCGGCGGCATCTTCATGTACCCGGCCGACACGCGCGACACGTCGATGCCAGGCAAGCTGCGTTTGATGTATGAGGCGAATCCGATGGCCTTCATCGTCGAGCAGGCGGGCGGCGCGGCCACCGACGGCCAGAACCGCATCATGGAGATCCAGCCGCACAAGCTGCACCAGCGCGTGCCGGTGTTCCTGGGTTCGCGGGATGAAGTGGCGGTGGTGACGGGCTACCACGCAGGCTGAGAAGCTTCAAAATCGCACAAAGCAATGACATTTTTGCAGCATGGCTAAAATTTATCGTGTTGGGACTAGCGTGTAGCAAGAAATATTTGTTAGAATGTGCGACTTCGCCGCTTTAGCTCAGTTGGTAGAGCAGTTCATTCGTAATGAAAAGGTCGCCAGTTCGATTCCGGCAAGCGGCACCAGAACTCAGCAGTAAGAAATACCAAGAAGTACCGAAACCCGCTTTTCCCATAGGAGAAGCGGGTTTTTTGTTGTCCCCGGACGTTTAATGAATTAGCATGAAATACCAACATCTGGTTGGTATTTTTGTTGGTACTTACCTCAGCAGGTAAAAAAGTACCAACACCGGAGTCAACCATGGCACTGACAGACACCTTTATCCGGCACGTCAAGCATAGTGGGGCGGCAGCTGGAGACAAGCATTCCGACGGGCAGGGCATGTTCTTGCTGGTCAAAAAGACGCACAAGTACTGGCGTATGAGCTACAGATGGCTCGGTAAGCAAAAGACGCTGGCGCTTGGTGTTTATCCTGAAGTTTCGCTGGCTCAGGCCCGCAAGCTTCGCACCGAGGCCCGTGAGGCCCTGGCGGCTGGCATCGATCCGAGCCAGCTTAAACGCGAGACCAAAGCAAACAAGGTTCAGGAGGCAGCCAACACCTTTGAAGGACTGGCATTGGCATGGCTGGCGATGATGTCGCATAGCCGCTCGGCCAGCACCCAGGAGAAGGTGGAGGCCTGGTTGAGGCATGACTTGTTTCCCTACCTTGGCAAGCTGTCGGTGACGTTGATCAAACCGCGTGACATCCTTACGGTGGTGCAGAAGGTCGAGGCGCGAGGCGCAATTGATTCTGCCCATCGCATCAAGCAGGTCTGTGGCCAGATCATGCGATACGGTGTGGCGATCGGCGTGGTGGAGCGTGATGTGACGGCGGACCTGAGGGGAGCGCTGATCTCTGTGCCCCGAACTAATTTTGCCGCGATCACGGAGCCGAAGAAGCTCGGGGCCCTTATGCGTTCCATATACGGCTACAACGGCCATTTTGTGGCCGTGGCGGCGCTTAAGCTTTCGCCGCTGCTGTTTGTACGTCCGGGCGAATTGCGGACCGCAGAATGGCGCGAATTCGATCTGGATGCGGCGGAGTGGCGCATCCCCGCAGCGAAAATGAAGATGAAGGTGGAGCACATGGTGCCTCTGGCGCGGCAGGCAGTGGAGATCCTGCGTCAACTGCATCGTGTGACAGGCCATGGAAAATTTGTGTTCCCAAGTTTTCGTACAGGCGACGCTTGTATGAGCGAGAACACCATCAACGCCGCGTTGCGCGGTATGGGCTACGCGAAAGAAGTCATGACCGCGCACGGGTTCCGTGCGACGGCGAGGACCATCCTCGATGAAGTCTTGGGTGAACGCGTCGATCTGATTGAGCATCAACTGGCGCATAGAGTGATCGATCCGAACGGGCGCGCATACAACCGCACCGCACACCTGCCGGCGCGCCACGCGATGATGCAGCGCTGGGCCGATTATCTGGATAAGCTGCGCGTCGATGGCGAAGTCATTCTTTCGAGACCGCAGCATGAGTGAATTTCCGTAACTGCCTATGGTGTGGTGACTCAGATTGGACCTGACAATAAATGTCAGTTGAGTTAGAGTTGCCGGGAGGCCGCTATCGGCCAGAAGGTACACCTGTAATTTCTATTTCGTTCAACCGATGGATGCTTCACTCGGAACCTCAACTTCTTGCTTGGTCATATGCTGAAATCATCGGAATTGTCTACTCGCGCAGCATCGTGGTCGGCCGCTCAATGCGTTCGGCATTTTTGCGTTATGCGCGGCATTTCGGACCCTGATGTCGAAGCGTTCTGTCAGTATTTAGAAGACGTAGTTACAGCAGATTCGATAGTGGAGTGGGACGCACGTTCCAAGGCATTGGTGGTAACAGGGTTGGGTGAAACGCTGCCATCGTCACTCGCATCGGTTCAAGGACTCGAAGATCTTCTATGCTACGCCCACGAGATAACTGCGTCTGAAATGTATGCTGCCTGGACACCGAACGAGGTTATGAAAAATTTGTGCGAAACCGCAGAGCGCGCCGGTCTTGATGCTGCTCTAGTGGTTTCAACGGCATGTTCATTGCACGCGCCGGGTCCTCATGGCTGGGGGCTTCCGGTAACGGAGGCTGAACGGAAAACTTGGCTAGAGCGAATCAGCTATCTAACGGCCGCGCGCTAGTGCATCCGATGTCCGCTACGGGGTGCGGATTCAACCGCACTTTTTACACGTCCTGTCAGAGCTAACTTGAGCTAGCACACCTGTGATGACGATGATGCGTAGCTGTGCTGCTGTCCCGTAGGGGGGGGCTGATGTTACCAGGTGCGCGACTTCGACCGATTCTCCACCCATTCAAGCACCTCGTCCTGGCGCCACCCAATTGATCGAGCGGACAGCTTGACCGGAGCGGGGAATTCATGCGCTTTCATCACGCGATACAGCGATGTTCGGGACAGCCCGCAGATGTGAAGGACTTCGCGTAACCGCATCAATCTGCACGCTGTGGGTTGGTTATCGTTGTTGTTCATGTGGACCTCCACTGGTCGGTATTCAATTCAGAGAAAGTTGGCTTGGCTTGGCCCGGTTGCGTAGCACTTTTTTGTGCATTTGGAGAAAGGCTAGTGCCTGGTCGAAGTTGAGGTGTGCATGGTGCGAGGCCTTGCTGGGGAAAGGCGCCGCGCCGTTGCGGCTACCTGTTGCTATTCTGGTAGGTGGCGTAGTGAAAACGTTGAGCGAGCGCAGCGGCCGTCGAGATTCCACAGCGCATTTGACGTGCCGCAAAGTGGACGTCGCGCAATCTGCCATGGTGCGGCTGTCGTATCGGAAACTTTGCGGCATTGCGTGCTCTGCTGTGGTGGCGCCTTGGGTGCTGCGAACGGTGCGATACCTCCGACGTTTGATTCGGCTCAGCGTGTAACGGCACAGTCCGTTTACAGTGGTAGAGGATGCGCCGTCGGGCTAGGAGCAAGCCATGTTTTCGTTTCACTCAAACGTGGCTTGCCCTGCGGGGCTGCTCTCGCTGCGCTCGCCTGACTGCATTCGCTTCGCTCACCAAAGCCTGGCCGGTCGCGTGATGAATACCGATCTCACTCCTCGCAAGTCCAAGGGCGGCCGCCGCAAAGGCGACCCAGCCGCCGTGCGCACGGCCGTCATCGGCGTGCGCGTCTCCTCCAGCGAATACGCCACGTTGTGCGAACGCGCCGCCGCCATGCACATGAAACCGGCCCAATGGCTGCGGGCCGCCGCGCTATCAAGGCGATTGCCATCGCCGCCTGTCGCCGCGATCAATCGAGAGCAGTACGTCGAACTGGCGCGCCTGGCATCGAACCTGAACCAGCTCACGCGCCTGGCCAACGAAGGGCGCAAGGTGACCGTGGCCGATGCTTTGCTGGCGCGCTTGCTGATGGAGACGCAGCGCTTGCGCCAAGCCTTGCTCGGTGTGGAGGTGGCCGACGATGATCGCTAAGGCAGTCAAAGGAAGGGGCTTTCGTGGCGCCCTCGATTACGACTTGAACAAAGAGCAGGGCCGCGTCATCGACACCAACATGAGCGGCACGACACCGCGTGAACTGGCGAAGGAGTTCGGCGAAGTGCGTAAGCTGCGGCCCAAGCTGGGCAAGGCGGTACTGCATGTGTCGCTGTCGGCGGCACCAGGCGAGCATCTGAGCGACGAACAGTGGCAGCAGGTCGCGCAGCGCTATTTGCACGGCATGGGACTGGAGAACAACCAGTACCTGGTGACGCGGCACACGGACACGGAGCATGAGCATATTCACTTGCTGGTGAACCGCATTCGCTTTGATGGCGGCGTTACCTCCGACAGCCATGACTATCGACGCCAGGAGACGCTGATGCGCGCCATCGAGCGCGAATTCGATTTGCAGCGCGTGACGCCGTCAATCGAGGTGCAGCGCCACGCGCTTACCAAAGGTGAGATCGAGGAAGGCTTGCGCACCGGCGTGCCATCAACGCGCCAGCGCTTGCAGCAGTTGTGCGATGGCGCGGCTGCCCACTGTGACAGCTTCAGTGAGTACGCGGAGCGCCTGGCGGCGGTTGGTGTCGAGCTGGTGCCGGTTACGCAGCTGGAGGGGCGCAAGATGTCGGGCCTGTCGTACCGGCTGGATGGTGTGATGATGAAAGGTAGTGACCTGGGGAAGGGTTACAGCCCGATGGGGCTGGCGAAACGTGGGGTGAGCTATGACAAAGAGCGAGACGGTGCGGCAGTTGGCCGCTGCCTCGAACGCGGCGCGGGTGGAAGCGCTGAACCAGCAGATCGAGAGCCTGCGCCAGGCGAAGCTGACCAGCGCGGAAGAACTTGCGACGCTGTTGGAGCCGCTGGCACAGGCGATGGCTGCGTTGACGGACGAGACGAGGGCAAGCCTGGAGCAGATCGGGCAGCACAGCAAGGAACAGAGAGAACAATTCCGGGCGCAAGTGGAGACGGCGATCACTTCCTGGCGCAACGCGACGGTAGCGGCCGAGAAAGCAGCCGAACGACTGGACCAGGCGGGGCAGCGGATGGAGGTGAGCCATTACCTGCTGGCTCTGCTGACGGGGATAGTGACGGGGCTGCTCGTGAGCGTATTCTGGCTTTGGCTGGCGCCAGCGCCGACCGTCCAGAACACGCTGGATGCAAAGGCGGTAGCGGAGCTACTGCGACCAGAGATCGCAGCACTGAAGCCGCGCAAAGGCAAATGACGGCGATGGGCGTGGATCGCTTCGTGGTGACGCTGGTGGACGCGAAGCAGGGCAAGCAGGAGGAACGGCGATGGCGCAAGGCGGAAGTGCTTAACAGCATGGCATGGCTCAAGCGCATGAATGCGCGAGGCTACGATGTCTGGATACGGCCCGATGGAGAACACGGGTTGGTGCTGCTGGGTGGTTTGAAAAAGAGGGATGTGCAGACGTTGCGCGAACGAGGCTTTGCCCCGGCGACGGTCGTGGAGACGGCGCGTGAGCAATACCAGGCGTGGGTGAAGCTGTCACAGGATGCGTTGGCTGAGTCTTTACGTGGACGGGCTGCAGAGGTGCTGGTTCAAGGGCTTGGTCGTCACGGGGCGAATGCCATCAGCCGCGCTGATGGGCGACTGGCGGGATTCACTAATCAGCAAGTACAACGGATGGGGGGACGACACCCTTATGTGCTGTTAACGGAAGACCAAGGTAAGCTGGCGCCGGCTGCACCGACCTACTTAGATCGCTTTCAACATGAGCAAGCTAGAGTTTTGGCGGTCTACCGCGATAGGTCGCATGGAGAGTGGCGTGGGCCTCAGCGGTGAAGAAATTTGGGCAGTAACGGAACTTGTACGAGCTCTTGAATACCATCAGCACGAGTGTGGCGGGGGAGTGGAATTGCAATTTCTCCCTCCATCGAATGTCCATGTTGCCAACGTCGGTGAGTTTGCAATTCTCTTGGTATTTCGCTGGTACATATTTTTTCTGAATTTTGCAAGAAATCTGCGAGGTTCGGATAGGATGTAGCTGTTGCAGCGGCGTATTTTGGACGTAGACGCAGGTAGATGATTGGGGACTGTGTGCAAAGTCAATAGTGTATTCTTCCTTGGAATCGTTACTCTCCAGAATATTTTAGGCCGATAGCGATGTTTTGATACGTTAATCCAATGCCATTTTTAATAAAAATTATTTTACATTATAATGCCATATATTAAAACTACAGCGTTTATTGACTGGAACTCACAGTTACTTCAATCAGGTTTGTCAATAAAGAAAAATCCTATCGGTGCCGCAGAAATTGCATTTAAAAATATAACAAGAAAAATAATAAGGACCCTAGACGAAATAAATTCTGAGATGCCCTTCAAAGTTAATTTGAGATTTTACCATGGGTGGCATAAGGGATATGAAGAAACGGTGAATAGTAAGGCTATTCGATCAGTAGTCGCAAAAACGGATTTTTCTACTCTCTCCACAAAAAGAAATATAGTTTTTGATGCCGAGGTAGGTTACGGGAGCTGTCTTTTGTCTGCTTTGCCAAGTCGGTTACATGACAAACAGGGTATTCATCTCCCTAATACATTGCGAGACAAAATAGAAGGACGAGGACTTGAGGAGAAGATGGTTGACACGGCGCTTGCGACTGATATTTTAGTAACCGCATATGCAGAACCAACTACGTGGATAATTGCGGCATTCGAGGATGATGACTTGATTCCATCATTATTCTCCGCAGAAGCAGCAATACATCGAAGCGGCTCAAGAATTCTTCTGATAGGTTTGAGGAAACGTTCAAAGAATTTTTTAAAATTAGATAACATCTGCGTATAGGAAGAATTATGGATCGCGCTAAAATATTAGAGGAATTAGGGCCATTTTGTGATATCGGTGACACTCCAAAAATAACTGAAAAAGATGGAAAGTTTACATTGCGGATGAATCGAGATGGTCGTCCGCTTAAAGTAATAATTGATGGCGGCAGTCAGAAAGTTCAGACTACTTGGGGGGTGACGACCCCTCGGAGCCACTCATCCATAGCTGCAATGTTAAGTTCGGAAATATTTAGTAATCTGAAACGGTGGTCAGAAACGCAGTATGACTTACTAAAAAGCATTTCTGTTACAGCTAAAAAATTGATTCCGATTAACGGAAAAACCCATGATAATCGGCACATTTCCAATGTGGAAGAAACCAGTGCCCTGTTGAATTATCTTCCGAGAAACCAGAATAGCACCGAAATTTTGTTGATCGATGGTGCGGCAGGCATAGGAAAGACAAATTTAATTGAACAGCTGGCCTTGTTACGTTCAGAAAATTACAAGACTTCTTTAGCGCCATTAATATTGCATGTTAAGAGTCGCGGCCGCGTCCTGTCGAATATTCAAGATTTAATGGCTTTTAGTTTGCAAACTATTCGATCTAATATCACGTACGATCAATTACCTATACTTGTTCGGTATGGGTTGGTTATAGTCGCAATTGATGGATTTGATGAGCTTGGTGACCCTAATGGTTATGAGCTCGCCTGGACTCAATTGGGTGAGCTGATAAATTTTGTGCGTGGTAATGGAACCATTATTCTGTCTGGACGAGACACATTTATGGGCCGTGAGCGTCTAATGAATGATGTCAAGGAGATAAAGAAGGACATTGATGTTGTTACTGGACTTACTCTCGATTCCCCTAATCCAGATCAAGCGCGAACTTATTTGCGAACCTGTCAATGGAGTGATAGCGATTTTTCTTTACCTGCCGTCTCAGTGCTGCTAGAAGAAGGATCGTTTGCCATGCGCCCAGTCTTTCTTCGGTTGCTTGGCGATGTTATAAAGCCAAAACAATTACGTGAGAAGACCGAAAATTACCTAACTTCGATGCTCGTCACTCATATGGTTGAACGTGAGGCGAAGCTTTTTGGTAAGGCGGTCGATGCAGTTATAAGTCCAGATAAAATGGAGAAATTCTTGATGGCTTTTGTTCGGGAAGCCGCTCGCGACATGGCAGATTCGCAGACGGAGTCATTGGATGAAAGTACTTTTAGCTGGATTGCTGAGGCTGCCTTAGAGGAAGGATATCCACAAGAAGTTATCGGATTAATTAAAAATAGAGCTAATGTTGTGGGCTTCTTGATTCCAGATGAACGGGCAAGATATCGGAAATTTATAAATTCTCAGCTAATGAATTTTTTCCTAGCTCAAACTACTATTGATTTAGTACTAAAACTTGAGTTGCCGAAGTATTTGCGCAGAAATCTTCTTGGGTCTGAATATTTGTCAATATTTATTGATGTTATTGCAGAGGAGGGTGCCTCCCCTGAGTCCAGAATGAGTAAGTTTATTGAAAATGCTGTTTGGTTAGCGCAAAATCATTCCTATGTTGATCGAGGGATAAGAAACTTGGGAGCGCTTCTATTTGCATCCCTTCCTTATTTTTCGATGGCGGAAGATGCGGTATTGGAAGATTTTGAAATTGATGAGGCATTAATTCGTGGCACTGCAAGTGCCGTATCAATTAAAGATGTAATGATTAGCCAGCTTGACTCGCGAGGCGGCGACCTCGGGTTGCTTAAATTTACTAACGTAAGTATTGTAAATTTAATAGCCAATAATTCGTCGCGTTTTCCAGAGTCGTTTCCAAATCCGAAATTCATTACCGAAGGAGATGGTAAGCAAATCTCTGATCCAAAAGAGATTGAAGAATGGCTTAATGCACGAGGCCGTAACCATAGTGAAACTTTGAGCCAAGGCCTTGCTTCTGTTGCTGTTAGTCGGCATCCAGTATATAAATTATTAGGAAGGGCTTGCCGAATTCGGCAGTATTGGTTACGTGCGGAAGATGATATTTATGGTGAGCGTGTATTAAAAGATAAAGACTGGCCTCTATTAAGAAACATTTTGGTGAAGAATGATTTGTTAAGAGAGGAAGTGCGCCAGGCGTCTGGGCGGCCTTCTGCTTTCTATCATATTCGGATGCGTGATAGGATTCTGGCTGAAAATCATAATGATGTTGAGATTGCAAAATTCTTTAGCGATTTGTCAGCCAGTATCTAAGCTCTTGATTATTCATGCCTGAAGAATCTAAGATAGATCATTGTTCAGGTGTGCGAACTTGTTTTTGAATAATCTATTGATCTCTAGCGTAGGAAAGTTGCTGGTGGTGCAACTGGCCGGAATCGAACTCAAGAACCAATAGGTTTTGTTGGTACCTATGTTGGTACTTTTTGGCAAATTTGTACCAACATTTCATAGGTAATTCGATTCCGGCAAGCGCACCAGAACTCAGCAGTAAAAAGTATTAAGAAGTCTAAAAACCCGCTCTCCTCATAGGAAAAGCGGGTTTTTTGTTTTCTAGGGGGAATTCGACGTGAGGTACATACATGAACGTCATGCAATGACGACCCGCGTTTGTCCTGGTGCGCTTTCGCCATTCTTCCTCACCACGATGTCGACATTGCAGCCCAGTCGGTTCAGGCACTCGATCATCTTGGCCTGGCTGATGTCTCGGAATTTTCCGCATAGCATATCGGAGAGTTTGGGTTGTGGCATGTCGAGTAGCTCTACTGCGCGTTGCTGTGTCAAGCCTCGACTCTCGAGGACAAGTGTGATCTCATGCGCGAGCCCGGCCTTCACCAGCATTTCGCCGGCATCCGGGTGGGCGAGATCGGCGTAGGGATTGTCGCTGCCTGCTTCGATGGCAATGCTGTCGGTGATTTCAGGCGTTTTCATGTTTAGTGATCACTTTCCAAGTCAGTGATCAGCTTATTTCACGGACGCCTGTTTCGCGCGGATAGTTTGCAGTTCGCCCTTAAGCCATGCGCTGCTAGGCACTGCCTGCGCCGTGCCGCACTTCACCAGGTAATCTTTGCCGGACATGCTGCTGGTGCTGGCCGCCAGGGCAATGAACTGCTCGGTTCCCGCTACCTTCTTCTTGTCGATCAGGTAGTCCAGCTTGCTTGCCAGATGCGCCTTGGCTTCGGTCGAGCTATACCAGCTGCCATTGCGGTTGAACTGGCAACCCGAACTGCCCAACCGGTTCAGCAGCGCATCGATCTCCGCGCGCGATGCGGCCGGCAATTCGGCGGCCATACTGGATGTCATCGCCAACACCAACAGAGGAACGGTAAAACGTAATTTCATATCTGCTCCGGAGCTTCACAAGATCCTCAATGGTACGCCGATTGATTGCATCCTGGCGCCAACTGGAAATGGATGCAGGCGCTCGGCGATCTAACATTCTTGACAGCGGGATGATATCGGCGTTATTCTTCGTTCGTCGATTAACGAATAAGAGTGCAATGACAAGCTGTTGCGATGTGGCGCTCCCGGGCGCGGTACCGGAATTGGATGCCAACGAGATTGCCATGCTGTGCAAGGCGCTCGCGCACCCGGCCCGCGTCCAGCTGCTGCGCTACCTGGCTGCTTACGGCGCCTGCTACTTCGGCAGCCTGGCCGACGTGCTGCCTCTGGCGCCGTCTACCATCTCGCAGCACGTCAGCATCCTCAAGCATGCCGGACTGATCCTGGGCTCTTCGGATGAGCAGCGCGTGTGCTACTGCGTCAATCCCGAACGGATAGCGCAGCTGAAGCAATTGATCGGCGCTTTGTAGTTGATTTTTTTTGCCTGATTATTCGTCATTCGACGAATAACAAATAAAGGAGAAGAGCATGCATAGCAAACATTCCCATCTGCCCATCGCCGTGCTGGGAGCCGGCCCAGTCGGTCTGGCCGCCGCCGCCCATCTGCTGCAACGTGGCTTCACACCGATCGTCTTCGAAAGCGGCGATCAAGTCGGCGCCAATCTGGCCAGCTATCGCCATGTACGGCTGTTTTCGGCTTGGCAGTTCAACATTGACAAGGCGGCGCGCGCGCTGCTGCTGGAGCACGGCTGGACCGCGCCGCCTGATGAGGAGTTGCCCACTGCCGGTGCTTTGGTGGACGCCTATTTGAAGCCGCTGGCGGCGTTGCCTATCCTGGCGCCGCACATCAAGCTGGAACACCGGGTGGTGCAAATCAGCCGCGCCGGCGTCGACAAGGTCAAGACGCGCGACCGGGAGAGCGCGCCGTTCCTGATCCGCGCCGCCTGCATCGACGGTAGCCGCGAATATCTGGCCCGCGCCGTGATCGACGCCACCGGCACCTGGTCGCAGCCGAATCCGTTGGGCGCCAGCGGCCTTCCCGCATTGGGCGAGGCAGAGGCGTCCGCCCGGATCGCCTATGGCATGCCGGACGTGCTCGGAGGCGAGCGTGACGTCTACGCGGGCAAACGCGTGCTGGTGGTTGGTGCCGGTCATTCCGCCGCCGGCACGCTGCTCGCATTGGCCCAACTGGCGGTCGAGGTGCCGGGCACGCGCCTGGTGTGGGCGATGCGCGGCAATCAGCTGGCCAAGGTGTTCGGAGGCGGTGAAGCCGACGGCTTGCCGGCACGCGGCCAACTGGGCATGCGATTCAAGGCGTTGAAGGAGTCAGGCCAGTTGGAGCTACACACCAACTTCCGCATTCAGGCGCTGCAGGCGGGCCTGCACGGCGTTGATGTCGTCGGCGCAGGAGGCGATGGCAGCCGCGTCGTGATCGAGGCGCTGGACCGGATCGTGGCCGGCACAGGTGCTCGACCGGATCTGGCGCTGACGCGCGAACTGCGCGTGCGCCATAATCCATGGCTCGAAAGCACGGATGCGCTGGCCCCGCTGATCGATCCGAACGAACATAGCTGCGGCACGGTGCGTCCGCATGGTCATCGCGAACTGGCGCATCCCGAGCCCGGTTACTACGCCGTCGGCGCCAAGAGCTACGGCCGCGCGCCGAACTTCCTGATGATGACCGGCTATGAACAGGTGCGTTCGGTGGTGGCGGCGTTGGCCGGCGACCTGGCGGCGGCCGACGAAGTGCGGCTGGAGCTTCCGGAAACAGGCGTGTGCAACACCCGGTTCTCCGAGGCTGCTCCCGTCACCGGCGCATGCTGCGGTGGCCCTGCGCCGGTGGGCAGCACCAGCTGCTGCGCACTCGACGTGGCCGAGAAGGCGAAAGGCGCCTCCGGCTGCGCCACGTCGGCGGCATGCCGCCCTAATGTGCCTGCAGCTTCCGGCTGCTGCGCCTGACCACGGGGGGAGGCCACTATGCGATTCATCATTTCCCTTGCGCTGTTGCCAGTGTCGTTGCTCGCCAGCTGCCTGACCTTCTGGCACGCACGAGAAACTGGCGGCGACCTGGAGCTGGCCGTCATCGTCCCGGCCGTCCTGATACTGCTGGCCGGCATGGCGTGTGAACGGCTGCTGCCTTACCGTGACGACTGGAATGTCGCCCGGAACGATACGCGTACCGACGCCACCAGCGCCGCCGTGCTGTTCGGCGTGATAGACCCCCTGATGAAGTGGCTGGTGCCGGTCCTGCTGGCGACGGAGCTGGCCCCGGCGGCGGCGGGGTGGGTCGCTGCTTTGCCGTTCGCCGTGCAGGTGTTGGCGGCGACGTTGCTGGCCGAACTCACCAGCTACTGGGCGCATCGCCTGCACCACGCGCTGCCCGGCTTGTGGTGGCTGCATGCGCTACACCACGGCAGCGAGCGCCTGTACACGCTGAACAATTTCCGGATCCACCCGCTGAACTATGCGATCAACTACCTGTTCGGCATCGGGCCGCTGTTGCTGCTCGGCGTGCCTGCGGACGTGATCCTGGCCTACCTCGCGCTGACCTATCCGGTGCTGATGCTACAGCACGCCAATCTGCCGTTGCGCAACGGCTGGCTGAACCACGTGTTCAGCACCAACGAGGTCCACCGCTGGCACCATGCCGACACGCCAGGTGAAGGCGATCGCAATTTCGGCCGCGCGCTGGTGCTGTGGGACAAAGTTTTCGGGACATTCCGCCATGTGCCAGGCCATAACGATCCGCGCGGCGTCGGGCTGTACCCGGGCGACCGTTACCCGGCCCGCGCGCCGTTCCGCGCGCAGGTGCTGTCGATGTTCCTGCCCGGCTGCTGCCGCGCGGCGGCTTGAGGGGAATGTGATGGCTGTCGGCTCGCTGGCATGGGGAATCGGCCTGCTGTGGCTGGACTCGTTGCCTTGCCTCGTATCGCGATAGTGCGCCAAGGAAATCTTCGACCTTGTCCGCAACAGCTATCGTATCGTGCGCCGCTGTTTCATGACTTAAAAGCGATATGATAGTTATCCGCTGCGTAACTGTTCAGTTTGCGCCACCACGTGAAGATCATTGTCCACCATGAAAAAAACCGAGACGAGTTCCGTTACCCCGGAAGAGCTAGAGATTCTTCGCCGTACAAAGTTCATGGTTGAAAAGGTGGCTGACTACGCCATCTACATGCTCAACGTCGATGGCACCATCGCCACCTGGAACGCTGGCGCCCGCCGTTTCAAGGGTTATCTCGATCACGAGATTATTGGACAGCATTTCTCGCGCTTCTACAGCGAGCAGGACCGGAGTTCAGGCGTTCCGGCGCGTGCCCTGCAGACCGCCCGCGATCACGGCAGCTTCGAAGACGAAGGCTGGCGTGTGCGGAAAGACGGCACCAAGTTCTGGGCGTCGGTCGTCATCGACGCCCTGCGCGATGACGATGGCGAACTGGTGGGCTTTGCCAAGATCACCCGCGATATCGATGAGAAGCGGGCGGCGAGACTAGCCTTGCAGGAAAGCGAAAACCGTTTCCGCCTGCTGGTCCAAGGCGTGACCGACTATGCGATCTTCATGCTCTCGCCAGACGGCGTCATCACCAACTGGAACTCCGGGGCGGAGCGCATCAAAGGCTATGGCGCCGATGAAGTGATTGGCACGCATTTTTCGCGCTTCTATTCGCCTGAAGACCAGGTACGCAACGAGCCCAAGCGCGCGCTGAACACCGCCGCACAATGCGGCCGTTTCGAAGCAGAAGGCTGGCGCGTTCGCAAGGACGGGACGAAGTTCCGCGCACACGTCATCATCGATGCCATCCGCGACGATCAAGGACAGTTGATCGGTTTCGCCAAGGTCACCCGCGATATTACCCAGCGCATCGAAATGGAAAGCATGCAGGCGGCGCTGCAGCATTCACAACGGTTGGAAGCGGTCGGCAAGCTCACGGGCGGCGTGGCGCATGATTTCAACAATATCCTGCAAGTTGTCGGCAGCAATCTGGAATTGTTGATGATCGACGTAGCCGGGCGGCCGCTCGCCCAGCGCCACGTGGAGGCTGCCTTGCAGGCGGTGAAACGTGGTGCCAAGCTTTCCTCGCAGTTGCTTGCCTTCGCCCGCCGCCAGCCGCTGCAGCCGATTGTGCTCAATGTTGGCCGTACGCTGTCCGATAGCGAGGAGCTGATGCAACGCACCTTGGGCGAGGCGACCGCCGTCGAAACGATGATTGCCGATGACCTTTGGAATACGGTCTTGGATCCGCACCAGCTGGAAAATGTGTTATTGAATCTGGCGATCAATGCCCGCGATGCGATGCCCGAAGGCGGCAAGCTGACCATCGAAGCCAGCAATGTCGTACTGGACAAGGCCTATGTCGCGGCGATGCCGGACATTCCTGCCGGCCAGTACGTTGTCATCAGCATCAGCGATACCGGCTGCGGCATGGCGGCGGACGTGATGGAGCGGGCCGTTGAACCCTTCTTCACCACCAAGGCGGAAGGGCGAGGTACCGGACTTGGCCTAAGCATGGTCTTCGGTTTCATCAAGCAAAGCGGTGGCCACTTCCGCCTGTACAGCGAGGTCGGGCATGGCACCACGGTCCGCATGTATTTCGCCCGGTCTCACGCGTCGGACGCTACGGTGCCGGAGCCTGTCAGTAAGGAAGTGCAAGGTGGCAGCGAGACCATCCTGGTGGTGGAAGATGATCCGGCGGTGCAAAGCGTCGTGGTCGATGTCCTGCGCAGTTTTGGCTATCAAGTGTTGAAAGCCGACAATCCGGATACCGCGCTGGCAGTGCTGCGCGCCGGTGTGCGCTGCGATCTGCTGTTCACCGACGTCGTGATGCCGGGCACGATCAAGAGCACCGAACTGGTGCAGCGGGCCAAGGCGCTGCTGCCCGACCTGCAAGTCCTGTTCACCTCCGGTTATACACAGAACGCCATCATTCATGGCGGCCGGCTGGATCCGGGTGTTCATCTGCTGTCCAAGCCTTATCGACGCGAGCAGTTGGCGCACAAGGTTCGCCAACTACTGGGCGAGGCAAATCCGGCCGCGCTGGCGCCTGCAGCACAGACGCCACTTGTTCCCAAGCGCGTCCTGCTCATCGAAGACGATGCGGATGCCTTGCAGGTGACTGTCGACAGCCTTGAAATGTTGGGCTGCGACGTCTGCGCCATCGCCAGCGCGGAAGCGGCCATGCCCTTGCTGGAGACTCGCACATTCGATGTTTTATTGACGGACATACACCTGCCCGGCATGGATGGATTGGCGCTCGCTCACCGGCTGCGCCGGCAGCAACCTGATTTGAGGCTGGTGTTCGCTTCCGGTGACAGCCGGGTTGGAGGAGAGGTGCGCCAACTGGGCGGAAGTTTTCTCTGCAAGCCGTTCACCCTGGCTGCGTTGCGGACGGCGCTCCAATTGCCGTAGTCAGCTGCCGCAGGAATGGAGCACGTTTCCCTGCTTTCTGTCGTCGTTGACGGCTTCGAGCGGCAAGTCGTGCAGCAGGCGGTAGTGCCGAAATGCTTCGCGTATATTGTCGCGCAAGAGAAGGTTTTCCCATGGTTTGGTGTAGAAGCGGTAGATTGCCCCCCGGTTGATCGCTTCCATGATGGATTCGAGGTCGGTATATCCCGACAACACAATCCGCAAAGTGTTCGGGTACAGGTCCTTCACCCGGTCCAGGAAGGTCGTTCCGTTCATGGTTGGCATGCGCTGGTCACACAAAATAACTTCCACCTCATGCAGCGCCAATAATTCAAAACCCTCGGCGGCCGACTGCGCGGCGAGGATGTTGTAGCCATCCGGGCGCAGCAGGCGCTGCAGCGAAGCGATGACCGACGCCTCGTCGTCGACCAGCAACAGCGTCTGGCGCCGCACCGGCGCCGCGCTGCTCGACGCCGGCAGGCATTTCTTGTCGCTCAGGACGGTGTCCGCATCACTCGGGAAAAGTGGACGGCTGAAATAATAGCCCTGGATCTGATCGCAGTGGTGGCGCCGCAGGAACGACAGTTGCGCTGCCGTTTCCACGCCCTCGGCAATCACTTCCAGCTTCAGGCTGTGGGCCATGCTGATAATCGCCAGCACAATGGCCGCATCATCGGGATTGCTGGTTACTTCGCGAATGAAGGCGATGTCGATCTTCAGCTTGTCGATCGGGAAGCGGCGTAGATAGGCCAGGCTCGAATAGCCGGTGCCAAAGTCGTCGATGGAAATCTGAATGCCCAGCTCTTTCAGGTTTTGCAGGGTGGCGATGGTGCGGGCGGTGTTCGTCATCAAGGAACTTTCCGTCAGTTCCAGCTCCAGCAGATCGGGCGCGATATCGTTGTCGCGCAGCGCCTTGATGATGTCCGCATCCAGGTCGCCTTCGACGAACTGGCGGCCGGAGACGTTGACCGACACCTGCACCGGGCCGATTGTCGAGCGCATCCACAGGGCGATCTGGCGGCATGCGGCCTCGATCACCCAGGTGCCTACGCGCACAATCAGGCCGGTCTCCTCCAGCACCGGAATGAACTCACTCGGCGGCACCGGTCCGTGCCCGGGACGCTGCCAGCGCAGCAAGGCCTCAACCCCGGAGATCCGTCCGGTGTCGAGCCGCACCTTGGGCTGGTAGGCCAGCACAAACTCCTCATTCTCGACCGCCTGGCGTAGCGCGATTTCCATGTCGAGCCGCGCCAACGCCTCGACATTCATCTGCGCGGTGAAGAAGCGATAGGTGTCGCGGCCGGATTGCTTGGCCCGATACATTGCCGTGTCCGCGTACTTGATCAGCGTGGCGGGATTGTCGGCGTCGTCCGGATAGACCGTGATGCCTATGCTGGCCGTGATGGTGACCATGTGTCCTTCCAGCGCGATCGGCGTGCGCAGCACATCGCGGATCTTGTTGGCGACGTGAATGGCGCCTTGCTGGCCATCCTGCATGATCAGGATGACGGCAAACTCGTCGCCGCCCATGCGGCCGACGATGTCGCGCGCGCGCACGCACTCGAGCAGCAGCGTGCTGACGTGGCCCAGCAGTTGATCGCCGGCGGCGTGGCCCAGCGTGTCGTTGACGTTCTTGAAATAGTCGAGATCGATGAACAGCACGCCGACTTGCCAGGCGTTCTGTGCGGCCTGGGCCACCGTGCGCGCCAGCGTTTCATAGAACAGTGTGCGGTTGGGCAAGCCGGTGAGCGCGTCGTAGTGCGCCATGTGGTGCAGGCGCTGCTGCACCTCCTTGCGCTCGGTGATATCGCGCAACACGCCAACGATGATCCAGTCGTCGTTGAAGTGTTGCGCCTGCCGGTGCACCTCCACCTGGAGCTCGGAGCCGTCCTTGCGCTTCAACGTGAGTTCGGAATACGTGTTCGCGCCGCGGCCGGCGATGATGGCGTCGTACAGCGCCTCGAGCTGTTCCCGGGTGCCGCCGATCTGCACGGGACCCAGCTGCATCAGTTCCTCGCGCGTGTAGCCGAACATGGTGCAGGCGGTCGCGTTGACCTCGACAAAGCGCATGGTGCTGCGGCTGACCAGCATGATCGCATCGGCGGTCGCATCCATGGCGCTGCGAAAGCGCTGCAGGTCGGCCGTACGGGCTTGCACCTGCTGTTCCAGCATCCAGCTGTGGCCGGCGAGGAAGTCGCTGAAGGCTTTCAGGCGCAGCAGATTGCGCACGCGCAGCCACAACTCGGCCCGGTCCACCGGTTTGGTCAGGAATTCTTCCGCGCCCGCCGTCAAGCCGGCCAGGCGGGCCGTGCGGTCGATTTGCGCGGTCACCATGATGATCGGAATGGTCGCTGTCGCCGGGTTGGCCTTGAGTTGCCGGGCGACTTCGTAGCCGTCCATGCCGGGCATCATGACGTCGAGCAGTATCAGGTCCGGGGCGTGGCGCGCGACTGCCGCCAGCGCCTCGTCGCCGCTGGCGGCGCTTTCGGTCTGGTAGCCTTCGGGATGCAACAATGCTTCGAGCAGCTTGCGGTTCTGCAGCTCGTCGTCGACGATAAGGATGTTGGCAGCCTGGGTACTCATGGCGGTGTTCCAAACGGGTTGGATTGGCCGGCCGCGGTATTTTTCGCGGCGAGCAGGAGGGCGTCGATCGTTGCGTACAATTCCTGGTAACGCAGCGGCTTGGCGATGTAGGCGTCGCAGCCGGCGAGCTGGCTTTTTTCGCGGTCCGCCTTCATCGCCATGGCCGTCAGCGCAATGACGGGCACGGCGGCGGTGGCCGGGTCTTGCTTGAGCAGCGCGGTGGCCGCCAGGCCGTCCATGCCGGGCAACTGGATATCCATCAGGATCAGGTCCGGCATGGCGGTACGCGCCTGCATCAGGCCGTTCTCGGCGTCGACCGCGCACAAGACGGTATGGCCAGCCTTCTGCAACAAGAGCAGGGCCAGTTTCATGTTTGCTGCGTTGTCTTCAATCATCAATATGGTGGCCATCCTCTTCTCCGCCTACGTCGCCAACAGCGCGCGCCTGACTTCCGCCATGAAGCGGATCTGGTTGAAACCCGATTTTTCGATGATGTGGATGACGTGGTCCGGATTTTTGTTGAGCGCCGCGCGGTCTTGCTGGGTTACCATTTTCGCGGTCACCACCAGAATCGGGATATGCGCGGTTTCCTCATTGCGCTGCAGCGCCTCCACCACCTCGAAGCCGTTCACTTCCGGCATCATCAAGTCGAGCAGGATCAGGTTAGGCCGCAAGCGGCTTGCCAGCTCGAGCGCTTCGGCCCCGCCGTAGGCCCGCACCACCGAGTAGGCCGGGTTGGGCAGGAAGGCGGCGATCACTTCGACCGCCTTGGGGTCGTCATCGACCACCAGTACGGTATGTGTGTGTTCCGGCACCGGCTCCAGGCCCAGGCCGCCGAGGGCGCCTTTGAGCTGTTGCCGGCTGACGGGCTTTTGCAGCACGGCCGCAGCGCCGCCCGCCAGCGCCAGATTGCTGTCGACCTTGCTGGAAATGACCACCACCGGCACCCGCGCCAGCGTGCCGTTTTCGCGTATGCGCTGGAGGAATTCCCAGCCATCTATCCCAGGCAACAAGAGGTTGAGGGTGATCAGGCTGAGCGAATACTGGGGGGCGAGTACCAGCGCCTCCTCGGCGCTGGCCGCGATCAGCACGGTAAACCCTTCGGCTTCGAGCAACAGGCGTATCAGGTCCGCGGCCCGCTCGTCGTCCTCGATGATCAGGGCCATGCGTTCGCGCGGCTCGACGGCCGGCCCGGCGCCGGAGTGCAGGGCGCCGACGACATTGAGGTCCAGGCGTATCGGCAGCCAGGCAGCAAAACGCGCGCCTTCGCCTTCGGCGCTGGCGACGGCGACGGTGCCGCCGTGCAGTTCGGTCAACTCCTTGACCATGGCGAGGCCGAGGCCGGTGCCCTGGAATTTTCGCGCCAGGCTGCTGTCGATCTGGCTGAAGGCCTGGAACAGCTTGGCCATATTGCGCTGCGAAATGCCGATGCCGCTGTCGGTGACGCAAATTTCGAGAAAGTCCTTGAATTCATTGTCGGGCCGGGGAAAGCCGTGCACCGGCCACTGTCCGGCCAGCACGCCAACCTGCTGGCCGCCGACCAGGCGCGCGCTCAGCGTCACGCGCGCGCCCTCGGCGCTGAATTTTACGGCGTTCGACAGCAGGTTGTAGACGATCTGCTTGGTCTTGCGCACGTCGAGATGCGGCGTGCCCAGCTCGCCTTCGATCTCGAGCGCGAGGCTGATGCGCTGGGCGGCGGCCTTTTCCTTGACGATCGACAGGCTGTTCGACAATAGACCGGCGACGTCGACGGCGTCGAGGTCGAGCGCCATCATGCCGGCCTCCACCTTGGACAGGTCCAGGATGTCATTGATCAGCGACAGCAGGTGCTGGCCGCTGGAAAAAATGTCGCCGATGTATTCGTGCTGGTTGTCGCTCATCGCGCCGACCAGGCCATCCTTGAGCGCCTCGGAAAAGCCGATGATGGCGTTGAGCGGCGTGCGCAGCTCGTGCGACATGGTGGCCAGGAACTCCGACTTCATCCGGCTCGCGTGTTCGAGTTCGACATTCTTTTCGTGCAGGGCGCGTTCGAAGCGCTTGCGCTCGGTCACGTCGCGCGCGGCGGCAAACACGCCCTGCAATTTGCGGTCGCGGTCATGGAAGGTCGCGGCGTTGTAGGACACCACGGTCTCGTCGCCGTTCAGCGCGCGCACCGTCAGCTCATAGTCGTTGACCCGGCTCTCCTTGAGCACGCGCTGGATGGCGGCGTCGGCCTGGACCGGGTTGGTGAAGAAGTTCTTGCTGGGCGCGCCGATCAGTTCGTCGCGCGTGCGCCCCGTGAGTGCGACCATCTGCTGGTTCACGTCCGAGATGATGCCTTGCGGATCGGTCATCATGAGGGCGTCGATATTCGATTCGATCAGCGAGCGGGTGTAGAACTGCTGGTCGCGCAGGCGCTGGTCCAGCAGCGCCTGTTCGGCCTCGACCTGCTTGCGCGCCGTATTATCGGTGCCGATCAACAGGTAGCCGAGGATGGTGCCGTTGGCGTCGCGCAAGCCGGTGACGGAGACCACGGCGGGAAGGCGGCTGCCATCCTTGCGCACGTAGGTCAGCTCATAGATGTCTTCGATGCCGCGCGCCGCCTTGAATACCAGCGCTTCGAAGCCGGGGCTGATCGGCGTGCCGTATTCCCGGCTCAGGCTGCCGGCGCGCGCGATCAGTTCGGCGGGGTCGGAAATGTCGGCCGGCGTGACCCTGTCTATGATGTCTTCCGCCGCGTAGCCAAGCATGCGCTCGGCGCCTCGATTGAAGATCTGGATTACGCCCTTTTCATCGGTGGCGATGCTGGAGAAGTACACATTGTTGATGATAGCGTCCTGCAAGGCGCTGGTCTTGATCAGTGCATTCTTGCGGGCCGACTCCACATGGACGTCGCTACCATCCGGCCCCGCACCCGGGCCGTCATGGAGGGTATTTGCAGGCATAAGCATCCTCTTGATCGATCACACAACGGAGGCCTCCCAGCACACGGCAAGGCCTGATAGGACGACAAATGTAATGTGCAAATTCCTGCGTTTCTTGAAGATAGTGACGGACCCATTATGGGCGCAATTTCCAAACCGAATTCTCATCAATACTCACAGAAGCAGCGATGACGCTTAAATACAACGGCTGGTAAAATACAGCATCAACTCCAATCCGCGAGCGACCATGAACGACTACATCATCCTCATGCTTGACGATACCGCGCACCCAGATGCCGCCAGCAGCGCGCTGTGGGAATCCTACATCACCGGCCTGCGCCAGAGCGGCCAGTTCGACGGTGGCAGTTCCATCGGCAAGGGGGCGCTGCACCGTAAAGGTGCGCCGGCTGATTCCGCCAGCCTGGACGTCACCGGCTACCTGCGTGTGCGCGCCGCCAACCTCGACGATGCCGCGCGCTTCCTGGTTGGCAATCCGCATTACGAAGCCGGCGGCGGCGTGGAAATCCGCGAATTGCCAACGGATTAATTCGGCTGCCGCATCTCCAGTTGCTCTCGCACGTAACGCGCCGGTGGCAGTCCGACATGGCGGGTGAAGGCAACGCTGAACGCGCTTGCCGAACCGTAGCCGACGCGTCCGGCAACCTCGGCGATGCCGGTCTCTTGCCGTCGCAGCAGGTGCTTCGCCCAAGCCATGCGCCAGGTGAGCAAATACGCCATCGGCGCGACACCCAATGCGCGGCTGAACCGCTCGAAGAACGTCGAGCGCGAAAGGGCTGCCTCTTTCGCCAGTTGCGCGACCGTCCAGGGCTTGGTCATGTTTTCGTGGATGCGCCGTAGTGCGACGGCGAGGCGTTCGTCGGCCAGGCCGCGCAGCAGGCCCGGCGATGCCGCGGTCCCTGCGGCGGAGCGCAGCGCTTCGATCAGCAGCACCTCCAGCAGCCGCGCCAGGATCACCTCCCGCGCTGGCCGTGCCGCCCGCGATTCTTCTCCCACCAGCTGCACGATGGTGGACAGCCGTTTTTCGCCGCGCACGTGCACCAGTTGCGGCAGCAGTGACACCAGCAAGGCCGCATCGGGTGAACCGAAGGTGCAGTAGCCTACCAACAGCTGTGTGTCGGCCGGCACGTCTTGAGCGCCGTGTCTGAACTCGCCGTTCGGCAACTGAGTGGGCGGGATATCCAGGTCCTCCGATGCCGGTGGCTCCAGGCTGGTCATCGTGAATCGGTAAGCCGACGGAATCAGGACAAAGTCGCCTTGCTGCAATTGGATCGGTTCCTGGCCGCTGACTTCGAGGCGACACGAGCCTTCGAGTATCACGCTGTAGAACGGTTGCCCGGATTCCGAACGCCGCACGCGCCATGAGCCGGCAGCGCCGACGAGCTTGGAGAACCGGGCCTGCGGTTGCAGCAACGTGACGACTTCTGCGAGGGGATCGATCATATCTGGACTATCGCTCATTAAATCTGGACTCCTGATTGTAGCAAGTCCGACATCGGCGAACTATAGTTTGCTCACTGCAAACCACTCAACAGGAGTCGCCATGAAAACCGTCCTCATCACCGGATGCTCATCCGGATTCGGCCTCGAAACCGCGCAATACTTTCTCGATCGCGATTGGAAGGTCGTTGCCACCATGCGTACGCCGCGCGAGGACCTGCTGCCGCGTTCCGGGCATCTGCGCGTGCTCGCGCTCGATGTCACCGATCCGGACAGCATCCGCCGTGCAGTGGAGGCGGCAGGGCAGATCGACGTGCTGGTCAACAATGCCGGGATAGGCGTGCTGGGTGCGCTGGAGGGCATTTCCATGGCCACCGCGCGCGAGGTCTTCGAAACGAACACCCTCGGCACCATCGCGATGACCCAGGCGGTGCTGCCGCAGTTCAGGCTGCGGCGCGCGGGTGTCGTCGTCAACGTGACGTCCAGCGTGACGCTGACGCCATTGCCTTTGCTGTCTGTGTACACGGCGAGCAAGGCGGCGGTCAATGCGTTCACCGAGTCGCTTGCGCTGGAACTGCAGCAATTCAATGTGCGGGTGAACCTGGTGCTGCCGGGACGCGCTCCATCGACCAGGTTCGGCGAAAATGCGAAATCGCGCATGCAAGACAGCATTCCCGAAGCCTATGCCAGCTTGGCGCAGAGTGTGTTCGAGGCGTGGGGACAGTCGACTGCGGTCACGCACGCCGTGGATGTGGCGGAAGCGGTGTGGCGTGCGGCGAATGATGCGTCATGCCCGCTTCGCCAGACCGCTGGTGCCGATACTTGATGCACCAATCGACAAAACCGCGCCTCGCTGCCGACATGTGCGCCGTGTCGTTTTCGTTCAATATCCAAAAATAAACGGTTGCTATAGTCACTGCTCCTTCCTGCCTCGGAAAGCAAAACGATGATTACTGTGTATGGTTTCGGCCCGGCTTTCGGACGTTCGGAAGCAAGCCCGTTTGTGAAGAAGACTGAAACGTTATTGAAGCTGGCAAATTTGCCGTATCAAAAACGGACCGGCAAACTCCTTCGGGCGCCGAAGGGAAAGCTGCCGTATATCGATGACCAGGGCGTGATCCTGTCGGACTCGACCTTCATTCGCTGGCACCTGGAAAAAAAGTACGCTATCGACTTCGATGCCGGCCTGTCCAGCCAGCAGCGCGGCGTGGCATGGGCGCTGGAAAAACTGGTTGAAGACCATCTGTACTGGGCCTTGGTGCACCGGGTCTGGCGCGATCCGGTGAATGCCCCGAAAGTCACCGCTTACTTTTTCAGGAAATTGCCGTGGCCGCTGCGTCCGCTGGTGGGGTATCTCGCTCGCCGCCAGGCCGGCAAGAACCTGCGGGCGCAGGGGATGGGGCGGCACGCGCCGGCGGAACTGATGGATCTCGTGCGCAAAACGGTGGCCTCGATTGCGGACATACTCGGCGATCAGCCGTTCATGCTGGGCGCGCAACCGAGCGCCGCCGATGCCGCGGTCTATCCGTTCATGGAGTCGATGGTGGACGCCGAGTTTGACGATGCGTTCAACGATATCGTGAAGTCGCATCCGAACGTGGTCCGCTACGTGGAGGCCATGCATGAGCGGTACTTCGCGAGCGTCTGATTTCGTGGCTGCATCACAATACTCTGTGCTATTCTTTGCATATGAGGCAACTTGGCAATAAATGCAATCTTTTGAAATGGCTGGCCGCCTGCGCGCTGGCCATGCTTTTGGTGCTTGGCGTGCACGCCGAGCCCATGCGCGTTGCCTATCCGCAGCCGCAGATCGAGCTGGACCGGGGCTACTTCGTCAAGATGCTGGAACTGGTGATGCGCAAGTCCGGCGCCAAATACCAATTGCAGACCTGGGATGTGAAGGCGATCAAAGGCCGCGCCGTGCAGGAGCTGGCGCACGGTAGCAACGTCGACGTGATCTGGGCGATGACCACCCGCGAGCGCGAACAGCTGCTGCTGCCGGTGCGCATTCCGCTCGACATGGGGCTGGCCGGCTGGCGCATCGGCGTGGTCAACGCCCAGGACAGCGCCAAGTTCGAGGCGGTGCGCACTGTCGATCAACTACGGCAATACAGGATCGGACAAGGCTACGACTGGGCTGATACCACCGTGCTCAAGGCCAGCGGCTTCGACGTGGTCACCGGCGCCACCGCCGACAATCTGCATGCGATGCTGGCCGTGAAGCGCTTCGATTATTTCCCGCGTTCGATACGCCAGGTGTGGGGCGAGGCGGAGCAGCATGCGGCGCAAGGGGAGGTGGTGGAAATGACGCTGGCCTTGCACTATCCGGCGGCGGTGTACTTCTTCGTCAACAAGAACAACCCGGCGCTGGCCGAGGCGCTGGAGGCGGGATTGAAACGGGCGCGCAGGGACGGTTCGTTCGAGCAGCTATTCCGCTCTTATAATGCGGATCTCATCCGGCGTACCAGGTTGAGCCAGCGCATCGTGCTGGAGCTGCCCAATCCCGACCTGCCGGACGAAACACCGTTGCAGCACAAAGAACTCTGGTACTCGCCGACGCGGTATTAGACTAGGGTGGTTTAGCGCAGGTCTTCGGCGCGGCGCCGGTCCGGTTCCGACAGCACGCGGGCGATCACCGGCAAGGGCACGCCGGCATCTTCGAGGAAGGCGGCGGCGGCTTCGCGGCCGGCGGTTTCAAGCAGGCCCAAGCCGGCGTTGACGGCGATGGCTTTGACCCGGTCCGGGCGCGAACGTCGTTCTACTTGCATGGAGGACTCCCGTTTTTTTTAGGTGTACATCAACGCTCAAGCTTAGCACAACAGCAATTGTTATGGAGCAGGCTCACCTTGAAGAAATGGCGATCGTCACTAAATTGAACAGACATACTCACCAAGGATAGACCATGACAACAACTGAAACCGCCATCCTGGCCGGCGGATGCTTCTGGGGCGTGCAGGACCTGGTGCGCAAGCAAGCCGGCGTGCTGGCGACGCGGGTCGGCTACAGCGGCGGCGACGTGCCGAACGCCACCTACCGCAACCACGGCACCCACGCCGAGGCACTGGAAATCGTCTTCGACCCGGCCGTCATCAGCTATCGCAAGATCCTGGAATTCTTCTTCCAGATCCACGACCCGAGTACCCGCAACCGCCAGGGCAACGACATCGGCACGAGTTATCGATCCGCAATTTACTATACCAACGAGCAACAGAAGGCGACGGCCGAGGACACCATCGCCGACGTTAATGCATCGGGTTTGTGGCCGGGGAAAGTCGTCACCGAAGTGGCGCCGGCCGGCCCGTTCTGGGAGGCTGAACCGGAGCACCAGGACTATCTGGAGCGCATTCCCAACGGCTACACCTGCCATTTCATCCGTCCGGACTGGCAATTGCCCAAGCGTTGAGCTGGAGTAAATATTCATTGTAATCAACCACTTGGAGACCGGAAGGTATTCGGAAGGCAAGGTTTTCGCATCGCCGCTACAGTTTGACTCATGTTTTACTTCTCTTCGTTAGGAAGCACCATGAGTCAATTATTTACAGCAGTGTATGAAGTCACCAGCGCTACCGCCGGTTCGCCAACTTTGTGGTTGAACCTGGTTGTGAATGCGCAAAACGACAGCGTGATCGGCCACGCGCGGGTGGCGTTTGAGGGCGGCGAAACCGCCGGCATTTCGGTGCGCGGACATCACACCCGGATCGAAGGCGAGCATTCTTTGGAGGCCGTGGTGCTGGCCGGCTTGCCGGCGATTTTCCCCTCGGTGGAGGAAGCGCCGAGCGCGTTCCAGCTGCTGATGGTGCTGCCGACCGCCTCCCGGAGTGGCCAGGTTTGCTACAAGATGAGTTTTGGCAATCCGCAACAACCGCGCATTGTCGAGGTGCGTGATGGAAGTGCCCACGCGGTGCAGCCGGAACTGGCTACCGCCACCTGATTCCGGGATTTCAGCGGTTTTGGGCCGCTGTCGTCGTCAGTACCACTTCCAGAGTGCACAAAATTGGTACTCATCAATTAACACGATGTTCAATTTGAGACATTCGAAAGTCAGGGCGCAATTGCGCCCTTTTTGCTTGCTGAAACCGGTTGGTGGGCGCTCACACTCTCTTTCAAGTTCCATATCGATTCTTGCTGTAAAAACTCTTCCTGTGCCGTAACTGGTATTTGATTGGATGTAATTAAATAAAACCACTTGACTACCACTTCTTTGCGTTCCATCCTGAAAAAATAATAAAAGCATAGATTCACCCACCCAAGGAGGAGAAAGCATGGAACGTGCAGTCAAGGGAAACGCGGCCGTACTCGGCCTGATCGCCAGTATGTTGGCGGCTTGCGGCGGGGGCAGCGACAGCCCCACCACCACCACACCACAAATGAAACTGCTGGGCGGCGTGCAAACCGCCGCCGCAGCCGCCGATTGTCCGGCATGGTCGTCCAGCGCGATCTACACGGTCGGCATGTGCGTGACCTACAACGGCTCCACCTACAAGGCCAAGTGGTGGACGCAAAATAACGTGCCAGGCACGGAGCAGTGGGGGCCTTGGGAGCTGCAGGCTGTGACGCCTACTCCTACGCCGACGCCAACGCCGACGCCAACGCCGACGCCAACGCCGACGCCGACCCCAACCCCAACCCCAACCCCGACGCCTACTCCTACGCCTACGCCTACGCCTACGCCGACTCCAACGCCGGTCGGCGGCCGTGAAATCGGCTCCTACTTCGCGCAGTGGGGCGTGTATGGCCGCAGCTACGAAGTGGCCGACATCCACACCACCAAGACCCCGGTCAATGGCGTGCAGACCAGCGTCGCCGACCAGCTCACCTTCATCAACTACGCCTTCGGTAACACCTACGCCAAGAACGGCGGCTACGAATGCGACATGGTCACCCGCGCCGAAGTGGGCAACGACACCCCGACCTCGCCGCAAGCCGGCACCGGCGGCGACGCCTACGCCGACTACCAACGCCAGCCCACGCGCACCGTGGACGGCAAGACCGTCGCCTGGGACGCTCCGCTGACCGGCAACTTCCTGCAACTGAAGCTGCTCAAAGCCGCGCACCCGAACCTGAAAGTGTTCATCTCGCTGGGCGGCTGGAGCTGGTCGAAAAACTTCTCGGCCGCAGCCAAGACCGACGCCCTGCGCAAGCAGCTGGCCAAGTCCTGCGTGAAGATGTTCATCGCCGGCGACCTGCCTGTGCAGGATGGCCGCGGCGGCCCCGGCTCCGCCAAGGGCGTGTTTGACGGTATCGACATCGACTGGGAATATCCGGGCGGTGGCGGCCAGCCGTACAACACCTTTGACACGGTCAACGACAAGCATAACTTCACGTTGCTGATGGCCGAGTTCCGCGCACAGCTGGACGCGCAAGGCGCCATCGACGGCAAGCGTTATGCGTTGACGGCCGCCATCGGCGCCGGCACCGAGAAGATCGCCCAGACCGAACCAACCCTGTATTCGCAGTACATGGACTGGGTCAACCTGATGAGCTACGACTTCCACGGCGCATGGGAAAGCACCACCAACTTCCACGCGCCGCTGTACCACGATCCTGCCGATCCTGCGACCGGCATCCTCGCCAAGTACAACACCAACGACGCCGTGACGGCGCTGGTGGCAGCCGGTATGCCGCGCAATAAGATCCTGCTCGGCGTGCCGTTCTACGGACGCGGATGGAAAGGCGTAGCCGCCGGCCCGAACGCCAACGGCCTGTATCAAACCGCCACCGGCGGCGCGGCAGGCACCTACGAAACCGGCATCGACGACTACAAGGTCCTGGTCAACAAGACCGGCTCGCGCTGGTACCACCCGGTCACCAAGCAGCTGTTCCTGTACACTGGCACCGGAGAATGGTGGAGCTACGACGACCCGACTGTGATCGCGACCAAGATGCAGTACATGCGCGACCAAAGCCTGCGCGGCGCCTTCTCATGGGAGCTCGATGGCGATGCCAGCGGAGCCTTGACTAGCGCAGTGTGGAAAGGACGATAAGCGATGAACCGCCATGACGCCGTACAACAGGTAAACGTTAACGACTCGTGGCGGGGATGGATCGCCGAGAACCTTATTCTCGGCGGCCATCCGGATGCGCTGATCGGGATCATGATCCAGTCTGGAATAGTCGAGGCGTCCGCTCGCACCGAGATGGACGCTGCGCTGCGCAGCCCTTACCTGCGCGGCGTATCGCGGTTGCACAACCGGCTGTCCAAGCGCGATTGGGTGCTGCGCATCCAGTCCCGCCTGAACCGCCTGGGACCGAACGAGGTGCCGCGCCGGGAGCGCCTGTCCGAACAGGAATTCCTGCACGAGCACTATCGCCGCAACCAGCCGGTCATCATCACCGGCATGCTGGACGACTGTGTCGCGCGCGACAAATGGACTTACGACTACCTGATCGAGCAGTTGGGCGAGCGGGAAGTCGAGGTGCAGTTCGGCCGCGAGGCCGATCCGAATTATGAAATGAACAGCAACGCGCACAAGCGCCGCATGCCCTTCGGCGAATATGTGGCGATGGTGCGCGACAGCGGCCCCACCAACGATTTCTACATGACCGCCAACAACGACGGCCAGAATCGGGCGGCGCTGCAGGAGCTGATGGCGGATCTGCCGCCGTTGGCGGAGTACCTGGAGCAGGGGCGCAGCGGTTTCTTCTGGTTCGGACCGGCCGGCACGATCACGCCGTTCCATCACGACCTGACCAACAATTTCATGATCCAGATAGCTGGGCGTAAACGGGTGCGGTTGATCGCTCCCTGCGACACGCCCAGTGTCTACAACCAGCGTCACTGTTATTCGCAGGTCGATGGACGCAACATCGATCTGCAGCGCTTCCCGATGATGGCCAACGTACCGGTCATCGAGTGCGTGCTGGAACCGGGTGAGATCCTGTTCCTTCCAGTGGGCTGGTGGCATTTTGTCGAGGCGCTTGATGTGACCATCACGGTCTCGACGACCCACTTCCGGTGGGATAACGACTTCTATACACATTACCCGAGCAATCAAGACTTCTAACTACGGGATATAAAAATGAGACAAAACCTTTTGATGCTGACCCTGGTCGGCAGTACTCTGGCCGCCTGTGGTGGCGGCAGCGACCCCCAAAACACCGCCACGCCGACCCCGAAACTGCTGGGCGGCGCGGTACGCATGGGCGGCGCGGCCGTCACCTGCGACGCGTGGAGCGCGTCGTCGGTCTACACCGTCGGCATGTGCGTGACCTACAACGGCAAGACCTACACCGCCAAATGGTGGACGCAGAATAACGTGCCGGGCACGGAAGAGTGGGGCCCTTGGGCGGAGCAGACGACCACGCCGACTCCTACCCCGACGCCAACGCCAACGCCAACGCCGACACCGACACCGACACCAACGCCAACGCCAACGCCAACTCCGACGCCGACGCCGACGCCGACGCCAACGCCAACGCCAACGCCAACGCCGGTCGCGTGCCGTCCCGACGGCCTGGCCTCGCCGGTGCCGAACGTGAACTACTGCGGCGTGTATGACGCCAACGGCCGCGAGAAGCTGGCCAATGGCCTGAACCGCCGCATCGTCGGCTACTTCACCAGCTGGCGCACGGGCGCGAACAACACGCCGTCCTACCTGGTCAACAACATCCCGTGGGACAAAATCACCCACGTGAACTACGCCTTCGCCGCAGTGGACGCCAACGCCAAAGTCCAACTGGGCAGCGGCGCCAACAACCCGGACACCGGCATGACCTGGCCGAACATTCCCGCAGCAGCGATGGATCCATCGCTGCCGTACAAAGGCCACTTCAACCTGCTGTCCCAATACAAGAAGCGCTACCCTGGCGTGAAGGTCATGCTGTCGGTAGGCGGCTGGGCAGGCAGCGGCGGCTACTACACCGCCACCACCAACGCCGACGGCTCGCTCAACACCGCAGGCATCAACACGCTGGCCGATTCGATGGTGGCCGTACTCCGTCAATACACCTTCTTCGACGGTATCGACATCGACTACGAGCACCCGACCACCAACAACGAAGCCGGCAACCCGCTCGACTTCGGCGTCTCCAAGCCACGCCTGGCGGGCCTGATGAAGAGCTACAACGTGCTGTTGAAAACCGTGCGTCAAAAGCTGGACACCGCAGCCGTCGCCGACAACAAGTACTACATGCTGACCATCGCCGGCTCCGCGTCGGGCTGGATATTGCGCGGCGAGGAAAACCTCTCCGGCCTGCAGTACCTCGACTACGCCAGCCTGATGTCCTACGATCTGCACGGCGGCTGGAACCAGTACGTCGGTCCCAACGCCGCGCTGTTCGACGACGGTAACGACGCCGAACTCAGGGCCGGCAACGCCTACTCCTACGGCGGCATCGGTTACCTGAACGTCGACTGGGCCTACCACTACTATCGCGGCGCATTGCAGGCTGGCCGCATCAACATCGGCGTGCCTTACTACACGCGCGGCTGGAAGGATGTCACCGGCGGCACCAGCGGCCTGTGGGGAACCACGCCACTGGTGAACGACACCGTCGCCTGCGCCGGCGTCAAAACCTGCGGCACCGGCGCGGTCGGCATCGACAACGTCTGGTACGACCTCGATACCAACGGCAAGCCGGTCCCCGGCGGCGGCAATCCGCTGTGGCACGCGCTCAACCTGCAAAACGCCATCGCGCCGGACTACCTGGATGCCTACGGCGTAACCGAGAAAACCATCACCGGCACGTACGTCGCCAACTACAGCGCCACGATGGCGGCGCCATGGCTATGGAACGCCACGCGCAAAGTCTTCATCTCCACGGAGACCGCGCAATCGATGGCGGCCAAGACCCAGTACGTGATCGACAACGCCATCGGCGGCATCATGATCTGGGAACTGGCCGGCGACTACGCCTGGGACGCCAGCAAGAACGGCGGCAAAGGCGAGTACTTCATGGGCTACACGCTGACCACCAACATCTATAACGCCTTCAAGACCGCCAGCCCATACGGCGCCACGCGGGCGGAATCGGCAATGCCAGCCAGCAGCGCCAAGGTCAGCATCGCACTGGGAGGCTGGAAGCTCGGCGACAGCAACTACCCGATCAACCCTGTGATGACGGTGACGAATAACACCACCGTCACCATACCGGGCGGCTCGGTGGTGGAGTTCGACTATCCGGTATCGGCGCCCGCCAACATGAGCGACCAGTCGGGCTACGGCCTGGTGGTGACCAAGGCCGGCTACTCCGGGCCGAACAACATCGGCGGCTTCAAGGCCAGCTTCAACCACGCCAAGTTCACGATCCCGACGTGGCAGTCGCTGGCGCCGGGCGCTTCGGTGTCGCTGACGCTGAACTACTCGCTGCCGATCTCGGGGCCGTCCGCCTACGTGGTCACGGTGAATGGCGTGCGCTACGCCTTGAGCGATGAGTATCCCGGCTTGCCGGTCGCGCTGAAATAAGGGGACGCGATGAAATCAGTTCACAGCATCGCTGTGCTGAGCGCCACGCTGCTTGCCGCCTGTGGCGGCGGCAGCGACGGCGGCCAGGCCGGCAGCACCGCTCCACGCGTACTCTCCGGCGGCATCAGCACCGCCGCCGCCAGCGCATGCCCGGCATGGACCGCCACGGCGGTCTACACCGCCGGCATGTGCGCGATCTACCAGGGCAAGCAGTACGAAGCCAAATGGTGGGTGCAGGGCACCGCGCCCAATCCCACCGATGCCTGGGGGCCGTGGAAGTACATCACCGACGCCCCCGATCCAACAACGCCAACGGATCCCGGCACGCCGCAACCGGGCGGCGTGCCGACCAAGGCGCAAGCCGAGGCGCGCGAAGCCCAGTTGACCAACAACGACTTCTTCCGCACCGTGAAGGCGTCGATCCGCACGCTGGACAACGCGGCGGTGGACGCGGTATCGTCCGGCGCGGCGGCCAACCCGGCCAATGTCAAGCGGGTGGAGCGTTTGCTGACGTCGGCCAAGTGGGATTACTACTTCGGCATCCGTGAGCCCAGCTACACGTACGGCCGCTTCCTGCAGGCGGTGGCCAAGTTCCCGGCCATCTGCGGCGACTACACCGACGGCCGCGATGCGGACGCCATCTGTCGCCACTCGCTGGCGACCATGTTCGCCCACTTCGCACAGGAGACGGGCGACCACAACGCCAGCATCCCGCTGCCGCAGTGGCGTCAGGGCCTGAAGTACCTGCGCGAGATGGGTTGCGACGAAACCGGCACCAACTGCGGCTACAACGTCGAATGCTCGGACCCGGTGTTCAACACCGTCTGGACCTGCGGTAAAAACGCCGACGGTACGTTCAAGAAGTACTTCGGCCGCGGCGCCAAGCAGCTCTCGTACAACTACAACTACGGTCCGTTCTCGCAGGTGATGTACAACGGCGACCAGTCGGTGCTGCTGAAGAATCCAGACCTGGTGGCGTCGACCTGGTTGAACCTCGCCTCGGCGACGTTCTTCTTCGTCTACCCGCAACCGCCCAAGCCATCGATGCTGCATGTGCTGGACGGAACCTGGGTGCCGAATGCGGCGGACAAGGCGGCTGGCGCGGGTAATAACTTCGCCACCACCATCATGATCATCAACGCCGAATGCGGCACCGGCACCGAGAAGGCGGCAGCGCAGAACCGCATCGACTACTACAAGCAGTTCGCGGCGGACCTGGGTTGGAACGTAGGCAGCGAACAGCTGTCCTGCGCGACGATGCAGCGCTTCAGCGGATCCAGTTCGGCGGCCTACAACATCTACTGGGAGAAGAACTGGAGCAGCGGCGGCGACTATCAATGCCAACTGGTGAGCTATCAAACGCCGTACAGCGCTCTGATCGCGGGCAACTACACCAAGTGCGTGGAGAAGAACTGGAGCGTGACGCTCAAGTGATCTGATGGCATACAATGGTCTGGCCGACAGTAATGAGGAGGCCGACCATGCCTATGCACTACCTGCGGGCCTTAACCAGCCCGCAACGCACCAACATCAGCAACCGCCGCCTTGGCCGTTCGCTGGCCTTCGTGGCTGGCGCGGTCAATGCCGGCGGTTTTTTCGCAGTGGGTCAGTACACATCGCACATGACAGGCATCGTCTCGTCGCTGGCGGATAGCGCCGCGATGGGGGAGACGCGCGTCGTGGTTGCAGGCCTGACGGCGCTGCTGGCGTTCTTGCTGGGTGCCGCCACTTCCGCGATCCTGATCAACTGGGGGCGGCGGCGCGGCGCGCAAAGCCAGTACGCGCTGCCGCTGATTCTGGAGGCGGCGCTGCTGCTGTGCTTTGGCCTGATGGGCGCCAGCCTGGGTGCTTCCGGCCAGGTCGCCGCCATCGTGGCCTTGCTGTGCTTTGTGATGGGGCTGCAGAACGCCATCATCACCAAGGTCTCGCGGGCCGAAATCCGCACCACCCACGTCACCGGGCTGGTGACCGACATCGGCATCGAACTGGGAAAACTGCTTTATTGGAACGCCAGCACCGCATCGGACAGGGTGGCGGCCGACCGTGACAAACTGCTGCTACTGGGTTCCCTGCTGGCGATGTTTCTGCTGGGCGGATTGGTCGGCGCTTTCGGCTTCAAATACCTGGGCTACATCTCCACGGTGCCGTTGGCCGTGGCCTTGCTGTCGCTGGCGATTATTCCCGTCATCGACGACTTCTTGCTTGCTCGGAACTGAAACCGCACCGTTCGTCTATACTTGTCATAAGGAGAACATACCAGATGATGAGGACTTACCACGGCAGCTGCCATTGCGGCGCGGTGCGCTTTGAGGCGGACCTCGATTTGAGCCAGGGCAGCCTGCGCTGCAATTGCTCGTTCTGTTTGAAGATACGCTGCTGGGCCGTGATGGCCAAGCCGGAAGCCTTCCGCCTGCTGGCCGGCGAGGCCGAGATGAACGTCTACCAGTTCGGCGCGAAGAACGAGCATCACTACTTCTGCAAGCATTGCGGCGTGCGTCCTTACGGCATCGGCAACTCTCCGCGCTACGGTGTATTCTATGGTGTCAACGTCGCCAGCCTTGATGGCGTCAGCGACGAGGACCTGGCCGGCACGCCCATCACCTACGTTGATGGACGCGCCGATAACTGGATATCGCCACCCACTGAAACCCGCTATCTTTGAATCCGATGATCAGACCTGTTACGCCAGACGATGCCGCAGCCATCGTCGCCATCTACAACCACTACATCGCCACCACCACCATCAGCTTCGAGGAGCAGGCGGTCACGCCGGAGGACATGGCTGGCCGCATCCGCGACGTCACCGCCGGACTGCCATGGCTGGTGTATGAACAGGACGGCGAAGTGCTGGGATACGCCTACGCGACCAAGTGGCGCGCCCGCAGCGCCTACCGCTTTGCCGCCGAGACCAGCGTCTACGTGGCGTTCGGGCAGGGCGGCAAGGGCATCGGATCGGCGTTGTACAAGGCGTTGCTGGGAGAGCTGCGCGCCCGTGAAATTCACATGGCGATAGGCGGCATCGCCCAGCCCAACGAAGCCAGCGTGGCGCTGCACGAAAGCCTGGGCTTCGAAAAAGTCGCCCACTTCAAGCAGGTCGGCCGCAAGTTCGATCGCTGGATCGATGTCGGCTACTGGGAGTTGCAGTTGTCCAGTTAGCGCACGTTTGGATCCTCAAGAGATTTTAATTTCTTGTATAACTTGAGTGCTTCCTCGTCTGACATATCACCCGGGCTCCGGGCTGCTAGCGTGTATCTGCCATCGTTCGTAGTCCGGGCAATAAATCGACGGGCCTCCTCCGGCGTTACGGAGGTCGGCGCAAGTCGGGTACGTCCAGCTTGTGCTTTCGCAGCCTGAAGAAGATGCACGCCTTTCGCCTGTATCGCAGCAGGATCACAGCCTTCTAATATATGCTCGTCCGGTGTCGCAATCAGTTCATCAACTAAGGTGTTGGTGAAACTTTCGAAATCGCCAGTTACCTTTTTCTTCATGATTTTCTCCGGTCAGGGTCCAGCGCTGAAAGCCTTCGCAGCAACCGTTTTCGAACCGCGTCGTACTTTTTCTTATCCCATCCAAGCTCGTCGCGTGCTTCTGTTCCTCGCATTCCGTCTGCCCATTCGCCGACCAACAATTCTAAGTCCTCATCGCCCCCAAGTGAGGCATAGAGAGCGGCGATTTGCTGCTTGCCGGATATTTCATCTTCTGGCGTTGCCGTCATTGCTCCGTGAGCGATAGGCGTCTTGTCGTCCACATCGATTTCAAACGGGTCCACGACTACATTTGCATCGATGGGGTTTAATTCGTTGCGTTTGCGCGTGTTGCTAGCAATGCTGTGCATGACCGTCTTGAGCACCACCAAGGGGTGAATGTCGCGGGGCCAGACTCGTGCACCAGCGAGCAGCTTGCAAAGTGCTTCCTGCAACAAATCGTCTGCCGTCATGCCGGTCAATCCTGAGCAAAAGATAGACGCAATGATCTTGGCTCGCTGCCAATCAGCCGGTTGAAAGGCCGCGAGGGCAGCCTCCACCTCAGCTCTGGTCAAGCTGTCGCCGGATTCTGAGATGGCTGGCATGGACGGGGCTTCCTTTTAATACTCTCCAGCAGTTCGCCGTGGACGCTTGTGTCAAAAATTTTCTTTCAACAGGCACGTCGTAGTAAAGGATCAGTCACATGCAGATTAGCAGAATAAAAACCACAGGATCAGCTGGTACATCAAGCAGTCGCTAAACCGTCTGCGCCGCGTTGTCCTGCGGCGCCAGCACGCTGCGCTTGCCGCCTTCGGAACGGGCGCGGTACAGCGCCTGGTCGGCCGCCAGCACCAGGTCCTCGGCATTGTCGTCCTGCGCCGCCGGTAGCGACGCCGCGCCGATGCTGACGCTGATGCTGCCCGAGGGCGCTTTCACATTCGGCAGGTTCAATGCGTTGATGGCCGCTTCCATGCGGCGCGCGATCAGCATCGCTTCTTCGCCGCTGGTGCCTGGGGCCAGGAAGGCGAATTGATCGGCGCCGTAGCGCGCCACCAGGTCGCCGGCCCGCTGCACCGCGCCGTTCAGCGCATTGGCCGCCCGTCGCAAGACGTCGTCGGCGGCCTGCTGGCCGTAGTGGTCGCGGTAGGCGCCCAGCTGGTCGATTTCCACCAGCCCAATCGCCATCAGCTTTCCTTCGCGCGCCGCGCGGCGCCATTCGCGCGCCAGCTGGTCGTCGAAGCAGCGGCGGTTGGCGATGCCGGTCAGGCTGTCGGTGGCAGACAGGTTGGCCAGCTTGTGCTGCGTAATCCGCAGCGTCTCGGTGCGCTCCAGCAGCAGCGCCTCAAGCTCGCGCGCCCGCACGCTCAGGCGCCGTACCATCCAGCGGAACAGCAGCACCAGCAGCGCGACTATCAGCGCCGCCACCGCGCTGCGCGCCCACCACGTTTCCCACACCGGCGGCGTGATTGTGATCGGCAGGATAATCTCGTCGCGGCTGGATACGCCCTTGTTGTTGCTGCCCTGCAGATGGAAGTGATACTTTCCGGGCGCCAGATTGGTGTAGGTCGCCACCGGATGTCCGGCATCGGCCTGCACCGGTTGCTTGTCGAAGCCTTCCAGCCAGTAGGAATAAGCGTTCCTGCGCGGTTCGGCGAAATGCAGCGCGGCGAATTCGATCGAGATGGTGTTGGCGATCCACGGCAGGCTCAGTGAACGGGGCTGCGTCAGGCTGCCCTCCAGCACCACGTCCTCCGGCGGGTTCTTGCCGCCCAGCGAACGATTCAACACGCGGATATCGGTGATCGCCAGCTGCGGCGGGCGCGAGGCGCTGCTATGGATGGTCGGGTTGACGGCGGTGACGCCGCTGCTGCTGCCGAAGTACAGGAAGCCGTTGCCGCTGTTGGCGGCGGAGTCCATGTAGAAGCCTTCGGTCAGGCCGTCCTCCACCGAGTATTCGGTGACGGTGCCGGAGACCGGATCGATCTTGCTCAGGCCCGCCGCCGTGGTCACCCAGATCATGCCGTTTTTATCCGAGCGTATCGCTTCGATCAGGCGCGTACCCAGTTCGCCTTTTTCCTGGATGCGGGTGATGGTGAAGGCGCCATCCTTGCCGGCCACCACATGGTTCAAGCCCTTGGATGTGCCGACCCACATGCTGCCGTCCGCATCGAGGTGCAGGCTGCTGACACGGTCGCTGCTCAGGCTTGCGGGATTCTTCGGATCGAGCCGGAAGTGGCGGAATTTTCCTGTGGCCGGATCGAGCATATCGAGCCCGCCGCCACGATAGAACTCGCCGCTCCATACGCGGCCGGCATTGTCTTCCACCACCGTGGTGGCGCCGTTGACGCTGCGGCTGTCCGGGTTCTTGTCGTCGTGGGCGTAGCTCTCGACCGCGCCGCTGGCCGGGTCGTAGCGCAGCATGGCGGTGCCGGTGCCCAGCCACAGCACGCCGCCGCGTCCCGGCGCAATGGTGTTGATGAAGTCCGTGGTCTTGCTGCCGAAGTGGATCACCTTGAACGGCGTATCCGGCGTGTCCAGCCGGTTCAGGCCTTCCGAGGTGCCGATCCACAGCACGCCGTCCGGCGCCTGGTAGGTGCTGTAGATGACGTTGGAGCTCAGGGCGCCCGGCCGCTTGGGCGTGGCGCTCCAGGTGCGCACCATCTCGCGCTTGGCCGGGTCGAACAGCGCCAGGCCGTCGTCCAGCGCGAGCCACAGCTGGTTGTTGGCGGCGGCGCCGACGCTGCGCACGAAATTGCTGGACTTGACGAAGTCGGGATCGATGTCGCGCGGGACGAAACGCTCGAAGCCGTGATAGCCAAGGTTGGCGCGGCTGACGCCATCGGTCAGCGAGCCTACCCACAAGGTGCCGCTGCGGTCGCGCATGGTGGTGTTGATGGCGTCGCTGTTGAGGCTATGCGCGTCCTCGGCGCGGTGGCGGTAGCTCTGGAACTGGCGCAGCTCGCGGTCCCAGCGCAGCAGGCCGCTGGTGCGGGTGCTGATCCACAGGTCGCCGGCGCGGTCTTCGTCGATGTCGGTCACGCGCTTGGCCGGCACGGACAGCGCTTCGCGCTTGTCCCAGGGCTGGCCGGCCTTCCATGTCACCAGGCCGTCGGCCGAACCTATCCACAGCGTGGCGGCGCTGTCGAAGTACAGCGCGCGCACGTCGTTGGCCTTGGGGTTGGGATGCTCCGGGTCGTCGACGCGGAAGTGCTGGAAGCCGGTGGCGCCGGGCGCCATGTAATCCAGGCCGCCGGGCCAGGTGGCGGCCCACACGCCGCCCAGGTTGTCGACGGCGACCGCGTTGACGTCGTTGTAGAGCAGGCTGTCCGGCTTGGCGTCGTCGTGGCGGTAGATGACGAAGCTGCCCTTGCGCGGGTCGAAGCGGTGCAGGCCGCCCCATGTCGCCACCCACATGCCGCCCTTGTTGTCGGCGATGATGCGGCGCACGATGCGGGCATTGTTCGGACCACCGGTCGGCACGTAGCGGGTGAAGTTGTTGGTCACCGGGTCGAAGCGCGCCAGGCCTTCGTCGGTGCCTATCCACAGCTTGCCGGTTTCGTCCTCGTACAGCGCGGTGACGCGGCCGCCCGGCAGGCTATGCGGGTCGGACGGGTCGTTCATGTAGCGCACCTGCTTATGGCCGTCGTGGCGGAACAAGCCGCCCTCGATGGTGCCGATCCAGACGAAGCCCTGGCGGTCCTGCAGGATGGTGAGGATGGCGCGGCTGTCGGCGCCCAGCGAATCGACGGCGGTGAAGGCCAGCGGGCGCGGCGCCGCCTGCAAGGGCGCGGCGTGCAGGCAGGCCAGCGCGCCGCACAGCAGCAGGCGTAGGACGGGGCGGAAGGGCATGCGCTGCATTCGGGGACCTTGGTATTTTGGCTAGCCAAGTAAAGCACATAATCGGCCGCCGGGGAAGCGTTGGAGCGACACTTTTCCGCTATAATCCATTGACAAATCCTTATGCATCGCAAGGCGACATGAACGGATCTTCAGACGGAGTACCCCTGCCACCGGCGCCGCTGTCGCCCAAGCCGCCCCTGCGCACATGGCGCGCGGCATGGGGGCAACTGCGCCAGCGCGGCCTGCCGGGCCGCCAGACCATGCGCTGGGCCACCTTGGCGCTGCTGCTGGCCGGCGGCGCGGTGCTGATCCAGCGCCAGGTGGTGTTCCAGCAGCACAGCCGCGACTTGAAAGCCACTGCGGACGATATCGCACGCCAGATCCAGATCGATTCCACCGACGGCCGCGTGATGGGCGGCGCCATTCTCATGGGACTGGTGGAGGACAGCGTCAAGCTGCTGCTGTCCGGCGAGCTGGCCTTCGACGCCTATCGCCTGCACGTGGACTTCGCCGCCGTCCTCGATCAGTACAGCGCCGACACCGTGTTTGTGCTGAACGGCGAAGGCACGACCGTCGCTTATCTCAACAAAGAGGGCAAGGCCATCGGCGTTGGCCGCAGCCTGCGCTATCGTCCCTACGTCCGCCGCGCGCTGGCCGGCGAGGCCAATGTCTATGCCGCCATCGGCAGCAATTCGCATGAGCGCGGACTGTATTTCGCGGCGCCGGTCTACAGCGGCAATTCGCGCGACACGCCCATCGCCGGCGTCTACACCATCAAGATGCCGGCCTCCGAAATCGACCGCATCCTCGCGCGCAGCAAGGATCCGGTGCTGCTGCTGTCGCCGGACGGCGTGGTGTTCGCCACCAACCGCAACGAGTGGCTGTTCATGCAGTCCCGGAAGATCGCGCCGGCGCGCCTGGCCCAATTGGAAAAGGAAAAGCAGTTCGGCGAGCTGTTCGCCGGTACCGGTCCGCTGCAATTGCCGTTTGAACCGGTCGGCAAGCAGGCCAGCATCCAGGGCCTGACCCACGCGCTGGCCGGCACCGACTTGAACTGGCCGGACGATGGCGGCGCCTGGCGCGTGGTGATCGCGCAGGACAAGGGCGAGTGGCTGCCGCTGTGGAACCAGATGATGCTGGCCGCCGCCTGCATCGGCGCCGTCTGGCTGTGCGCCATGGTGGTGACGGGGCGCACCCGCGCCGCCGAAAGCGCGCGCCGCCTGCGTTTCGAGAACGAGCGCCGCATGCGCGAGATCACCAACAACCTGCCGGTGGCGGTGTACCAGTTCCAGATGGACGCGGCGGGCCAGCCGCGCTTCCGCTTCATGAGTCCCGCCATCACCGCCATCACCGGCCTGCAGGCCAGCGATGTGCTGGAGGACGGCGCCATGCTGTTCGCGCTGCTCGACCCCGACGGCCGCGCGGGCCTGCTGGCGCAGATCGCCGACAGCGCCCGCCAGCATTGGTCGGTCCACCGCCGCCTGGAGTTCGGCGCGCAGGGCATGGTGGCGGCGCGCTGGGTCGACATCCACTGCACCTGCGTGCACCAGCAGGCGGACGAGGAAGTGTGGAACGGCTACCTGGCCGATGTGACAGCCGAGCACACGGCGGCGCAGACGCTGAGCGCCGCCAAGCAGACCGCCGAAGATGCGACGCGCAGCAAGTCGCTGTTCCTGGCGAATATGAGCCATGAGATCCGCACGCCGATGAACGCCATCATCGGCATGAGCCACCTGGCGCTGAAGACCGGCCTGACGCCGCGCCAGCACGACTACGTGCAGAAGATCCAGCGCGCCGGCCAGCACCTGCTGGGCATCATCAACGACATCCTGGACTTCTCCAAGATCGAGGCCGACAAGCTGCAAGTGGAGAACCAGCCGTTCGAGCTTGACCAGCTGCTGGAAAACCTGGCCACGCTGATCGGCGACAAGGTCAACGCCAAGGGGCTGGAGCTGGTGTTCGACGTCGCCCCCGACGTGCCGACCGCGTTGGTGGGCGACGCGCTGCGGCTTGGCCAGATCCTGATTAACTACGCCAACAACGCCGTCAAGTTCACCGAGCAGGGCGAGGTGGCGGTGACGGTGCGCGTGCGCAGCCACGACGAGCAGCGCGTGCTGCTGCACTTCGCCGTGCGCGACACCGGCATCGGCTTGAGCGAAGAGCAGATGCGCCAGCTGTTCCAGAGCTTCCAGCAGGCCGATGCTTCCACCACCCGCAAGTACGGTGGCACCGGCCTGGGCCTGGCGATCTCGAAGAAACTGGCGCAGTTGATGGGCGGCGAGGTTGGCGTCGAGAGCGAATTGGGCCAGGGGGCGACGTTCTGGTTCACCGCCCATCTGGAGATCGGCCACAACGCACGGGTCTCGCTGCTGCCGTCGCCGGACCTGCGTGGCAGCCGCCTGCTGGTGGTGGACGACAACGACAGCGCCCGCAGCGTGATCGCCGAACTGCTGCGCGGCATGCGCTTCAATGTGCAGGTGGCGGCGTCCGGCGCCGAAGCGCTGGCCATCGTGCGCGATGCCGCCGCGGCCGGCGAGCCGCTGGCCGTGGTGCTGCTGGACTGGCAGATGCCGGGCATGAGCGGCATCGAGACCGCCGCCGCCATCAAGGCGCTGGGCTTGCAGCAGACGCCGCGCCTGATGATGGTCACGGCCTATGGACGCGAGGAAGTGCAGCAGCAGGCGCACGCCGCCGGCATCGACGATGTGCTGATCAAGCCGGTCAACGCGTCGGTGCTGCTCAATACCCTGATCCGCCTGCTGGGCGGCGAAGTGGACGACAGCGCGCTGGCGCGTCCGGCGCCGGTCAGCACGCTGGCGGCGCTGGCCACCCTGCGCGGCGCGCGCGTGCTGCTGGCCGAGGACAATGAGCTGAACCAGCAGGTGGCGTCGGAGCTGCTGGCCGATGCGGGCCTGGTGGTGGACATTGCCAACAACGGTGTCGAGGCGGTGGCGATGGCGCAGCGCGACCAGTACGACATCGTGCTGATGGACATGCAGATGCCGGAGATGGATGGCGTCGAAGCCACCCGTGCATTGCGCGCCTTGCCGCAGCTGGACGGCTTGCCGGTGGTGGCGATGACGGCCAACGCCATGCAGGCCGACCGCGACCTGTGCACGCAGGCGGGCATGGTGGACTTTGTGATCAAGCCGATCGAACCGGACGACCTGTGGCGCGCGCTGCTGCGCTGGATACCGCCGCGCCATGCGCTGCCTGCGCACGATGCCGTCAACGGCAATGGCCACGGCCACGGCCAAGACGCCGAGCCGCGGCACGAACTGAGCCCCGAACTGCAAGCCGCGCCGGAAGACGACTTCCCGCACGAGATTCCAGGCCTCGACATGGTGGCCGGCCTGCGCCGCGTGCTGGGCAAGCGGCCGCGCTACCTGGCCATGTTGCGCGGCTTCGTCGCCAACCAGGCTGGCGCCGTGCAGCAGGTGTCCGCGCTGGTCGCGGCCGGCGACCGCGCCGGCGCCGAACGCGGGGCGCACACGCTCAAGGGATTGGCTGGGAATATCGGCGCCAGCGCCTTGCAGGTGCTGGCTGGCGAAGCCGAACATGCGCTGTCGCCGGCGGCGGTGGGGGAGGCCAGCGCCGCCGCGCTGTCGGCGCGCCTGGCGCCGCAGCTGGCGCAGCTTGAATCCGTGCTGGCCGGGCAGGTGGCGGCGATCGTCGCATGCCTGCCGGCGGAAGCGGAACTGGAGAAGGTGGAAGTCGATCCGGAACAGCGCGACGCCGTGGTGCGCGAACTGGGTGCGCTGCTGGCGGACGATGACGCCCGCTCCGAACGGCTGCTGGTGGAACATGGCGCGCTGCTGGCCGCCGCCTTCCCCCAGCACTACCGCAAGCTGGAACAGGCGGTCGGCGATTTCGACATGGAACAGGCGCTGGCTATCTTGGAAAGCGCCACCGCATCGTTGGCGCCCGCCGCCTAGCCGTCGTTCCCGCGCAGGCGGGAACCCATGCCGAGTGTCCTGTCCGGCGAAGTATGGATTCCCGCCTACGCGGGAATGACGAATCAGTAGGTGGTCAGCGGAACCGGCTGGCCGCCCTTGAAGTTGAAGATGGTGACCGGCGACTGCTTCATGTCGCCGCGCTCGTCGAACGAGTAGGTGCCCGCCACGCCCTTGTACGAACCGGCGCTGATGGCTGCCCCAACTTTTTGCGGATCGGTCGAGTTCACCTTCAGCATGGTCTGCGCGTACATCATGGCCGCATCGTAGTAGGCCGCCGCGTAGACGTCAGGGTCCTGCTTGAAGCGCGCCTTGTACCTGGCCTTGAAGGCCGGACCGCTGGCAAACTTGTCGAGGATGGCGCCGCCCTGCGAGCACAGGACGTTTTCGCCGACGGCGTCGCCGCCCAGCTTGCCCATCTCCGCGGTGCAGATGGTGTCGCCGCCCAGCAGCTTGGCGTTGATGCCCAGCTGTTTCATCTGGCGCGCCATCGGTGCGCCCTGCGGCGCATAGCCGCCGAAGAAGATCGCTTCGACCTTCTTGGTTTTCAGCTTGGTCAGGATGGAGGTGAAGTCGAACGCCTTGTCGGTGGTGAACTCGTGGCCGGCCACGGTCATGCCGGCGGCCTTGGCCTGCTTCTTGAATTCTTCGGCCACGCCCTGGCCGAAGGCGGTGCGGTCGTCGATCACGGCCACGGTCTTGAGCTTGAGTTCATTGGCCGCGTACAGCGCCATCTTGGTGCCCAGCTGGGAGTCGCTGGCGTTCACGCGGAACAGGCCCTTGTAGCCCTGCTGGGTGATCTTGGGATTGGTGGCGACGGTGGCGATCAACACGCCGGCGTCGTTGTAGGCGCGCGAAGCGGGAATGGCCACGCCCGAGTTGTACGGGCCGACCACGTACTTGACGCCCTGGTCGATCAGCTTCTGGGCCGCGGCCACGCCGGCTTTCGGATCGCCCTGGTCGTCTTCCGATTGCAGTTCGAATTTGAGCTTCTTGCCGGCCACGGTGATCGGCTTGGCGTTCAGTTCCTCGACCGCCAGGCGCGCGCCGTTCTCGTTGTCCTTGCCCGAAAACGCCTGGGCGCCGGACAGCGGGCCGCTGTGGCCGATCTTGACCACGGTGTCCTGCGCCTGGGCGCCGGCTGCGCCCAGCAAGGCGAGGGTGGCTGCAATATGCTTCAATTTCATGCGATCTCCTGATGTTGTGTTGTGAGGTGATGGCAAGATTATCGCCAAAAACGCAAAATATTATCGTGTGACTTGGGCTTTCGATTGGCCTGTTTTGCACGACATCGCCTTTCAAAGGGCCGGTGCTCAAAATTTAATTCGGTGCGCGCTGGCGCCTGGCGTCCTCCTCGCGCTTGCGGATGCGCGCCAGCGCCGCGTTGATGCGGTCGATGATGCCGTCGTCCTTGGCGCGGGCGATGGCGAAGAACTGGCCGCTGTCGGTGGCCAGGGGCTTGGGCAGCACGCTGAAGCCGGCGTTGGCGGCGGCGCCGATGGCCGGCAGGCGCGGCGCCATGAAGGCGCGGATGCTGTCCTCGAGGTCTTTCGCGGTCAGGCCGTCGGGCTGGAACAGCAGCACCACGTCCACGCGCTTGAGCATCAGGCGCGTGAGGCGGGTGCCGCGCGAGGAAATGTCTTCGTCGGTACGGAACAGCTTGCCGCGCGCCGTGTCGAATTCCAGGCCGTAGCTGTAGCCGCGCACCGTGCCGACGGTCTTGCCGCGCAGGTCTTCGAGACGATTGAAGGGGAAGGTGGCGTCGCTGCGGGTGACCAGCCACAGGCTGTTGTGGCTGGCGGTGTCGGAGTAGCGCAGCGCGCGCAGGCGATCGGCGGTTTTCGGCAGGCCGTACACCAGGCCGACGCCGTCGATGGCGTAGCGTTCGGCGCGCGCCCACGGATAGGTGTGCGGCTCGAATGTGACGCCCAGTTCCTGCGCCACCGCATCGAGCACCTTGCGCTTGACCTCCGGCATGGGGCGCGGCTTGCCTTGTTCGTCGAGCGTATCGCCGATCAGCAGCGGCACCACCGGCAGCGCCGGTGCGGCCGCCGCGGCCGCCGCGGCCGCTGCTGCATGCGCAGGCGGAAGGCAGGACAGCACGGCGGCGAGCAGGATACCCGGTATCGGCAATCGTTTCATCGGCAATTGAGCAGTGGCTATCAGCCGATTATTACATGCTTCGGGGTCAGGTCCCCCATTACAGCATGAACCCGGTTGTATTAACCGGGCTCATGCTGTAATGGGGGACCTGACCCCGGGTTATGGCGCGTTGTCCAGGGTGCGTGTGCGGGCAGCCGGTTCCACCGCCGGTACACGCGGTATCGCGCCGGTCGCCGTTTGCGTGGCCGGGCCGTGGGCGCCGGCGAGCTCGGTGTCGTTGATATGGTAGGCGGCGATGGCGGCGGCCAGCGCCGGATTGGCGCGCAGCGGGTCGTTCAGCAGCCGGCTGGCTTGCAGTGCGGCGCTGCTCAGTTGCTGGACAAAGTTGGTCGCCAGCTCGTTGAAACTGTCCAGCGTGGTTTGCAGCGTCTGGGTGGTCGCCTGCTGATTGCTGTCGAAGGCCGCCTGCAACACGCCATTGTCGAGCGCCAGGCCCCGGGACGTCTGCAAGCTGAGGCCGATCGGCGACAGGTTCTGCGCCGTCGCCGGCTGTTGCAGGCTTTGCACCAGGTTGTCGAGCAGCGACGGTTCTTGCGGCTGGGTTTGGTTTAAACCGGCCGGGGGCAGCTGGTTGAAGGCGTTCACCACATTTTGCGTGGCGTTGTTCAAGGTCGTCGCGCTGTCGGCCGGCGCGGCGTTTTGGACGATGGCTGTTTGCAGTTGAGCCAGCTGTTCCCGGGACTGCGACACCGTCAGCAGGAAGTTGGCCACCGGCGACAAGTCTACGGTGACGGACGCGGCCGGCGCATCGGTGGCCGAGCCGGCGGCGGCCACCTGACCGGCCTGTTCGCCTGCCACGGCGGCGGTCTCGGCCGCAGGAGTGACGCCGCCGAGCGCGCTCTGCGCTGTGGATGAGATGGGGAACATGCGGCCCTCCTGAACTGAGTGTATCTGCCAGCATGCTCCCTTCAGGCGTCGTCGTCCGTGTGCCAGTTCACATAGCGGACCGATTGCCTTTCTGTTCGTTTGCGCACGGTCAAGCCGCTGTGTTGCGCCTATCGTGTCCCTTGCAGTTCCAACATTCACCCGAAAAAGGAAAGCATCATGGAAAACAGCATCGACAGCAAAATCAACGCCGCCCGCGACGGCGTCACCCAAATCGGCAACAACCTGCGCGCCGATGCGCACGCGGCCATCGACAAGGTCGCCGATAAAGTTCCGCCCACCACCGACCGCCTGGCCAACAGCGCCCACAACGGCATCGACAAGGTGGCCGATGGCGTCAACAAAGTCGCCGACACGATGGAAAGCGCCTCCGGCCGCCTGATCGCGCGCAGCAAGCAGGTCGGCGAGAGCTACAAGGCGTTGGCCGAATCCGGCCGTGGCCGCGTGCGCGCCAACCCTGCCATTTCCATCCTCCTGGCCGCCGCCGCCGGCTACGGCCTGTCCAAGCTGCTGAGCTCGCGCGGCACTAAATAACGCCAGGCTGTCCGGCCGGTGCAGCTGCCGGGATCAGCGGCGGCCGGTCCGGGCGCCGCTGATCGGAGTACATCTATGGGAAATTCCAAGAAAGCGCCGGCCGCCGTCATGGGGGCCGGTTCGGTTTTGAGTACGGTGGCGGGGCCTTCTTCGGCGCCGCCGCCGGATCAGCTGGGAAACGATTCCCCGCAGCAGCAAGCCTTGCTCGACAAGGTCAAGGGCGGCCAGCAGCTGGCCGCCGGCATGGCGTTCAACGCCAACAAACCCAATGAACACGGCGACGCCGCGCGCGCGCCGCAGGCCGGCCAGAGCTGCCCGGCGCCGCATGCAGTCGCCACCGCCAGCACCGCAGGCGAGACCACGCCGTCCGCCAAGACCGGCGGCGGCGCGCCGCCGCACGGCGTCAATCCGCTCAACGCCTCGCTGGACCGGGTCCGGGTCGACGGCGGCGATCAGCGCCTGACCACCAACCAGGGCGTGCCGGTCGCCGACAACCAGAATTCGCTCAAGGTCGGCCTGCGCGGCCCCACCGCGATGGAAGACTTCATCCTGCGCGAGAAGCTTACGCACTTCGACCACGAACGCATCCCCGAACGGGTGGTGCACGCGCGCGGCTCGGCGGCCCACGGCTACTTCGAAAGCTACGAGGACTTGAGCGGCGTCACGCGCGCCGCGCCGTTCGCAGCGGCGGGCAAACGCACGCCGGTGTTCGTGCGTTTTTCCACCGTGGCCGGCGAGCGCGGCTCGGCCGACACCGTGCGCGACGTGCGCGGCTTCGCCGTCAAGTTCTACACCGACGAAGGCAACTGGGACCTGGTCGGCAACAACATCCCGGTGTTCTTCATCCAGGACGCGATGAAATTCCCGGACCTGGTCCATGCCGTCAAGCCGGAGCCGCACAACGGCATGCCGCAGGCGGCCAGCGCGCACGATACCTTCTGGGACTTCGTCACGCTGATGCCGGAAACGGCGCACATGCTGATGTGGCATTTGTCGGACCGCGCGATCCCGCGCAGCTACCGCACCATGCAGGGCTTCGGCGTGCACACCTTCCGGCTGGTGAACGCCGAAGGCGCGTTGGTGTTTTGCAAGTTCCACTGGAATCCGGTGGCAGGCACCCACTCGCTGATGTGGGACGAAGCGGCCAAGATCTGCGGCGCCGACGCCGACTTCCACCGCCGCGACCTGTGGGAAGCGATCGAAGCGGGCGCCTACCCGGAATGGGAACTGGGCCTGCAGATCTTCACCGAGGAAGAGGCCGAACAATTCCCGTTCGACGTGCTCGACGCCACCAAGCTGGTGCCGGAGGAGCTGGTGCCGGTGCGCGTGGTCGGCAAGATGACGCTGAACCGCAATCCCGACAACTTCTTCGCCGAGACCGAGCAGGTGGCCTTCTGCACTGCGCATGTGGTGCCCGGCATCGACTTCAGCAACGACCCGCTGCTGCAAGGGCGTATCCACTCCTACCTGGACACGCAGATCAGCCGCCTGGGCGGCGCCAACTTCCACGAGATTCCGGTCAACGCCTCGCTGGCGCCGGTGCACAACCACCAGCGCGACGGCATGCACCGCCAGGCCATCGCGCGCGGCCGCGTGGCCTACGAGCCCAATTCGCTCGGCGGCGGCTGTCCGTTCCAGGCCGGCATGGCCGGCTTCACCACGGCCGCCAGCGCCAGGCCGCAGCCGCCGGAGGACAAGGTGCGCGGCAAGCCGGAACTGTTCGCCGACCACTACTCGCAGGCGCGCCTGTTCTGGATCAGCCAGAGTCCGGCCGAGCAGGCGCACATCGTCAACGCCTACCGCTTTGAACTGAGCCGCGTGCAGACGCAGGCGATCCGCGTGCGGCTGCTGGCCATGCTGGCCAATGTCGACCCCATCCTGGCCGAGGGCGTGGCGCAGGGCCTGGGGCTGGAGGTGCCGGCGCCGATGCCGCTGGCCACCGACGCCGAGCCGCCGCACTACAATCCTTCGCCGGCGCTGTCGCTGCTGGCGCGGCCGGGAGCGACCGGCATCGCCACGCGCCGCATCGCCATCCTGGCGGGTCATGGCGTGGAGGGGGCCAGCGTCAAGGCGCTGTACGCCGACCTGCTGGCGGCCGGCGCGGTGCCGCGCATCGTCGCGCCGCAGCTGGGGCAACTGGCTGCGGCCGACGGCGGCAAGCTCGATGTCGAGATCTCCATCGAAGCCGGCCCGCCGGTGCTGTACGATGCGCTGATCGTGGCCGACGGCGCCGCCAGCGCGGCCATGCTGATGCGCGACGCCGACGCGCTCGACTTCGTGCGCCAGCAGTACCGCCACTGCAAGCCTATCCTGGCGGTGGGCGCGGGCGTCGAGCTGCTGTTGAAGGCGGGCCTGCCGGCCACGCTGGAAAACGGCGCGCCGGACCTGGCCCTGTGGCGCGCGGACGCCGCTGGCCTCGATGCGGCGCTGGCGCAGTTCAAGCATGCGCTGGCCGGCCACCGCAACTTCCAGCGGGAGACGGAGGCGGTGGTCCTGTAGGGCTATCCCTTTTGCCGGGGCTGTAATATAGTCAACAATGACGGGCATAGTGATATGCTCGTCATTGTGCATTCTACGCCCGAAAAATAGCACCAGGATCTACTGAACATGGACGTGTACGCCCCACAGGTATGGCTTCCGCACGAGCGTCCCACTTTGCCGGGGTCGCCTTCGACGCCGCTGCACACGGCCGAGCGCCGGCTGGCCTTTCTGGTGATCGGCTTTATCGTCGCCGTCACCGGCGGCCTGGGCAACGCGCTGGTGTCGGTCAACCTGCCTTACCTGCAAGGCTCGCTGGGCGTGTACTCGGCCGAGATCCAGTGGCTGCCGGCCGCCTACGTGATGGCCAATGTGTCGATGAACCTGCTGCTGGTGAAGTTCCGCCAGCAGTACGGCCTGCGTCTGTTTACCGAACTATTCCTGGTGCTGTACGCGCTGGCCACCGTGGCCCACTTGTTCGTGCACGGCCTGGCCTCGGCCATCGCGGTGCGCGCGGCGCACGGCATGAGCGGCGCGGCGCTGACCACCCTCGGCCTGTACTACACCTTGCAGGCCTTTCCGGCGCAGCACCGGCTCAAGGCGGTGGTGTTCGGCATCGGTTTCTCGCAACTGGCGCTGCCGATGGCGCGGCTGTTCTCGTCGGAGCTGATGGAGTTCGGCGAATGGCGCGGCCTGTACTTCTTCGAGCTGGGCCTGGCCCTGCTGTCGCTGGCCTGCGTGATGGTGCTGAAACTGCCGCCGGGCGATCGCGTCAAGGCTTTCGAGAAAATGGACTTCCTCACCTTCGGCCTGTTCGCGCCCGGCGTGGCCTTGCTGTCGGCGGTGCTGGCGCTGGGCCGCACCGTGTGGTGGTTCGAATCGCGCTGGCTGGGCCTGTGTCTGGCCGGCGCCATCGTGCTGATCGCCGCCGCGCTGCTGGTCGAGCATAACCGCGCGCGGCCGCTGCTCAACACGCGCTGGCTCAGCAACGGCAATATCGCGCGGCTGGCCTTGTCGGTGCTGCTGATCCGCGTGGTGCAGTCGGAGGCCAGCGGCACCGTGGGCTTCCTGCAGGCGCTGGGCCTGAACAACGACCAGATGCAGATGTTGTGGATCGTCGTCATGATCGGCACCGTGGCCGGGCTGGTGGCCAGCGCGCTGACCATCACGCCGGCGCGCATCCCCTTGCAGCTGATGTTCTCGCTGGCGGTGATGGCGGCCGGCGCCTACATGGATTCCGACGCCACCAACCTGACCCGGCCCGCCGACCTGTATGTCAGCCAGTTCCTGCTGGCCTTCGGCGGCGCCTTCTTCATCGGGCCGACGTTCGTCTCTGGCTTCGGCGCGGTGATCGCGGCGCCGAATAACCTGGTCAGCTTCTCGGTCATGTTCAGCATCACGCAGACGCTGGGCAGCCTGCTGGGTTCTGCGGCGGTCGGCACGTTCCAGGTGGTGCGCGAGAAATTCCACTCCAGCATATTGGTCGAGCATCTGACCCTGCTCGATCCGATGGTGGCGGCGCGCATCCAGAGCGGCGGCGCCAGCGTGGGCGCGGCGCTGGCCGATCCCGCCGCCCGCAGCGCGACCGGCGTGGCGGCGCTGGGCGC
>NZ_JAQQPR010000023.1:0-112024 GCF_036688705.1 Duganella sp. S19_KUP01_CR8 | reverse complement strand
GCGCGCGGCGGCGTGCGCCGCGCGGTGCGCTGGCTGACCGCGCGCCCGGGGCTGCGCCGCGTGCTGATCCCGCTGATCAGCCGCTCGCCGCTGCTGAGCGGCGCCATCAGCCGCAGCCTGCAGGTGATCAAGCTGGGCGAGCCGGCCGCCGGCGCCGCCGACGTGCCGCACCTGCTGCGTGAACTGCCGCTGTCGGCGCGCAAGGTGCTCGACGACCTGCGCCGCGCCCAACATCCTACCGACCACTGAACATGCGCCTCGTAATCGATCTCCAATCCTGCCAGAACGGCGCCGCCCGCGCGCCCGAGGCCGTGCTCGCGCTGGCGCAGGCGCTGCTGCGCCACGCCGCCGCCCTGCCCGCACAGCCCGCACAGCACACCGTTTTCATCGTCCTGGCCGCCGCCCAGACCGACCGCATCGACGCCCTGCGCCACGCCTTCGACGGCCTGCTGCCGCCGCAACAGCTGCTCAGCTACAGCACCCCGGCCGGCCACGGCTGGCGCCACCACGCCGCCTCGCTGGTGCGCGACGGCTTCCTGGCCAGCCTGAATCCGGACCTGGTGTTCGCGCCCGGCCTGTTCGACATCGCGCTCAACGACACCGTGTTCGGTCCCGGCCCGGACGGCGCGCTGATGGTCTACACCGAGGCCGGCACGGCGGCCGAGCCGGCGCTGGCCGAGCGCCAGCAAGCCTGCCTGCGCGACGCCGCGCTGGTGCTGCCGGCGATCACCGCCGACGCCGCCACCGGTGCCGACGCCGCGGCCGCGCTGTGGCGCGCGCTGGAACAGGCCGACGCGGCCGCGCAGGCGCGCCGCGCCAGCCAGCCGCCCGCACCAACGTCCGGCCGTCCGCAGCTGGCCTACATCTCGCCGCTGCCGCCGGAAAAATCCGGCATCGCCGACTACAGCGTCGAGCTGATCGCCGAACTGGAAGCGTATTACGACCTCACGCTGGTGGTCTCGGCCGCCAGCGCAGCCGGCGTCGCCGCCACCGCGCTGGGCCGCCGCCTGCCGCTGCTGACGCCGGAACAGTTCGACAGCCAGGCCGGGCGTTTCGCGCGCCGGCTCTACCACTTCGGCAACTCCAACGCCCACCAGTACATGTTCCCGCTGCTGGAGCGCCACCCCGGCATCGTGGTGCTGCACGACTTCTTCCTCAGCGGCGTGATCGACAATATGGAGCGCGAGGGCGTGCAGCCGCTGGCCTACCTGCGCGCGCTGTACGCCTCGCACGGCCACACCGGCCTGCAGGCGCACAAGGCGCTGGGCCACAACCCGTCGATCTGGGCCATGCCGAGCAACAAGACGGTGCTGGACCAGGCGGCCGGCGTCATCGTCCACGCCGGGTTCTCGCGCACGCTGGCCGAACAATGGTACGGCCCCGGCAGCGCCGACAGCTGGCACACGCTGCCGCTGCTGCGCGGCCTGCCGCCGCAGGCAGCCGGCCGCGCGCCGGCCGCGCTGCGCGCCGCCGCGCGCGGCAAGCTGGGCATCGCCGACGACGACTTCCTGGTGTGCAGCTTCGGCATGCTGGGACCGACCAAACTGAACCACCGCCTGCTGGACGCCTTCCTGGCCTCGCCGCTGGCGGCGCAGGCGCGCTGCCGCCTGCTGTTCGTCGGCGAGAATGAAGGCGGCCAGTACGGCGCCGAGCTGGCCCACCGCATCGGTTCCAGCGACACCGCCGCCAGCGTCGCGATCACCGGCTTCGTCAGCGCCGACGACTACCAGCACTACCTGGCCGCCAGCGACGTCGCGGTGCAGCTGCGCACGCAGACCCGCGGCGAAACCTCGGCCTCGGTGCTGGACTGCCTGCTGCACGGCGTGCCGACCATCATCAACGCCCACGGCGCCGCCGCCAGCCTGCCGGACGAGGTGCTGCGCAAGCTGCCCGACCTGTTCGAGGACGCCCAGCTGAGCGCCGCGCTGGCCGAGCTGTTCGAGCAGCCGGAACAGCGCGAACAGCTGGCCGCCGCCGGCCGCGACCACGTGCGCCGCCATCACGCGCCGGCCGCAGTGGGCCGCCAGTACCACGCCGCCATCGAAGAACTGGCCCGCAGCGGCGCCCACGCCCACTACCGCCAGCTGGTGGCCGCCGTCAGCGCGATCGCGCCGGCGCCGGACGAGAGCGAGCTGATCGCGGCGGCCGCCGCCATCGCCGCCAACCAGCCGGCCGCCGCGCCGCGCCAGATGCTGATCGATATCTCGGCGCTGGTGCAATCCGACTACAAGACCGGCATCCAGCGCGTGGTGCGCAGCATCGTGCTGGCGCTGATCCAGGCGCCGCCGCCCGGCTACCGCGTCGAGCCGGTGTACAGCGAAGGCGGCAACCGCAGCTACCGCTACGCCCGCCGCTTCACCTGCGAGCTGCTGGAAGTGCGCTCGCCGCAGCTGGAAGACGCGCCGGTCGAAACCCGCGCCGGCGACCTGTTCCTCGGCCTCGACCTGGCCTCCAACATCACCAGCCAGAACGAGCCGCAGCTGCTGGCCATGCGCCGCCGCGGCGTCGCCGTCTGGTTCACGGTGTACGACCTGCTGCCGGTGCTGCGTCCCGAATGCTTCACCTTTGCCGCCGACAAGTACTACGGCGACTACCTCGACACCATCACCTACGTGGCCGACGGCATCGTCACCATTTCGCGCGCGGTGTCGGACGAGCTGGCCGCTTGGGTGGCGGCGCGGCCGAACCGGCGCCAGGCGCCGCTCAAGCTGAGCCACTTCCACCTGGGCGCCGACCTCGACGCCAGCGCCCCCAGCACCGGCCTGCCGGACAACGCCGAACGCGTGCTGCAAGCCCTGCAGGAAGCGCCGACGCTGCTGATGGTCGGCACGCTGGAACCGCGCAAGGGCCAGGCCCAGGCGCTGGCCGCCTGCGAGCTGCTGTGGGCCCAGGGCGTGGCGGTCAACCTGGTCATCGTCGGCAAGAACGGCTGGCTGGTCGACGCCCTGGTGCAGCAACTGGAGCAGCACCCGCAGCGCGAGCAGCGCCTGTTCTGGCTGCCCGGCGTGTCGGACCAGATGCTGCAGCAGCTGTATCAACACAGCTCGGCGCTGCTGGCGGCCTCGGAAGGCGAAGGCTTCGGCCTGCCGCTGATCGAGGCGGCCCAGCACCAGCTGCCTATCATCGCCCGCGCCATCCCGGTGTTCCGCGAAGTGGCCGGCGAGCACGCCTACTACTTCGACGGCCGCCAGCCGGACGAACTGGCAGCCGCCATCCAGGCCTGGCTGGCGCTGCACGCCGAAGGCAAGGCGCCGCCGTCGGCCGGCATGCCGTGGCTGACCTGGCGGCAGAGCGCGCAGCAGTTGCTGGAGGCGGTGGTGGACGGCCGCAGCCACGCCAGCGTGGCCGGCGGCGGCGTCGCCCCGCAGCTGCTGGTCGACGTCTCGGCCGTGGCGCGCGAAGACTTGAAGACCGGCATCCAGCGCGTGGTGCGGGCCCAGCTGTCCGAGCTGATGGCGCTGCACAGCACCGCGTACCAGGTGCTGCCGGTCTACCTCAGCGACGAGGGCGGCCACTGGCACTACCGCTACGCGCGCCGCTACCGCCACACCTTGACCGGCACCGACAGCTACGGCGTGGTCGACGACGTGGTGCGGGTGGCCGCGGGCGACGTCTTCTACAGCCCCGACTTCTACCCCGGCGCCGTCACCGAGGCCGGCCGCATCGGCCTGTACCGGCGCTGGCGCGAAGCCGGCGTCAGCGTCAACTTCCTGATCCACGACCTGCTGCCGGTGCTGCGGCCGGATTTCTTCCCGGCGCGGGTCGACGATGTGTTTGAAAAATGGCTGCACACCGTCAGCAGCAACGCCGACCGCCTGATCTGCATCAGCGGCGCGGTGGCCGACGAGACGCGCGCCTGGCTGCGCCAGCAGGCGCCGCAACGGCCGCTGCCGCAGTTCGCGGTGCTGCACCACGGCGCCGACATCGCCGCCTCGCTGCCCAGCACCGGCCTGGCCGACGACGCCGCCGCCGTGCTGGCCGACATCGGCTCGGCGCCGAGCTTCCTGATGGTCGGCACCATCGAGCCGCGCAAGGGCCACCTGCAGGCGCTCGACGCCTTCGAGCAGCTGTGGGCCGCCGGCGCCGACGTGCGGCTGGTGGTGGTCGGCGGCGAAGGCTGGAAGGGCTTGCCCGACGCCGGCCGCCGCACCATCCCCGCCATCATGGCGCGCCTGCGCGGCCACCCGGAACTGGGGCGCCGCCTGCACTGGCTGCAGGGCATCAGCGACGAATACCTGGAGCGGGTCTACCGCGACTGCGCCTGCCTGCTGTTCCCGAGCGAGGGCGAAGGCTTCGGCCTGCCGCTGATCGAGGCCGCGCGCCACGACCTGCCGCTGCTGACGCGCGACATACCGGTGTTCCGCGAGATCGCCGGCGCCCACGCGCAATACTTCAGCGGCGAGGACGGCGCCGCGCTGGCCGCCGCCGTGCGCGAGTGGCTGCGCCTGCACGCGGCCGGCCAGGCCCAGCCCTCGTCCGGCATGCCCTGGCACACCTGGGCCGACAACGCCCGCAACCTGACCGCCATTTTGTTCCCCGGCCCCGCCGCTACCCCGAATCGATAAGCCATGTCCAATCCTATTCCCCGCATCTCCGTGGTCATCCCCAGCTACAAGGTCACGCGCCACATCCTCGGCGTGATCGCCGGCATCGGACCGGAAGTGAGCCGCATCTACGTGGTCGACGACAAGTGCCCGGACCGCTCGGGCCAGTTCGTGCGCGAGCAGTGCAGCGACCCGCGCGTGGTGATCATCGAGCATGCGGAAAACCAGGGCGTGGGCGGCGCCGTGATGACCGGCTACCAGGCCGCGATCGCCGAGGGCGTCGACATCATCGTCAAGGTCGACGGCGACGGCCAGATGGACGCCAGCCTGATCCCCGACTTCGTCGCCCCCATCGTCAACGGCGAGGCCGACTACACCAAGGGCAACCGCTTCTTCGACCTCGAGCAGATCAACCAGATGCCGGCCATCCGCCTGTTCGGCAACGCCGTGCTGTCGCTGCTGACCAAGCTGTCGTCCGGCTACTGGGACCTGTTCGACCCGACCAACGGCTACACCGCGATCCACGTCAACGCCGCGCGCCACCTGCCGCTGCACCGCATCAGCAAGCGCTACTTCTTCGAGACCGACATGCTGTTCCGCCTCAACACCATCAACGCCGCCGTGGTCGACGTGCCGATGGACGCCAGCTACGGCGACGAGGTCAGCAACCTGAAGATCTCCAAGATCGTCACCGAGTTCATGGCCAAGCACCTGCGCAACTTCGGCAAGCGCATCTTCTACAACTACTACCTGCGCAATATGTCGCTGGCCTCGATCGAGCTGCCGCTGGGCCTGGCGATGCTGCTGGGCGGCGGCGGCTACGGCATCGTCCACTGGCTGCAATCGGCGCACGCCGGCACCGCCACCGCGCCCGGCACCGTGATGCTGTCGGCGCTGCCGGTGCTGATGGGCATGCAGCTGATCCTGGCGTTCCTGGCGCACGACATCGCCTCGGTGCCGCGCCGGCCGATCCACCGCATGACGCGCGCCCGCGCCAAGGCGCCGGCACGAGCAACATTGCCTGAATAACAAACCAAAGCTATCATCGGGGTCTGTTTCGACCGTCCCCAGCTTTTTGAAAGTGTCCGCCCCATGTCCCTATTCCAGCTCGCGCCCCGGCAACGCCTGGTGCTGACCACCTATGGCTTCCCGCTGGCGCTGCTGGCGGTGCTGCTGTACCTGGTGCTGCGCAACACCGGCGCCTATCCGGTGGTCTTCGCCGACGAATGGCTGTACAGCAAATTCGCCCGCCTGCAGCCGCTGGCCGAATCGCAGGTGCCGTCCTGGCTGTACCTGAAGCTGTTCGGCCAGACCAACGCCTGCGGCACCGGCTTCCTGCAATGCGCGCGCGTGCTCAACGCCGCCCTGTTCGTGGCCGCGGCGCCGTTCATCTCCATGGTGGCGCGGCCGCTGGCCGGCAAGCGGGCCGCGCGCCTGATCGCGCTGCTGGCGGTGCTGTCGCCGATCAGCAGCTACACCGGCTACTTCATGCCGGAATCGATGTACTTCCTCGGCTTCTGGGTGCTGAGCTGGGCGCTGCTGGCGCACGCCGCGCCGGCGCCGCAATGGCGGCCGACGCTGGCCTACGCGCTGCTGGGCGGCGCCCTGCTCGGCGTGCTCAGCCTGATCAAGGTGCACGCGCTGTTTCTGCTGCCGGCGCTGTGCCTGTTCCTGGTCCACAGCCGCCGCAGCGCCGCGCGCCAGGGCTGGATCGTGGCCGGCGCCGCCGCCGCCGCGCTGGCCGCGCTGGCGGCCTTCGCCGTCAAGCTGGCGCTGGGCTACCTGCTGGCCGGTCCGGTGGGCCTGAGCCTGCTCGGCAGCTTCTACGGCGGCCAGGTCAGCAACAGCGGCCTGGGCATCGCCCGCCTGCTGGCGCCGTTCGCCCACAACGCGCTGGGCCACGCGATGGGCCTGCTGGTACTGTTCGTGTTCCCGCTGGCGATGCTGGCGGCCGCCGGCCTGAGCGCGCCGCTGCGCGACGCGCTGGGCCGCCCGGGCCGCGCGCTGCTGGCGTACACCGTGCTGATGCTGGGCGCCGCGCTGGGCATGACGGCGGTCTACACCGCCTCGATCGCCGACGCCGGGCCGCAGGAAATCATCCGCCTGCACCTGCGCTACTACGACTTCACCTTCCCGCTGCTGATGATCGCCGCCGTCGCCGTGGTGCGCCACAGCGAGCGCCTCAGCCTGCGCCTGCGCGCCGCCATCGCCGCGCCGCTGGCGCTGCTGATGCTGGCGGCCACCGCCCGGCTGGTGCCGGCCTTCCAGCTGTCGGCCATCGACAGCCCGGAACTGTTCAGCATGCACGTGCTGGCGCCGCTGTACTACCTGCTGGCCCTGCTGGAACTGGCGCTGCTGGCGCTGTGGATCTGGCGGCCGCGCCGCGCCCAGCCGCTGTACCTGCTGGTGCTGGCGCCGCTGTTCGCGCTGGCCGGCGAAGGCGCCAGCGCGGTGCTGATGCACCGCGCCCAGCAGCCCAACCCGTACGACCTGGGCGGCCGCCTGGTGCATGATTTCCTCGACGACGGCCAGCGCGCCCGCCTGAGCATCGCCGGCGACAGCCTGGGCGGCCTGGCGCGCGCCCAGTTCCACAGCGACCACGCGCAGACGGCCACCATCGAACTGCGGGAAGGCGCGCCGTTCGACCTGACGCAAACCCCGGCGCGCCAGCAGTGGCTGCTGGTGGTCGGCAAGCACGCGCTGCCGCCCGCGCTGAAGCCGCTGCTGGCGACGCCGGACTACGCGCTGGTGCGCCTCAGTCGCGGCGGCCGCAGCCTGTACCAGATCAATATGCTGCAGCCGCTGGCCGGCGGCCACCTGAGCGCGGTCGACGGCCTGGCCGACGCCGAGCACTGGGGCAGCTGGTCGAACGCCCGCACCGTCACGCTGCACACCAGCGAGCCGCTGCCGCGCCACCTGACGGTGATGCTCAACGGCCGCGCCTTCGGCCCCAACGTCGGCCAGGACTTCGTGCTGCGCGCCGGCCAGGCCAGCACCCGCTTCAAGCTGCCGGCCGCCACCCAGGAACTGTTCCTGCAACTGGAGACCGACGGCCAGCAACGCACGCTGCACATCGACGTGCCGCAGCCGGCCACGCCGGCCTCGCTGTACGGCGGCAACGACACGCGCCTGCTGGGCATCGGCCTGGTCGGCGTCGAAATCGGCGAGGCCGACGCTCCGGCCGCGCCGGCTCCGCATTAAATCATCACCAGGTACTTGCCCATGACTTCCCTACGCAACTTCTTTGCCGATCCGCGCCGCGCCCCGTCCTTCCTGGTGGGCGCGCTGGTGCTGGTCTTCATCTTCCTGATGATACGCAACGCCGGCATCTATCCGCTGGTGTTCATCGACGAGTGGACCTACAGCAGCAACACGCGCATGATGCCGTTGTCGGCCGCGCAGGTGCCGTCCTATCTGTACTTCAAGCTGTACCAGCTGACCAACTTCTGCGGCGACGGCTACCTCGATTGCAACCGCATGCTCAACAGCGCGCTGTACGTGCTGGCCGCGCCCTTCGTCTACCTGCTGGCGCGGCGCGTGGCGCCGGCCTGGGTGGCGGTGCTTATCGCGCTGGCCGCCACGCTCAGCCCGAACAACGTCTACACCCCGTTCTTCATGCCGGAGGCGATGTATTACTTCGGCTTCTGGTGCTTCTGCTGGATGGCCTTCGTGTTTGCCGACCGTCCCGGCCCGCGCCGCGCGCTGCTGCTGGGCGTCGTGCTGGGCCTGCTGCTGATGGTCAAGCTGCACGCCATCTTCCTCGGCCCCGCGCTGGCGCTGTTCCTGTTGTTCCTGGCCTGGGACGGCCGCGCCGCCGAGCCGGCGCGCCACAAGCTGTACTGGCTGCTGCAAGGCGCGCTGTGGGCGCTGCTGGCGCTGGCGGCGGCGATGGCGGTGCGGCTGGCGATCGGCTACTGGCTGGCCGGCCGCGACGGCCTGGCGCTGTTCGGCAGCATCTATTCCGGCCAGGTCGCCTACACCGCCAAGAGCCACTATCCGGTCGGCCAGCTGATCGTCTTCGCCTGGCACAATATGCAAGGCCATTTGATGCTGCTGGCGCTGCTGTTCGGCGTGCCGCTGGCGGCGCTGGCCGGCTCGTTCAGCCGCCTGCGCCCGGCCGGCCTGCCGGCCCGCCGCCTGCAGGCGGTCAGCGTGTTCAGCGTGCTGATGCTCGGCACCGTGCTGGGCGTGACCATCATGTTCACCGCCTCGATCACCGGCCTGGCGGCCAGCGACAGCACGGCCCGCATCCATACCCGCTACTACGACTTCGCGCTGCCGCTGATGCTGCTGTGCGCGGCGGCGGCGGCCTATGCGCCGGCGCCTTCGCTCAGGACCGTCACCCGCGTGCTGATCGCCGCCGTGGTGCTGCTGCTGGTCTGGCACGGCCGCGCCCACCTGCTGCACTCGTTCACGCCGTCCATCATCGATTCGCCGGAACTGCGCGCGCTGTCGATGCGCGCCAACCTGTTCAACATCATCACCGCGGTGACGCTGGTGTCGCTGCTGCGCTGGGCCTGGGACCAGCAGAAGGGGCTGCGCCTGTTCTTCACGCTGGCGCTGCCGGTGATCGTCGGCTGCTGCGCCTGGAACGCCGCGCACGAGGTGCGCCTGTCGATCTGGCCGGACACCGCCTCCAAGGCCGGCCTGTTCGCGCGCCACTACCTGGACCGCGGCCAGAGCGACCACCTGGTGATCGTCTCGCAGGACATCGGCATCCTGCACCGCGCCCGCTTCTTCATCGAAAACCCGAACGCCCAGTTCATGCAGGTGGAAGCTGGCCAGGAGGCCGACTGGTCCAAGCTGCCGGCCGGCTACAAATGGGTGCTGGCGATCGGCGCCTACGTGCCGCCGGACGGCGCGCGCGTGGTGGCCCACAAGGACGACCTGCTGCTGTTCCAGCCGCCGGCGCTCGACGCCCGCGGCCAGCGCCTGGATTTCACGCAGGAGCTGGAAGGCTATGTGCGCATCAACGGCCTGGCCGGGCATGACACCTGGGGCGCCTGGTCGGTGGAATCGAAGGTGGAGCTGGAGTTCGGCCGGCCGCTGCCCAAGCGCCTGGGGCTGCGCGTCGAAGGCCGCAGCTTCGGCCCGAACGCCGGCAAGGACATCGTGGTGACGGTGGGCGGCCAGGAACGCATCATGCAGCTGCCGGCGCTGAACGGCGATGTCACGCTGCATTTCGACACCGACGGCACGGCCACCCGGGTACGCTTCAAGGTGCCGCAGCCGACCTCGCACAAACAGCTGGGCCTGGGCGACGACGCCCGCACGCTGGGCATCGGTTTCGAACACCTGACGGTGATCGACGAAGCGCAGCAATAAACCCCGCGCGCATAAAAAAACCCACCTGCACCGAACGCGCTCAAGATCGCGTTCGGTGCGGGTGGGTTTTTTTTGTGCCGGCCGCGGCGGTTTAGTGCGCCGCCTTCAAGGCGTCCATCTGGCGTCCGTAGCGCTCGCCCATGAACAGGTCGCCTTCATGGCTGAGGTGGTGGGTGTCGCGGTACATCATCTTGTTTTCGCGCATCACCAGGCAGCGCTGGGCGTCGCACAGCTGGGCGGCGGCGTCGAACACCTGCACCATCGGCAGGTCGCGCAGCGCCTGCTGCTCGGCCACCTTGTGGCGGGCGATCTGCTGGTCCTGCTTGGCGCGCGGCAGCGAGCAGTCGGTGCGCGTCTGCGAAGTGGGGATGGCGCCGCGGCGGATGCAGGAGCGCGGCTCGAAGTCCAGGTAGGGCGTGTCGCTGACGTAGATCACCTTGCGGCCGCTGGCGACGAACATGGCCAGGGTGTCGTGCAGGGCCTGGGTCATCTTCTTGCCGCCCTCATCCTCGATGTTCAGGCGCGCGAAGGTGGAGATGATGACGGTCTTGACGGTGGTCGCCTGCATCACCTTGTCGATCATCATCGGCACCACCTTCTGGTAGGGATCGTCGCCGACCGGCAGGTTGACGAACGGCACCCGCGTGCCGAAGTACACCAGGTTTTCGCCGCGGCTGTGATAGTAGCGGTTCAGGCCGGCCCAGATGTGGAAAGCGTGGCTGTCGCCCAGCATCGCCACGGTCGGCGCCTTGGTCGGGTCGTCCATCAGGCAGTACTCGTAGATGCTGGTGAAGCCGTAGCGCGCCTTGCAGGCCGTGGCATTGGGCACGTCTTCCACCACGAACAGTTCCTTCTGCTGGGCCGCGCTGTCGACCACGCTGGCGCGCAGCGGCAGGCCGTTGGCGCGGTACAGCGCGCCGCCGGCGGCGGCCAGCGCCAGCATCGCGGCCGACAGCACCGCCACCTTGGCGCGGCCATGGGCGGTGCCGCGCAGCGGCCGCTCCAGCAGGCGGTAGGTCAGCCAGGCCAGCACGATCGCGGCCAGCACGGCGGCGCCGCGTATTTTCGACGACGGCAGGCCCGATTCGATGATGCGGGCAAACGCCAGCAGCGGCCAGTGCCACAGGTACAGCGGGTAGCTGATCAGGCCGAACCACACGGCCACCGGATTGCCCAGCAACACGCGGTTGCACCAGGCTTGCGGGCCGGCCGAAATCAGCAGCACCGCGCCGGTGGTCGGCAGCAGCGCCCACCAGCCGGGGAAGTGGCGGTCGGCGCGCAGCAGCGCCAGCGTGGCCAGCAGCAGGCCCAGGCCCAGCGCCGACTTGATGTTGCGCGCGCGCGGGCTGGACCAGTCGATCACGGCGTCGGCGCCGTGGCCGCGGCGCACGCCGGCAAACAGGTGCAGGCCGTTGATCGACATATACGCCAGCACGCTGCCGTACAGCAGTTCCCAGACCCGGCTGGCCGGCGAGTAGAAGGTCGCGCTGGGGAATTTATGCAGGCCGCCGACGTTGACCAGGAAGGACAGCACGGCCACGCCCAGCGCCAGCGCCACCAGGCTGAAGCGGCGCTTCCACGCCAGCAGCATCAGCACCGGCCAGAAGATGTAGAACTGTTCCTCGATGCCCAGCGACCACAGGTGCAGCAGCGGCTTGGTCTCGGCGGCGGTGTCGAAGTAGCCGACTTCATTCCACAGGAAGAAGTTGGACAGGAAGCCGGCGCCGCCGAACACGTGCTTGCCCAGCATCTTGTACTCGTCCGGGAACAGCGCGAACCAGCCGAACGCCAGGCAGGCGCTCAGCACCACGGTCAGCGCCGGGAAGATGCGGCGCACGCGGCGCGCATAGAACTCGGTGAAGCTGAAGGCGTTCTGCTGCATGCCGGCGATCAGGATGCTGCCGATCAGGAAACCGGAGATGATGAAGAAGATGTCGACGCCGGCAAAGCCGCCCGGCAGGCGCGACGGGAAAGCGTGGTACAGCACCACCGACAGCACGGCCAGCGCCCGCAGGCCGTCGATATCGCGGCGGTAGGCCGGGTGCAGGGCCGGCGCCGGGTCGGCTTGGTACGGCGCCGGGGGGAGTTTTTCAATTTGCATGGACGTTAGTTGCATCGAAACATTGTCAAAAAAAGATGAATCATTATAAATGATTTTGCGCTCAGGACATACCAGGCCATGACCCAACCGCCGGCATTCTACACGTTCCGCGCCAGCCATCCGCTGATCCGGGACACCAACGTCCTGTAACAAAATGGATAGATCGCGCCAGCCACTCGCGGTTAAAATAGCACCGCACTCCCGCATTGCAAATTAAACAAACCAACAACAATGGCAACACATGAAAAGAACCTGGACTGGGTTCAACTGCTGCGCGGCATTGCCGCGCTACTGGTCGCACTGACGCATGCCCGCTACGCAATGCTGAACACGCCCGACATGCCGCTGGCGGACCGCATCTTCGTGCCGGGCGCGATGGGAGTCGACCTGTTCTTCATCATCAGCGGCTTCATCATGCATTACTCGACCACCAATTTCGACGGCAGCGCCGGCTATGTGGCGCGTTTCGCCATCAAGCGCTTCGCCCGCGTGTGGCCGATCTATGCGGTGATCACGCTGCTGTCGGTGTTCGTGCTCAGCGGCGGCATCGATTACTTCCACCACGCCGCCAACCGGCTGACGTTCTGGCATTCGGTGGGCATGATTCCGGCCAATCCCCACTATGTCCCGTATTTCTCGCTGACGCTGCTGCCCGGCTGGACGCTGGAATTCGAGATGTATTTCTACCTCGCCTTCGCCGCCAGCATGCTGTTCAAGCGCCTGCGCTGGTTCGTGCTGGCGTCCTGGGTGCTGCTGACGGTGATCCTGATACCGCTGGGTGTCCGCGGCTTCGACATGAACATCAGCCGCGACCTCGGCTACCAGGTCGGCTATCTGGCCATCGTCACCAGTCCGTTCGTGCTGGAATTCGCCGCCGGCGTGCTGATCGGCTGGCTGTACCAGCAGGACTGGGCCCGCTTGCGCAGCGCCTACGTGGCCTGGCACGTCGCCGCGCTGGGCGTGGCGTTCGCGCTGTGGGCCAGTTACAGCGGCGCCGCCGTCACCCACGGTCCGACCCAGTGGGGCTGGCCGCTGGCGCTGATGGTGCTGGCGCTGGCGCTGGCCAGCAAGACCGTGCACCTGCGGGTGCACCGCGTGTTCCTGTGGCTGGGATCGATCTCGTATTCGCTGTACCTGACCCATCTGCTGTCGCAGGGACTGGTGACGCGGGCGCTGAACGCCGCCGGCCACGGGCAATTCGCCCAGACCTGGAGCTATATCTTCCTGTCGACCGCGGTCGCGCTGGCGTTTGCCTCGCTGTCGCAGCATTACCTGGAACAGGGCTTGTCGAACAAGGTGCGCGACGCCCTGCTGAAGCTGCTGCCGAAGCGGCCGGCATCGCCTACGCCGGCGACGGCGCTGCCGATCAGCCGCCGGGCCTGAAAGCGCTGGCCCCCGATCCAATATTGCTATATATTCAACCCTCCAATTCACGCCGCACGAATGAGGGTTTTCAATGAATTGCATCGTCTGCCAGCAACCCACCACGCCGGGGCTGTCGCCCTGGCACCGCATCTGCCCGGCCTGCCGCTACGAGAGCGCCGCGCTGCTGCCCACCATCAATGACGCCGAAGTCCATGTCCACGTGGACGAGGCGCAGCGCGAAGCCGGCCTGAAGGCCATACGCCAGGAGAACTTCCAGACCATCGTCGGCTACGCGGTCGAGCTGGCGCCGCCCGGCGCGCGCCGCCTGCTGGATGTGGGCGCCGCGCATGGCTGGTTCCTGGAAGCGGCGCGCGACCATTTCGACGTGCTGGGCATGGAGCCGGATACGGCGGTGGCGCAGAAAACCGCCGCCCGCGGCCTGCCGGTGCGCAACGGCTTCTTTCCCGACGCGCTGGAGACGGACGAGCGTTTCGACGTGATCGTGTTCAACGACGTCATCGAGCACATCCCCGACATCCGTTCGGCGCTGGCGGCCTGCCGCGAACGGCTGACGCCGGGCGGCATCCTGATCCTCAACCTGCCCAACAGCCGTGGCTTCTTTTACCGCCTGTCGAAGTTGTTCGCCCGTGTCGGCTGGCATGCGCCGTTCGAGCGGCTGTGGCAGAAAGGCCTGCCGTCGCCGCACGTGCACTACTTCGAGGCCGGCAACTTGAGCAAGCTGGTGGGGGGACAAGGGCTGGAACTGCGCTTCAAGGCCGAACTGCCGGCGGTGCGCGCCAAGAGCATGCTGGAACGGCTGCGCTGCGCCGGCCAGGGAACCTGGCTCAGCATTTACGCGCAATACGCCGCCGTCATGATGACGATCCCGGTATTGCGCGCCTTCCCCAGCGACATCGTGGTCTGCGTCTACCGCAAGACCTGACGCCGCCGGCGGCTTACTGCTTGGGCGCGCCGCCCAGCAGGAAGGCGATCTTCTGCTTGGGCTTGGTCGCTGCCGCGCTGCTCAGCGTGGCGGCCGGCGCCGGGGCCGGCGCCTTGGCCGGCTCGTACGGCTTGAGGAACCATGGGTCGACCTTCTCGCGGCGGCTGCCGTACGACGGCGCGCCGGCGGCGCGCGGCGGACGCTCGCCACGGTCGCTGCGCTCGCCACGGCCGGCCGATGAGGACGACGGGGACGAGGACGGCGCGCTGCGGCCGCCTTCGTCGCGGCGCGGACGGCGTTCGCCGCGTTCGTCGCCGCCATAGCTCGGGGCCGGGTTGAAGCCGTCCAGCTCGCCACGGCGGATGGTTTGCTTGATCAGTTTCTCGATGTCGGCCAGCAGGCGTTCATCCTTGTCCGAATAGATCGACAGCGCGTCGCCCGAGGCGCCGGCGCGGCCGGTGCGGCCGATGCGGTGCACATAGTCTTCGGCGTTGTACGGCAGGTCGTAGTTGATCACGCACGGCAGGTCGGTGATGTCGAGGCCGCGCGCGGCGACGTCGGTGGCGACCAGGATGTCGATCTCGCCCTTCTTGAACGATTCCAGCGCCGCCATGCGCTCCTGCTGGGTCTTGTCGCCGTGGATGGCGACCGCCTTCATGCCCTCCTGCTCCAGCCCCTTGGCCAGGCGCGAGGCGCCGATCTTGGTGTTGGAGAAGATGATCACCTGCTTCAGCTCGCGCTGGCGCAGCAGGTGCGCGGTCAGCGCGTGCTTCTGGTTTTCCGGCACCTTGTAGACCACCTGGCTGACCTTGTCGGCGGTCTGGTTGCTGCGCGCCACTTCGATCGTCACCGGGTTGCTGAGGAAGGTGTTGGCCAGCTTCTTGATCTCCGGCGAGAACGTGGCCGAGAACATCAGGTTCTGGCGCTTGGCCGGCAGCAGGTTGATGATGCGCTGCAGGTCGGGCAGGAAGCCCATGTCGAGCATGCGGTCGGCTTCGTCCATGACCAGCATCTGCACCTGGCCGAGGCTGATGTTCTTCTGTTCCACGTGGTCCAGCAAACGGCCCGGGGTGGCGATGACGATTTCAACGCCGGCCTTGAGGATGATGGTCTGGCCCTTCATGTCCATGCCGCCGAACACCACGGTCGAGCGCAGCGGCGTGTGCTGGGCGTAGGCCTTGACGTTCTCGGCCACCTGCACCGCCAGTTCGCGGGTCGGCGTCAGGATCAGCGCGCGCACCGGGTGGCGCGCCGGCGAGGTGCTGCTGCTGGCGTGGGCCAGCAGCATCTGGATGATGGGCAGCGCGAAGCCGGCGGTCTTGCCGGTGCCGGTCTGGGCCGCGCCCATGACGTCGCGTCCCTGCAGCAGCACGGGAATGGCCTGGGCCTGGATCGGCGTCGGGTGCACATAGCCCTGGTCGGTCAGCGCGCGCAGGATGGCCGGCGACAGGCCGAAGTCGGCAAAACGGACTTCTGCGGGCTCGGCGGCTGCGACGGCGGCAGGCACGGCCACGGCTTCGGCGGCGACAGCCTGCTGGGCGGCGGACTCAATAACGGTCGGGGTGATGATCTCGGTTTCGGACATAATGTGTGCGGCGGCCCTGCGGCGGACAGCCAAGCTTTCTTCAATTAACGGCATATCTGTGCTGCCGGCCCGGCGGATGTACGACTTGGAGGAGTGCGGAGGGACCGGCGGGCGGACACGCGGTGAGCAGGATACAATGAGCGCCGTAAACTATACCCTAATTTCCGGCAACTGCGCTAGAAACCACCGGCTTTTATATTAAAACCCTTGCATCAATGGTATGTATAATAGCCAATCTGACCAGAATAGCCTATAAAACCGAGCGCTGCTCCGCACGCGCAACCTGTTACGCCACCGGATACTCCTACATGCACGTGCTTCCGCCGGTCCTGCGCCGCTGCCCTTCCCTATTGCGCTTCGCCTCCCTACTGCTGTTGTTGTTGCTGGCCTCCCTGCTGGCCTGGCTGCCGTCCGCCGACGCCCTGGCGGCGCCCGCGCCGTCGCTGCGCTTCAAGAAACTGGGCCCGCTGGGCGGCGACGAACCGTCGATGCTGTCGCTGTTGCAGGACCGCAAAGGCTATATCTGGGTCGGCACCCACACCAACGGCCTGTACCGCTACAACGGCTACCAGGCGGTCAAGTACATCAACAACCCCAGCGACCCGCGCAGCCTGCCGCACGACCGCGTGTCGGCCATCTACGAAGACCAGCAGGGCCGCATCTGGGCCGGCACCCAGAACGGCCTGGCGCGCTTCAACCCGGAGAGCAACGACTTCACGCTGTTCGCGCCGCCCGGCAAGGCGCCCAAGAACCACCGCATCATCAAGAACATCATTTCCGACGGCAAGAGCGGCATGTGGGTCGGCAGCTGGGGCGGCTTGCAGCATTTCGATCCGGCCAGCGGCAAGTTCACCGTCTACGCCCACGACGACGCCGATCCCGGCAGCCTGGCCAGCAACGACCTGAACGCGCTGGCGCTGGACGCCCGCGGCGGCGTCTGGATCGGCACCTGGCCCGGCGGGCTGGACTATCTGGCGCCCGGCGCGACCAGCTTCAAGCACCACCAGGTCGATCCGGCGCCCAAGCCGGACGCCCGCGTCAACATCGTCCGCGCGCTGCAGTTCGACAAGAACGGCATGCTGTGGATAGGCACGGAATCGGGCGTGATCCGCTGGGACGGCAAGCGCGACTGGGACACCCGCCAGACCATCGCCTCGCCCTACAGCCGCATCACCAACTTCAACCTCGACAACAAGGGCACCTTGTGGTGCACCACGCTGTCGGCCGGCCTGCTGCGCTGGAACGAGTCCAGCGGCGAGTTCGACCAGTTCGTGCACGCGGCCGACGATCCCTACAGCCTGCCGGGCGACAATCTGCGCGCGGTGCTGCAGGACCGTGGCGGCATGCTGTGGATCGCCTCCTTCACCGACGGCATCAGCCTGGCCAACCTGTCGAGCGAGGGCTTTACCCGCCACGTGCCATTCCGCATCGACAGCCGTTCGGCGCCGGCCAGCAACGCGCTGCTGAGCCTGGCCCGCGCGCCGGGCGGCCGCATCTGGCTGGGCGGTAACGTCGGCATGAGCTTGTACGATCCGGCCAGCGGCAGCGTCATCCAGAGCTACCGCGCCGACGACAAGAAGCCCGGCATGCTGAGCCACTCCATCATCTACAGCATGTACCAGGACCCGGCCGGCAAAGGGCCGCTGTGGCTGGGCACCTCCAACGGCCTGAACCGGCTGGACACGCCCGACAGCGCCTTCCAGGTCATCCACTTCGGCAACACCGCCAGCGACTACATCAACGCCATCGCGCCCGGCGCCAACGGCGTGCTGTGGCTGGCCACCGGCAACAGCCTGATCCGCTACGACAGCAAGACCGACGCCCGCAAGATCTACTACAACGATCCGCAGGACCCGGCCACGCGCAGCGTCAACGGCACCTCGGCGGTGCTGGAAGACCGCAGCGGCCGGGTGTGGGCCGGCTCGGAATGGAACGGCGGCGGGCTCGACCTGCTGGATCCGGCCAGCGGCAAGTTCCGCCACTACCGCCACGCCAACCACGACCGCAACAGCCTGAGCGACGACAACATCGCCAGCCTGCACGAGGACGCGCAAGGCCGCATCTGGGTCGGCACCAGCAAGGGCCTGGACCTGGTGGTGGTGGCGGCCGACGGCCAGGTCAGCTTCAAATCGTATGCGGCGGCGATGCGCGCGCCCAAGATCCTGTCGATCGAGCACGACCGCGACGGCAAGATCTGGTGCAGCACCATCGCCGGCCTGTACCGCCTGGACCCGGCCACCGGCCAGGTCAGCCACTTCAGCGCGTCGGACGGGCTGACCGAGGGCTACACCGTCAACTCGTCGGCTATGGGCGAGAACGGCGTGCTGTACTTCGGCGGCGTGCACGGCATGACGGCGGTGACGCCGTCGGCGGTGCGCACCAGCTCGGTGCCGCCGCAGGTGGCGATCACCGACATCACCGTGTTCAACCACTCGCTGCAGGACGGCAAGCCGAGCGAGAACGTCAAGGCCGAAGGGCCGGTGACCTCGCCCACCGCGCTGACCTTGTCGTCGCAGGCCTCGGTGTTTTCGCTGGAGTTCGCGGCGCTGCACTACACCGAGCCGGGCGAGAACCGCTACGCCTACCAGCTGCAGGGCTTCGACCGCGATTGGGTCGAGACCGACGCCGCCCACCGCAGCGCCAGCTACACCAATCTGAACCCCGGCCACTATGTGTTCCGGGTCAAGGCCGCCAACCACCTGGGCGTGTGGAATCCGGAGCCGGCCACGCTCAACATCACCATCACGCCGCCGTTCTGGCAGCGCTGGTGGTTCCGCGCCGGCGGCGCCGTGCTGATCGTCGGCTCGCTGCTGCTGGCCTACAAGATCCGCATCCACCGCCTGACCCGCCACCAGGCCGAACTGGAACAGCTGGTGGCCGCGCGCACCGGCGAGCTGGAGGAATCGAACCGCAAGCTGGCCGCGCTCAGCACCACCGACGGCCTGACCGGCGTCAGCAACCGGCGCGGCTTCGACCTGGCGCTGGAAGCGGAATGGCGGCGCGCCGCGCGCACCGGCCAGACGCTGGCGCTGTCGATGCTGGACGTCGACTACTTCAAGAAGTACAACGATCACTACGGCCACCTGGCCGGCGATTCGACCCTGCGCACCGTGGCCGAGCTGATCACCTCGCACGGCCGCCGCACCACCGACCTGGTGGCGCGCTACGGCGGCGAGGAGTTCGCGCTGCTGGCGGCCGCCACCGACGCGGCCGACGCTTTCGGCGTGGCCGAGGAAATCTGCGCCGAGCTGGCGCGGCGCCAGCTGCCGCACGAGCAGTCGCCGTTCGGCATCCTGACCATCAGCATCGGCGTGGCGGTGATGGTGCCGACCGAGGACAGCTCGCCGGAACTGCTGGTGCAGATGGCCGACCGCGCGCTGTACCGGGCCAAGGAAAAAGGCCGCAACATGGCGCTGCTGGCCATGCCGCCGATGTAGGGAAGTCGATGGACGAGAATCAAAACAAGGCGGCCGACGATCCGATGCCGCTGCCGCCACCACCGCCGCAGCCGGGCGACTGCTGCCACAGCGGCTGCACCTTCTGCGTGGAAGACATGTACCAGGACGAACTGGAGCGCTACCGCGCCGCGCTCAAGGCTTGGCGCGAGCGGCATCCCGGCGCCGGCACCTAAGTCATTCCCGCGCACGCGGGAATCCATAGACCGCCTGCGTTCAAGCAAAGTATGGATTCCCGCCTGCGCGGGAATGACGTTAAAACGTCTCCCACTCATCAGTGGTGCCGGTCTTGGCCGGCTTCTTCAATGCCGGCCGTGCTGCGGCGACCGCCACCGTCTTGCGGCGTGGCATGGCCCGGACCACCGGCGCGCTGGACGCCAGCAACTTGAACACGCTCACCACCTCGCTCAACCTGGCCGCCTGATCCTGCATCGACTCGGCCGCCGCGGCGGCCTGCTCCACCAGCGCGGCGTTCTGCTGCGTCACCTGGTCCATCTGCACGATGGCGGTGTTGACCTGCTCGATGCCGCTGCTCTGCTCCGCGCTGGCCGACGTGATCTCGGCCATGATGTCGGTCACGCGGGTGATGCTGGCGACGATTTCCGTCATCGTCTGGCCGGCCTGCTCGACCAGCTGGGAACCGGTCTCCACCTTCTCCACCGAATCGCCGATCAGCTGCTTGATGTCCTTGGCCGCCGCCGCGCTGCGCTGCGCCAGGTTGCGCACCTCGGACGCCACCACCGCGAAACCGCGCCCCTGCTCGCCGGCGCGCGCCGCTTCCACGGCGGCATTCAACGCCAGGATATTGGTCTGGAAAGCGATGCCGTCGATGACGGAAATAATGTCGACGATCTTGCGCGACGATTCGTTGATCGACGCCATGGTGCCGACCACCTGCCCCACCACGTCGCCGCCCTTGACCGCGATGCCGGACGCCGACTGCGCCAGCACGTTGGCCTGGCGCGCATTGTCGGCGTTCTGCTTGACGGTGCTGGTCAGCTCCTCCATCGACGACGCGGTCTCTTCCAATGAGCTGGCCTGCTCCTCGGTGCGCGCCGACAAATCCTGGTTGCCGCTGGCGATCTGGCTCGACGCCGTGGCGATGGTGTCGGTGCCGCTGCGCACCTGGCTGACCAATGTTTGCAGATTGCCCGTCATGTCCTTGAGCGCCTGCATCAGCTGGCCCGTCTCGCAGGCGGACTTGACGTCGATGGTGCGCGTCAGGTCGCCGCCGGCGACGTCGCGCGCCAGCGCCACCGCTTCCTGCAACGGTGTCGCGACGATGCGCGCCACCCACATCGCCAGCGCCATGCCGATCACGATATTGAACGACAGCAGCACGATGGCGGTCCAGCGGGCATTCTTGAAGGTGTCGGTGGCGGCCTTGCTGGCGGCATCGCCGCCCTCCGCGTTCAGCTTGACCAGCTTGTTGGCGATGGCGGTCAGTTCGCCGAGGACCTTGGCCGAGGCGCCGCTGGCCACCGCGCGCGCCTCGACTTTCTGGTTGGCGCGCGACAAGGTCATCATCTTGCCGTGCTCGCCCAGGAAGGCGGCCAGGCTGGCATCGAATTCACCGGCCAGCGTTTTTTCCTCCGGGCTGGTGATCAGTTTTTCAAAGCCATCACGATGCGCCTTGAGGGTCGCCATGGTGTCGTCCATGCGCTTTTCGTAGCCGGCCATGCCTTGCGGATCTTCGTTGAGCAGATGCGCCAGTTCCCAGCGCCGGTAATCGCCGACGTCGGCGCGCAGCTCGAGCACCGCGCGCACGCTGGGCATCCAGCTTTCCGCCAGGTCGGTCGAGGCTTGATTGACCTGGCCCATCGACAGGATGGAACACACACCCATCACCAGTGTCAGCAACAGCACGGCGCCGAAAGACACTATCAACTTGGTGGCTATCTTCAGGTCGTAAAACCATTTCATGGCGGTCTCCTCATCTCAGCCTGGGCCGTCCAGTATGCAACGATGTGGAGCCCGCCACCAGAGGCAACACCGGCTTGTGTTGCGCAAGCAACAGGTCAATGGCGGGGGCTGGAAAAGTCGAACAGATTCATCAGATCGCCGATGGCCGGACGGTTGCGCGGCACGTAAGGCGAAGTCTTGTCGTGGACAGGATTGGGCAAGTTGTCGCGGCTGCGCGCCGACAGCGGCGGCAGCGACCAGTTGCGCTCGATGAACTTGGCGATCGAGGCGTGGTCGTAATAAGTGTGGTCGACCGCGCCCTTTTTAGCCCACGGCGAAATGGCCAGCAGCGGAATGCGGGTGCCGTCGCCGAAAAAGTCGATCGCCTGCACATAGCCGGAATCGTAATAGCCGCCGCCCTCGTCGAAGGTGACCAGGATGACGGTGTTTTTCCACAGCGCGGGATTGGCCTGCACGCGCTCCAGCACGCCGGCCACCAGTTCGTCGAAGCTGGTTTCCATCGCGTAGCCGGGATGGCCGGAGATGCTGTCGTACGGAGCGATCACCGCCACCGACGGGAAGCTGGCGGCGTCCTTGACGTCGACATAGAACTGCATCAGGTCAACCAGCTTGTCCTTGTCCGGGCCGTTCATCGTCGAGCTGAAGAAGGTCGGCGTGTCGCACATGCCGCAGTATTCCTTGTCGACTTTCTTGCCGTCGTTGCGGCCGCCGCTATACCACTTCCACGACACGCCGCCGGCCGTCAGCGCATCGCCGATGTGCGGCATCGCTTGCGGCGGCAACAGGAATTTATCCGGGCCCAGCGGCAGCGGCTCGCCCAGCGGGCCGAATGCGGGGTCGAGATTGTTGACCATGTAGTAGTGGCCGGGCGCGCAGTTGCCGTCGTTGAAGGCCGGGTACGGCAGTTGCGCCAGCAGCGCGCGGATGCCGGCCACGCCGGGCTGCGCCGGATCGGAACAATTGACGTAGGTGCCGCCGCGATAGCCGTCCTCGGTGTACCAGTTGTTGGTGCCGGGCTGGGCGTCCGGGTTTTCGATCTGCCTGGCTGGCGGCACGGCGGCCTTGCCGTCTTCCGTGTAGTAGCCGACATCGGCCGTGGCCAGCGCGAAGTAGTTGGCGGTGGTGCCGCCCATGATGGGTTGATGGTAGTTGTCGGCGATGGCGTACTGGTCGGCCAGGCGCTTGAACAGCGGCGCGTCGCCGCGCGCCATATTGTAGAAGCCCATGGCGACCGCGCCCTGTCCGGTCTTGCCGGGCGCTAGCGGCGCCGGATTGCTGGGGCCCGGACCGGTCTGGTCGGCCACCCAGACGAACAAGTCGTTCTTGCCGCCGTCAACCTGCTGCCACATCTGGAAGAAGCGGTGGGTCGGATCGCCGGTGTGGGCGCCGTAGCCGACGTGGTGGGTGATCTGGAACGGGCCGTTGGGCAGGTTGGACGGAAAGCGCGCATCGGCCACGTCCTGCCGCTGGCCGAGAGCGCCCCAGGCCCAGGGCTGGGGCAAGGTGCCGTAGATGCCGTTGAATTCCGGCGTAGGCGTGTAGGCGCCGCTGGACAGGCCCAGCTTCTGCGCCGCGTCCGCGAAGCGCGGCCCCGGCGTGCCGTCCCTGTTGACGATTTTCTTCGACAACAGGTTGGCCACCGTCTGGCCCTTCTTCGGCTCATACACACCGTACAGATTATCGAAAGTACGGTTCTCGCCGACCAGCACAATCACGTGCTGAATCGGCGTGGTGGCCGCCCCGCTGGCCGCTGCGGCGGCCGACGCCTGTAGTATCAGCGTCAACCCACCGCAGACCAGCGAGCGCACCATTTACAGCTTGCCGTTCAGCGTGATGAACACTTGACGCGGCGCGCCGGTCAGCAGCGTTTGCGCGGTGCCGGCGACATCGCTGGCCTGGAAGCCGTTGGTGCCGATCGAGCTGATGTACTGCTTGTCGAACAGGTTGGTGACGTTGACTTGCAGCGACAGGTCTTTCAGCATGCCCAGCGATTTCATCTTGTAGCCAGCCGACAGGTTAGCCAGCCAGAACGATGGCACGCCGCCGTCGTTCAGGTAGGTGTAGTAACGCTTGCCGGTGTACTTGCCGCCGACGCGCGCGAACCAGGTGCCGCTTTCATACGAGGCTTCGGTGTTGAACAGCGAACGCGGCGCATCGACCACTTGTTTGCCGCTGACAGCCACCAGGTTGACGCCGTCCTGGTAGTTCGACTTGTACTTGGAATCGTTGAAGGTGTACGAGTTGAACCAGCTGATTTCGCGGTTGAACTTCCACACGGCGATCGCTTCCAGACCCTTGGTGTCGACCTTGCCGACGTTGACGAAGGTCGATGGGCAACCGACGATGCCGGCGCAGGTGGCAACGCTCAGCTGGCGGTCGTCGAAGCGGGCGTTGTAGACCGCCACCGAACCCTGGATGTCGGCGCGCTTGAAGCGGTAGCCGAGGTCGATGTTGACCGAGGTTTCAGGCTTGAGCTTGGAGATGCCGGCGTTGTAGGCGGCCTGGGTCTGCGAGAACGGACCGCTGACGCCCGGCTGGAAGGCGCGCATGTTTTTCGATGCGGAAGCGAACACTTCGTCGTCGGCGCTGATGGCGTAGTTGACGCCGGCCTGCGGCAGGAATTTCTTCTCTGCGTCGAGGTCGCCGGCGGCGCGGGTGCCGATGATGTTGGTGGCCTTGATGTCCACGTCCATCGCCTTGAAGCCGGCGTTGAACTTCAGCTTGCCGTCCATGGCGCTGAAGGTGTCGGCCACGTAGTACTGCGCGGTGGTGGTGACGAAGTTCTGCTTGAAGTCGGTGCGGAACGGATTCGCCAGGAAGAACATGGTGTCGGCAGGACCGGTCACCTTGTAGTAGTTGCGGCTGACGTTGTGGTTGCTGCGCTCGCCCCACAGGCCGGCGGTGATGGTGTGGCTGCCCAGTTCCCAGGTCAGGTCGCTGGTGACGCCGTCGCGGCCGATCGAGTACTCGGTGGTGCGCAGCGAGATCGGGTTGGCGGCGTCGGTCGCCACGTAGGGCGTGTACCAGTGGCCCTGGCCGTCGTTGTCGTGGTGGTAGACGGTGGTCTTGAGTTCGATCGACGGACCGAAGTTCAGGGCCAGGGTCAGGCCGCCGATGGTGTCCTTGCGCAGGCCGCCGGCCGAGTAGTAGGCGTCGTCCATGCTGTTGACGCCGCCGCTGTAGACGCCCTTGGCGGCGTTGACGGCGCGCTGCCAGTCAGGCTGGTAGTTGTCCCAGCCGTAGCCCAGGCGACGCACCATTTCCAGCGACACGTCCTGGTAGTCGACTTCGCGGCGGTCGGAATAGTTGAGGAAACCGGTCAGGCTGTTTTCGCCGAAGTTGAACACGAACTTCGAGTTCAGCTGATCCTGGTCCTGGCCGCCTTCGCCCTTGGTCTTGTCGGTGCGCTGGCGGGTGCCGCTGATGTAGGCCTTGACGACGTTGTTGATCAGGCCGGTATCGACGCGGGCGAAGGTGCGCGACGTCGAATCGCTGCCGAAGGTTTGCGCGAAGGTCAGGCCGCGCTCGTTGGCCGGCGCCAGCGTGAAGAATTGCACGGTGCCGCCCAGGTTGCTGGTCGAGGCGGTGCCGACCGCGCCCGCGCCTTGCGACACGGTGACGTTGCCGACGTTTTCCGACGAGATGGCGCGGCTGATGTGCAGGCCGTTGTTGTTACCGTAGCTCATGTCGCCCAGCGGCACGCCGTCCAGCGTGAAGCCCAGCTGGTTCTGGTTGAAGCCGCGCACGCTGAAGCGGGTCGACCACTCGTAGGCGCCGAACGGATCGGCGGACTGGAAGTTCACGCCCGGCAGTTTTTCCAGGACTTTCAGCGGGCTGGTGCCCGGCAGCGCTTCGGCCAGGTCGGCCTTGTTGATGTTCTGCACCTGGCGCGACTGGCCACGGCCGGTGATTTCCACCGTTTGCACAGGGCCGATGATGGCGCCGGCCACAGAGCTGTCGGCGGCGGCATCGGCCGCGTCGGCGGCGTAAGCGTGGCAAGCGATGGCTTGCAGGACCACCAGGCACAAAGGTTTCAGAGGGAAGCGCTGTTGCATGATTTATTCTTCTTTCTTGCTGGTTAGTGTGGACTTAGACTGGAAACTAAACTCGCAAGATTGTAGGAACTGCATGTGACGCGGCGATGACGGGAATGTGACTAATTGGTGACATGGCAACATTCCTCCACTCGCCCTAAGTACGCGAACGTACGGACCGCCGGCCGGTGCCCGCCTTAGCATGGTCGTCAACAGGGAGAATTTGATGAACATGACCAAGCCGCAGCAAACCAGCAAACAAGACGGCTATCCGCTGATGATGGGCATCCGGGCGATCAGCGCGCGCCTCGGCCACGTCAAGTGGCTGACACTGGCCCTGCTGGCCTATATCGTCACCGCGCTGACGCTCAAACTGCCGTGGCTGACCTTGCTGCACGACGCGCTGCTGCCCAAGCTGTCCTGGCAGGCGGCCTACATCACGGCGCTGGTGGCGATCTTCGGCACCACCATCAGCCCCTACCTGTTTTTCCGGCAGGTGCCGCAGAAAATCGAGGACTAGCACGCCGGGAAAATAATCGGGTAAGCTGGGGCTTCATCCTTGGAGGAGCTCACCCATGCTGCGATTCTGTGCATTGCTGATGGCGGGATTGTTGTCGCTGTCGGCGCTGGCGTTCGAACGGCCGTTTCCGGCCAATGCCCTGCGCGGGAAAATGACGCCCGGCTATTTCCCCGATGTGAGCATCGACGGCAAGCCGCGCCAGCTGTCACCCGCCGCGCGCATCTTCAACCGCGACAATATGATCGAAATGCCGGCCGGATTGCGCGGCAGCGACATCGTGGTCAACTACACGGTGGACTTCCAGGGCTTTATCGACCGCATCTGGATCCTGACCGCCGAGGAAGCGGCGCAAAAGCTGCCCACTGCGGCCGATACTAAATAGCGAAGTTGTCAATGTGCGGCCTGTCGAGCAGGCCGTCCGCAAAAACCAGCAGTTCCTCCGCCGGGATCGGCCGGGAAATATGGTAGCCCTGCAGGTAATGGCAACCCATCTTTTCCAGGATGGCCGCCTGGCCGGCGGTTTCCACGCCCTCCGCCACCAGCTGCAAGCCCAGGCTGTGCCCCATCGCGATGATGGCGTGCACCAGGTTGTTGCTGCGCTCGCTGTGCTCGATATCCATCACGAAGGCGCGGTCTATCTTCAGCGTGTTCAGGTGGAACTGGGTCAGGTAGCTGAGCGAGGAATAGCCGGTACCGAAATCGTCCAGCGAAATGCTGATGCCCAGCGAGCGCAATTGCGCCAGCACCGCCTGCACCTGGCCGCCATCGTCGATCAGCACCCGCTCGGTCAGCTCCAGCTCCAACTGGCGCGCCGCCAGGCCGTTGCTGGCCAGCGCCTGCCGCACCAAGCCGACAAACGCCGGATCGGCCAGTTGCCAGGCCGAGACGTTGATGCTGATGGTGATCTCGCCCAACGGGCTGGCCTTCCACTGCGCCACCTGGCGGCAAGCCTGGTTCAGCACCCAGGTGCCAAGTTCGACGATCATGCCGCTATCTTCGGCGACTGGTATGAAACGGTCCGGCGGAACCGCGCCCAGCAAGGCGCTGTCCCAGCGCAACAGCGCCTCCACCTTGGTCAGTTTGCCGGTGTGGGAGTTGGTGATGGCCTGGTAAACCAGGCGGAACTCGCCGGCCTCGATGGCGCCGCGCAAGGCGCCGTCGATCACCAGCGCATCCTTGGCGGCGGCGTTCATGGCGTCGTTGAAGAAACGCATTTCGCCGCGCCCCGCCTTCTTGGCTTCGTACATGGCGATGTCGGCGTTGCGGATGAGCGTATCGCTATCGTTGCCGTGCAAGGGATAGCAGGCGATGCCCACGCTGGCCGACACGCCGATCGCGTGGTGCGACAGGTTGAAACAGTCGGACATGGTGGCGATGATGCCGGCCGCGCAGTCGCTGGCGGTTTTCTCGCTGCCTCCCGCTGGCAAGCCGGGCAGGACGACGATGAATTCGTCGCCGCCGAACCGGGCCAGCACGTCCTGCGGACGCAGGATGGCGTGCAGGCGGCGCGCGAACTGGCGCAGCAATTCGTCGCCGACGGCATGGCCGAAGGAATCGTTGACGCGCTTGAACTTGTCCAGGTCGATGAACAGCACGGCGCATTCATTGCGGTCGAAGGCGGCGTTCGCGAGCTCCTCCTCCAGCCGTTTGGACAGCGCATGGCGGTTGAAATAGCCGGTGACGGGATCGATGCGGGCCGCCTGATACAACAGATCGTCCTTCTTTTTGCGCTCGCTGATGTCCAGCAACTGGACCAGGCAATACGTACGGCCGCGCTCTTCGTAAGGAGAGCCTAGCATTTCAACTGGCAATTTATTGCCATTATGCAATGTCACGACGGCGGTATCGACGATGGGGTAATGGACGCCCTCGGTCACGAACTGGCTGAAATAATGGTCCGCCATCTCACGCGTGAGACCGGGAAGCAAGTCCGTGACATGGCGGCCGATCAGATCCGCCGGGGCATTAAAGCCCAGCAAACGGGCGCAGCGCTCATTGGCCACCATGACATAGCCGCGGCGGTCGCGTATCAAAAAACCATTGCTCAGGCTATCGATGGTTCGGGCGTAGCGTTGCTGGATCTCATCCTGTACCGCATAAATCAACCCCAGCATGCTGAGGGTTTTTAATATCGTGGTGCCGACAAACCAGATCAAATATAACTCGGGCCCCAGCGTTAACGCGCTGAGCAGGTTAAAACCGCCACGCAAGATCAAGGTAATACCCAACAGGCGATAGCGGTTTTTATTCCTGATCAGGCGTTGACCGCACCAGAGCATCATCATGCCTAATATGGCGGTGCTGCCGGGAGCGATAATGGCCGGGTTACTAAACCAGACAATACCCGATATCGCGGCGATCAATATACCGGCAGGCAATATCCAGCGTATTTGATAGCGGTATAACTCTCCCAAGAAAAACTTGGTACCGCTCCAATAACCTATCAGGCCGGCGCTAAGCAGCACGGCGCATAGTTGAATACGCAGGGTTTCGGAAAATACACGGTCGCCGATGAACCAGATAATAATTCCGCTCATTACCGACAACTGCCCCAGCCCCCAGAACAGGGCATGTTTTTCCTTGCGTTGCATAAGCCACAGGAAAATAAGCAATGTACTCAGAATAGCGTCCGCCGCAAAGGCGGCCGCTACTGCGGAGAGGTGGGCGTAATTACTGAGGTCCGTGCTCATATATATCGGCCGTCTTCTGGCTCGGAATCCTGAAGAACTGTTTTTGAGGTAACTATCTCCATTGTATGCCGAACGGCTGCGCTGGCGGTATCTCGGGCCGGATACGGTGTTGCCGATTGGCACAATGCGCCTGTCCGCCAGAAAAAGCCCCGGGAACCATGCTTTTTATGCCAAAAATTGGCATGTACTTGCCAATTTTCAGCTTGGCTAGCCCTGCCCCAGCGCAGCGCGCGGATAGGCAGTGACGCCGCTTGTTGCCGATCTATTCAATTACATCAAGCGAATAAGGAGATAGCCAGACCCCACATTACCAGTGCGATCACAGCATCCAGTATTTGCCACGCGCGTGGCTTGGCAAACACCGGGGTTAAATAACGGGCGCCCAACCCCAGGCTGCTAAACCACAATAAAGAAGCAAGCATGGCGCCCAATGCAAAATACAGGCGCCCATTGCCGGCCTGCTGCCCGCCAATCGAGCCAAGTAATACGACGGTATCCAGATAGACATGCGGATTCAATAAACTGAATGCCAACATGGCGGCGATAACCGTGCGACGGTCGCCGGCCGGGACGCTGTCGCCAGCCGTCATTGCGCCGGGATTCAAAGCCGAACGGGCAGCTCGCAATCCATACCAGAATAAAAAGCCGCCGCCAGCGATCTTAATCCAGAATAAAAGCGCCGGCGCTTCCGTAATCAGCTGGCCCATGCCGGCCACGCCCGCGCCGATTAAAACGACATCGCAGACTACGCAAATAGCGATGCAGGTCAGCACAAATTCCCTTTTCAACGCTTGCCTCAGTAAATAAGCATTTTGCGAACCGATAGCGACGATCAGGCTACCTCCCAGACCGATTCCCTTTAAAAAAGCAGTAACTTCCATATTTTTCTCCCAGAACGAAGGTGACAGCTTACTTAGCCAGAGAAGATAAGTATAATTAATATTATTGACCAAATATTAGAGCGGCTAATGAAGCAGGTAGACTATCGCGGCCTGGCGGCGCTGGATGCCGTCATCGATCATGGAAGCTTTGACAAGGCGGCCCTGGCCTTGTCGATCACGCAATCCGCCGTCTCGCAGCGGATACGCATGCTGGAAAACAGCGCCGGCGAACTGCTGATCGTGCGCAGCCAGCCGCCCTCGCCCACCGAGGCCGGCCAGCGGCTGATCGCCCATTACCGCCAAGTGCGCCTGCTGGAGGCGGCGCTGCTCCACCGCCCGGAATTGGGCGAAGCGCGACCGGAGATCGCCATCGCCGTCAACGCCGACAGCGCCGCAACCTGGGTGCAGGAAGCGGTAACGCCGCTGATGCACAGCGGCCAGTGCCTGCTCCACATCCGCCTGGACGACCAGGACCATACGCTGACCATGTTGCGGGAAGGCCGGGTGTTCGGCTGCGTGACCAGCGAATCGGCGCAAGTTGCCGGAACCACGTCGACGCCGCTGGGGATCATGCGCTACCACTGCGTCGCCAGCCCGGCGTTTGCCCAGCGCTGGTTCCCGGACGGCATGACGGCCGCCGCCGTGCAACTGGCGCCGGCGCTGAATTTCGACCGCAAAGATGCGCTGCAAGAACGCTACATCGCCCGCCGCACCGGCTACAGCGGCCACTATCCACATCACTCTCTGGCCAGTTCGGATGGTTTTGTACGGTTTATCGAGGCGGGTTTCGGCTACGGCATGGTGCCGCTCTTGCAGTGCGAGCAGCAATTGAAGGCGGGAACGCTGGTGGAAATGACGCCCGGCGACACGCTGGATGTGCCGCTGATCTGGCACCGCTGGGATATCCAGACGGCGCTTACCCGGTCATTGTCGGACAATATGATCGCTACAGCACGCAAATGGCTGCTTTAAGGCCCAGGCCTTGCGGATCAGGCGCGCAGTGCCGACAGCATCTGATCGACGCTGTCGTGGGCGGCTTGCCAGCCGGAACTGGCGAGCACCGGCGCGCAGACCGGACATGCCTCGAAGGGATTACAGTCGTGCGGCAATTCCTGGTAAAACTTGCCCACCACCGACTTGCCCACATACGAATCGACCGACAAGGGCTTGGCTTTCGGCGCCACCGAGGCCTTGGCCGGCAGGAAATCGGCGCCGCCGGGGGCCAGCCAGCGTTCGAAGGGTTCGGTCGGCTTGCCGTCGGGAACGTACCACGCCTTGCGCTCGCCGTTCCAGCGTGCGCCCAGGGCCTTGGCTTCATCTTTTTCCGCAAACGGAACTTTTAAAAACATCATCGTCGCTACTCCGCTAATGGAAGCTGCCATTTTACATGCACGCCCGGTTGACTGCACCGCACTTCGTCGATATAGTTGCCAAAAGCAAGCACATGGAGAAAGCCATGCATCAGGACATGCAACAGCAAGCCGACGTCGTGCGTCAGTTCAACCGCTACTACACGGTCCACCTGGGCCTGCTGCGCGGGCGCTACCTGGACACGGACTATTCGCTCAGCGAAGGCCGCATCATGTACGAACTGTCGATGAATCCCGGCTGCACCGCCAACCATCTGCGCAACAAGCTGGGCCTGGATGCCGGCTACATGAGCCGCCTGGTGCGTTCGCTCAGCGAGCGCGGCCTGATCAACGGCGTGCGTTCGGAACAGGACAAGCGCGCCACCCTGCTGAGCCTGACCGATGCGGGCCAGGTCGTCATCGCCGACATCAACCATCGCGTCTCGGCGGAAACAGTGCGCATGCTGGGCCAGCTGGGTGAATCGCAGCGCACGGAATTGCTGGACGCGATGCGCAAGGTGCAGCACATCCTGTCGACCCCGGCCACGCGCGTGGTCCGCGCCACCGCCGCCCAGCTCGACGACGCACGGCATCTGCTGTACGAATATTTCGACCTGATCAACGTCGTGCTGCGCGACGACGACGACGCCATCCGCGCCTTCCTCAACGACGCCAGCGCGGCCATGTGGATCGCCTACGTGGACGGTGTGCCGGCCGCCTGCGTGGCCATGCGTGCGCTGTCGGAAGTGGCAGGCGCGGCCGAATGCAAGCGCTTGTATGTGGTAGACCGTTTCCGCCGGCGCGGTCTGGCCGAAGCGCTGATGCAGGTGCTGGAAAGCCACGCCGCGCAAGCCGGCTACAACGCCGTCTACCTCGACACCAAGGACGACCTGCACGCGGCGATCCGGCTGTACGAACAGCTGGGCTACGAACGCTGCGAGCGCTACAACGACAATCCGCAGGCGACCATCTTCATGCGCAAACGCCTGCGCTGAGGCGTGCGGCGGCTTCTGTGACGAAGGGGTAATATTGTAAAATATACACTTCGCCATGAAATCTGATGAAAACCTTGCTTACCGTGGCCGCCGGCTGCCTCGCCCTGTCGCTGCCGGCCGTGAGCGGGGCGGCGGATAAGGATGTATTTTCCGGCATTTATTCCACCATCGATCCGCACACGGGCGCGGAAGTGGATATGCTGAAGATCCAGAAATTTTTGGACGACGGGTACACCGTCTTCATCAACGCCGGCGCTTGGTCCGGCCCGAATGAAGGCAAGATCGGAGAGCCGTCCGAACAGTGGGCCATGCCCGGCCCCTTCCCCCACGATCCCAAGGTTGTCACGCTGTCGGTGGAGGGCTTGGGGGCCTTGTATCAGTTGCCGCAAGGCGTATTCTCCCGCGCCGGCAAATCCGAGACGGGCTACCTGACGCATATGGTGCAACTGGGAACGATAGAATTGAAGCGTCGTCCGCTCGTCGCCGATCACCAGGAGCGCGGCGAACGCGGCGTGAACGACTACCAGCCGCAGGCTACGGAGCAGAAGGTCGAGGTCAGCGCCTTGAACTACAGCGGGAAAAATATCCAGATCGGCCTGAGCGCGGCGTCCAACAAGAAAAACGCGGTCGATACCGATCCACTGCATCCCTACATGAGCAGCGTACCGAGTTGCTGCTTCTACCTGCCGAAGACATGGAATGCATCGCTGCGCGTCAACGTCGAGTACCGCTCGCTGCCGGACGGGAAGTTGACGACCGTGCCGCTGGCGGTGCCGAAATATGACAGCCCCCGCACGCTGTGGGTTGCCGTGCAGCCGGACGGCCGCATGGAAATCAGCTTCCCCAAATCGTATCTGGACGACGACAAGCAGCGCACGATGCCAGCGCCGCCGCCCGCAGAACGCGCGGCCATCCAGGCCTGGCAGTTAAAGCGCTACAAGGAAGCCGTCGCGGACTTGTCCCAGCAGCTGAAAAAATCGCCCGAAAGCGTGCGCAACCAATTCCGGGAAGACCTGATCGCGCGCCGGCAAATGGTGCGGTACACCGAGGTCCTGAACGCCTGCACGCAAGCGCGCAAGCAATGCGAGATGGAGGCGCAAGCGCAAGCCAAGGATATCCATTGACCTGTGGTCTGTGAGAAAATCCCGGATTGGATTCTACTCGCGACAACAATGCCCATCATCGAACCTATCACCCTGACGCTGGCCGAACTGGCCAGCCGTTGGAACAAGACCTCCAGCCAGCTGATCGAACAAGGCCTGCCGATGTATTTCTACTTCGACGGACTGGTGTTCGACTTCAGCGACAAATGGCACCGCGCCAACGGCGACGTGAACGAACAGCAGGATCTGGAAGCGCATCAACTGCGCCTGTCCACGGTCGACCTGGACCTGCAACGACAAGCGCTGCACAAGCGCGGCCTGCTGAAGCTGACGCAATGGGAAGACGCGCTCAGCGACGACGGCCTGCGCAACCTGCAAGCCGAGTCCGACCGTCTGCACAAGGAAGTTGAACGCCTGACGGCGCTGGTGAAAGAACGCAACGAAGAGCGCCAGCGTCACGTCCGCAACGGCCTGTTGCGCGCCGCCCCGCGCACGCTGCGCGACATCGCCCAGCATGGCAAGACCAAGTTCCCGCAGTTCGCCTTCATGCCGAATTCGCCAGGCGGCAACGAGAAGATTGCCGGCGGCGCCGTGGTGGCGCTGGAAGATGGCTTCCCGGTGAAGGAGTTTCTGGCCGAGGCTGATCTGGTGATTGCGATGCTGGATGTGCGGGAAGCAGAAGCAAACGATAAGTCCTGAGACTGCTCTATGCTGGCGGAAACTGCTTGATTGGCATGAACAAAGTCAACGGATCAGAGACTAAAGGGACAAATCATGTACTTCCGTCAGCGGTGCTATCGAGTGTGCCATGTTGAACTTTGGTCTTGTGCCGTTCAAATGCTCGCACCAACTTGTCATTCGCTGGACGCGGATTATCAAGCAACTCGACGAATAAGGCGGCATCTTCGCGCGAGAAGACAATCACCCGCTCACGGTCGATAATTTTGTCAGCCTTCTCCAGCGCCGCTTGAACCAAGAACTGGTATAACGTCGCACCGGTCAGGTCGGCAGCTTCCTGCATGCCTCGCTCTACGGTGTCCATAGCAGAAGCTCCTCATATCAGCGGCGATCTCGCGATTAAGAATAGCACGCTGGCGCCAAAATGGCACCCAGTGGAAGCCTCCGACAAAACCTGACCAGCAGCAACTGGACTGCAAGCCCGAAGCTGAACTACTATTGGTTATTTCACCTCCGGGAGTTGTGTATGAAATCCAAGCTTGCCATGTTGCTGCTGGTGTTGAGCGCGACCGTCTCCGCGCAGGATGCGGAACCCGCGGCCGCAGCGTCAGCGCCCGCCACCGCTGCGGCTACACCGGCACTCGGCAAGGAACGCGCTGCCGATCTGCTGGCCCATGAGCGCGTGCTCAAGGCCGACACGCAGGTCAGCAAAACGGCGCAGGTCGTCATCAAGGGCAAGAGCGTTCCATACAAAGTGACAGCCGGTACCCAGCCGGTGTGGGACAAGGACGGCAAGGTGATCGCATCGCTGTTCTACACCTACTACCAGCGCACCGACGTGGCCGACAAAAGCCGGCGCCCGCTGGTGCTGTCGTTTAACGGCGGGCCGGGCTCGGCGTCGGTGTGGATGCATATCGCCTACACCGGTCCCAAACTGTTGAACCTCGATGCCGAAGGCTATCCAACCCAGCCTTACGGCGTGCACGACAATCCGCACTCCATCCTCGACGTCGCGGATATCGTTTATATCGATCCGGTCAACACCGGCTTCTCGCGCGTCCTGGACGGCAAGAACGACCGCGCCCGCTTCTTCGGCGTCAATGCCGATATCGCCTATCTGGCGGAATGGGTCAGCGCCTTCGTTTCGCGCGAAGGCCGCTGGACCTCGCCCAAATATCTGATCGGCGAAAGCTATGGCACTTCGCGCGTGGCAGGCCTGGCGCTGGAACTGCAAAATGCGCAGTGGATGTATCTGAACGGCGTGGTGCTGGTGTCGCCAACCGAGCTGGGCCTGAAGCGCGAAGGTTCGGTAGGCGTGGCGCTGGCGCTGCCCTATTTTGCCGCCACCGCCTGGTACCAGAAAGTGCTGCCTGCGGACCTGCAAAGCCGCGACCTGAAAGACGTGCTGCCGGAAGTCGAAGCCTTCACCGTCGACGAACTGCTGCCGGCGCTGGCCAAGGGCGGCTTCCTCGATCCGCAGAAAAAAGCCCAGATCGCCGCCAAGATGGCGCGCTACTCGGGCCTGTCGGAAACCTTCCTGCTGCAGCACAACCTGTCGGTGCCGCCTGAACATTTCTGGAAGGAGTTGCTGCGCGCGCAGGGCAAGACCGTCGGCCGCCTCGACTCGCGCTACCTGGGCATCGACAAGAGCGATACCGGCAACGCGCCCGACTACAACGCCGAGCTGAGTTCGTGGCTGCATTCGTTCACGCCGGCCATCAACCAGTACCTGCGCAACGAGCTGCAGTTCAAGACCGACCTCAAGTACGCGCTGTTCGGCGACGTCCATCCATGGGATTTCAAGAACGAAAAAACGGGCGACAATCTGCGTCTGGCGATGGCCGCCAATCCGTACCTGAAGGTGATGATACAGTCCGGCTACTACGACGGCGCCTGCACCTATTTCGACGCCAAGTACACCATGTGGCAGCTCGATCCTAGCGGCAAAATGAAAGACCGCCTGCGCTTTGAAGGCTACCGCAGCGGCCACATGATGTATCTGCGTTCGGAAGACCTGGCCACGTCCAACGAAGACCTGCGCGACTTCATCCGCAAGGCGACGCCAGCGCCGAACGCGCCGGCAAAGTACTAATAAAAAAAGGGGACGAATGATCGTCCCCTTTTTTCTTTATACAAATTCTGGTGGGCCTCCCGTGAGTCGAACACGGCACCAACGGATTATGAGTCCGACCATCAATGACTTCCCATAGTTTCCCTTGCCTGTCATAAATCGCACTCCCCATAGGAGAAATCACGTTTTCCGCGCTCACCACCTTGCAGAAACTTCCCGATTGCTTCCCTTAGTTTGCTAGAATTTGCCTACACAGTGCCTACATGGCGCCTACACAGGGAGAGCAGATAGGTGGCAAAGGTCAATTTCACTGCCGACCGGGTGGCCGCATTCCAATGCGAGACCGGCAAGCAGCAAAGCATCATGTGGGATGCGAAAACGCCGGGCTTGGGGCTGCGCATCACCGCCGCCGGCGCACGCTCGTACATCTTCGAAACCCGACTGCAGGGGAAAACCTTGCGCATCACAATAGGCGACGTCCGGACCTGGACAGTTGCGAAAGCCCAGGCCGAGGCGACGCGCTACAAAGCACAGACCGACCAAGGCATCGACCCGCGCGAGGTGCGCGCCAGCCAGCGAGCTCAAGCGGACGCCGCTCAGCTGGAAACGCGGCGCCAGGCTGTTACTCTGGAGAGCGCATGGCCGGTCTATCTCGCGGCGCGGAAGAGCAAATGGGGAGACCGCACCTACACCGACCACGTCAAGCTGGCGGACAAGGGCGGCCAGACAAAGAAGCGCGGCAAAGGGGAAACCGGCGCTGGGCCGCTCGCCGCCCTCCTCCCGGAACTGCTGACCGACCTCACCGGGGAGCGCATCGCCCGATGGCTGAACGATGAGGCTGCAAGCCGGCCCACATCGGCCGCCCTGAGCTACAGATTACTGCGCGGCTTCATTCGATGGTCTGCCGATATTCCAGAGTACAGCGGCTTGGTGCCCTCCGATGCCTACACCGCGCGCGCGGTCCGCGATGCGTTGCCGAAAGTGAAGACGAAAGAAGGCGACTGCCTACAGCGTGAGCAATTGAAAGACTGGTTCACAGCCGTCTGCAAAATCGGCAGCCCTGTCATCAGCACATACTTGCAAGCCCTACTCATCACCGGTGCTAGGAGAGAGGAAATGGCGGCACTACGCTGGGATGACATAGATTTCAAATGGCGAAGCCTGTCCATTCGCGACAAGGTGGAGGGCTCGCGCATCATCCCGCTGACGCCGTATCTCGCCGCGCTGCTGGAAACACTGAAGCGCATCAACAACACGCCGCCGCCCGTCAAGAAGCTACGCAGCGGCGCCCGCCCGCCGGCTGAATGGGCGCCCTCGCCCTGGGTATTTAGTAGCTCATCGTCCGAAAGCGGTCGCTTAGCCGAGCCGCGCATAGCTCATAATGAAGCGCTCGCAGTAGCTGGTCTGCCCCATCTGACGCTGCACGGTCTGCGCCGCTCCTTCGGTACATTGTGCGAATGGGTAGAAGTGCCCAGCGGCGTATCAGCCCAAATCATGGGGCATAAGCCAAGTGCTCTCGCCGAAAAGCACTACCGCCGCCGTCCACTTGATATGCTACGCAAGTGGCACGACCAAATTGAGGAATGGGTGCTTGCGCAAGCGGGCATCCAGTTCCAACCAGCGCCAGCAAGCTTAAAAATTGTTGGTAAATAGGATCGCAGCATTGTGGGCCTGAATGGTCTCAAATTATGATGTGTCAAAATTCCCCTTGCGGCATTGTTTTTGAGCTGCTAGGATTAAACCTTACATCCGTACTGCCCCGCGTAATGTAGGTTTCGACCTCACCGAGCGGCAGAACCAGAAAATGCAGATAGTCAAAATAGCCGACTATCTCCTGAGCTGCTTAAGCCCCGTTCGCCCTAAATTTTCATGACAATATACCTGCGCAAGCGGGTTTTTTTTCGCCTTTAACTTCCGCAGCACCTACCAAGCCGGCCTCACACGCCGGCTTTTTTCGTTTACAGCCCGCTATCCGATCATTCGGAGGCGGGCTTTTTATTTGGAGATACCCACAATGAAAGAAGCCTGTATGCCAATCCCCGCAGCCTTAGCCTTAGTCGCTCAAGGGCGCGATCACATCAGGACATCGGAGTTTGCGCATGCCATGTGCCGCGCAAAGCAGACTATTCTAAAAAATCATTGCCTCACAGGGGAGTGCTTTGGCATTCGCCCCATCAAGCGAGGGAGACTGCTGCTTTGGCCGGTTGACCAGATCGCCGCTATTTTGAACGGAGGTTCGAATGCCTGATCCAAAAATGCAAAACGCCGGCGTGGAGGCCGGCGCTTATGCCGATCTTGCTGGGGGGCGAGAGTCGGCTGATGAAATGGTACGCACAGAGTCTAGCACTAATCCGCGCATTTTAGATAGTAAGTCCACTGCGACCGCTATCCAACTTGAAAAGGCAATCCTGTTGCTACGTCAGGGGCCGAAGACTACCATTGAGCTTCGCTCTCAAGGGATCATGATGCCTGCTGCTCGTGTGTTTCAGCTAAAAAATGAATACGGGTTTAGTATCCAGACGGAGCTCCTTCCACTTTACGATGCCGAGGGGCGGCGCCATAGTAAATGTGCGCGATATCATCTTATTGAGGGCTCGGGAAAAATGGGCCACGTATCATCCAGCCTGGAGGGCGCATGAGCTTTAGCGAAAAGTATTCACGCGCACTTACCGCAAGAAACCTTACTAACGACGCCGTCCACTCTTCGACCGACAGCCTGACTGCCTCTGCTATTAGCGATATCAGAGTCGGTGGCTTGGGGAGTGCTCTTACCCGCCTAAAGGCATCCCTTACATCCAGTGGAAAAATCGGTGAACCTGAAAGAGCGAGGTTAGCTGACGCTCTTAAAGCCTGGCGCGCCGAAGTCCGCAAGAAGGGCATCGAGCGCAAGTGGCTGCCGACTCCGCGCACTACGTGGGATGCCGCAGCACACGAGGCTTTCTATACGAAGGTTGCCGAGCTATCGCTCGCGCATTGGCTGGATGGCAAATGCGAACCATGCGGCGGCACCGGTAAGGCGACGATCAATTGCACGTGCAAAGCGTGCAACGGAACAGGCCGAGCAACGGTCAAAGGTGAGCGCCTAGTCGTTCAGCGCACACTGGACATGCTAAGTGACCTTGTGGGGTTAGTCGGCGCTCATGGGGCGCGTGCAGCATCGATGCTGCGCGAAACTTCGCTTGTCCGCCGATCCCAGCGATCACAATAAATTCACGACTACCTTCTCATATCGTAACCGCCCGCCATGCAGCCGGGCGTTTTGCGTTTACGGCCCGGACGTCTTTGCCGAGGCCGCCCGACTAGGAAAATAAATTGGATACTCCCCAAATTGCCCACCAGAGCGGTGAGGCTTTGATTCGTGCTGCCATACGTACTTGCATGGCAATCGCAGGCGTAATTGAGGAACTTACGCCGCCCTTCAGCTCGCAAGCTGAAGTCAATCATGATGCTGTTGTCGGCCTAATTAAGGCGCGCTCCGATCTGGAGCATCAACTCACGGCCGAGCTCGGCTTTGACGCAACGGCGTTCGTCCGCAATCTGATAGCAGTCGAGCTTGAGACCCAGCGCGCACTGCTACGGGCGAAGTTAGGAGCAGATTGGTGATGCGCGCCGCACTCTCATTAATCAGCCGGATTGGCCTTTGGGGTATCGCCGGTTTCGGCGAGACCTACATGCCGATCTGGATCAGCGCGCCATCCATTCTGGTCTCTCTGCAAGATGCACCGCTCGTGTTTGTTGTGCCCTGGCTCTCAGCACTAAGGGGATGACATGGGTACAGATCGCAGCAACCGCAATAAGGGCGGATCAGGGCGCGACGGCGGCGGGTTTGCTGCGTTGCCTTGGTCAGTCCTCGATTGCCCGGCATACGCCCGCTTATCGCATCCTGCACGCAGTCTCCTTGTCGAGATTGCCCGCCAATTCGTTCGCGACAACAACGGACGCCTACTCGCGTCCGCCGCTTATCTGTCTTCACGCGGCTGGACAAGTAATGACGTCATCACCAGGGCAAAGCGTGAGCTGCTGGACGCGGGTTTTATTTTCGAAACCGTGAAGGGACAGCGCCCCAACAAGGCAAGTTGGTACGCTGTCACTTGGCAAGCGCTGGATCGGATTAATGGGTATGACGCTGGTGTTACCGCAGCATTTGAACGAAGCGCCTATCGGATTAATCAGCCTTTGAAAATTAACGTCCTTAAACCGTCTCACGGTGTAAGGCGCCCTTCTATTGCACCGTCTCACGGTGTAGAGAGTTCGCCCACTGCACCGTCTCACGGTGTTATTAAGCCTGTTTTGGCCTCTGTCTCTACACCGTCTCACGGTGACCATCTAGAGATACCATCTGCCGCTGAGATTGAGAGGGCCGTTGCATGAAGGTGAGCGCGACAATCCTTCAAGAGATCATTACTGCAACATCAAAGCTAGACCTGCCTCCTCAAGCCCGCGATCAGTTCAAGCAGATCGTCATGCAAGCCGGGATCGCACACGGTCTTCGCGAGCTTGTGCAAGCCTCTCGCGTCGATCATGCTCGCCGCCTCGTCCATGCTGGGATATCTCGTCCGACGATCAGAGACCGACTAATGGCCCTCTATGGCCTGTCTAGGCGCCAAGCATATCGCCTTATTGACGCCGCCCTCAACTGTGCCGGCTAGTCGCAGTTTTTGGCACGGCCTTCTGATTCAATGGACCCATCATCAAATCAACTGGAAATGAAAATGCAATCAAACGAATTGGCCCAACAGGCCAAGGATAAGATGGAAACGGGCGCGCTGCTCACATTGCAGGAAGTCGCTGCAATGCTAGACATCGCGCCACAGACAGTACACTCCCTGCCGCTCGAAAGTATTCGCTTGGGCCGCTCGCTGCGCTTCGACCCTGCCGACCTGCGCCGGCTAATCAACGGCTGCAAAGAGCCGGTCTTGGCGGAGGTGGCGTAATGGCAGTACCATCAATCTATACCGGTGTCACGACGCAGGATCAAACGGCTGCCGCCAACAAGACGGCTAACGCCACGGCCAATCGGTCCGTAATGGGTGACGCACAAACGCCGTCGATGAGCGCCACATCGCAACCCGGCATCATTGCCGGCGCAATGGGGGCGCCAGCGCCAACCACACCCGCGACGCCGGCATCAGCCCCAGACTACACGGCCCAGTTGAATGACCTGTACACCAAGGAATTGGGACGTAATGCAGATCCTGGCGGCATGCAGTTCTATGCGAACAATCTTGCGAACGGTAGCACCACGCTTGAGGGTGTCGATAAAGCGCTACTGAACTCCGCTGAATACAAGTCGCTCCATCCGACCAATCAGCAGACTGCTTACACTCCCACTATGCTCGCCCCACCTACGCAATGGAGCGTCACGCCGGATCAAACTGTTCAGGGGCAGATGAAGAACCTTATCGACCCGAACAACCCGTACTACCAGCAGTGGGCGACGGCTGGCGCGCAGGATGCCGCAGCTCGCGGCTTCACTGGCAACAGCTCGATCCGAGACACGGGCATTATTGACGCGGTGATGCGCGGCGCTACGCCTATCGCCACGAGCGACGCATCAACCTATTCCAAGGCCGCCGGCTACAACACGGACCAGTCTAACCAGTTCGCCGTAGACAACCAGAACGCGGCCAACACCGCTGGTCAGGTCAACGCGAATCTGGGTGTATCGCTAGCGAATGCTGGCACCTCTGCCAACACGACGAAGTACACGGCAGATCAAGCAGCAGCAACGAGCAAGTACGGTGCCGACACGACCGCCGCGACGCAGAAATACCTGTCGGACCAGAACGCAGCAACGCAGCTCGCCGTGCAGAAGATGTCTACGCAAAGTCAGCAAACAGTCAGCCAACTGCACGATGCAAACTCTGTCCTGCTGCAAAACAACCAATCGGCGCAGGCAGCATACACCGCGTACATCAACGCCGTCGCCAACATCGATATCCAGCCATCAATGGACAAGGACGCTAAGGGAATCGCCATCGCCAGAGAAACCATGATTTTCAATCAAGCCATCGCGGGGCTGAAAGCCGCCACTCCAGGCACTCCAGATACCACCAGCCCACTTGATGTGAGCGCCTACGTTCAGGACGCGATTAAGCAGGCCGGCGGAGAAGATGTGTCCCACTATTTAAAATTCGACAACTAATGAAAAACCCATCAGAAATTGCTCCAATTGACCAAGTCGAGGATGGTCAACATGCTCTTGCCGAGCACCGCGCCAAAGTATTTGAGTTTGAGCGTGCCATGCTGCAAGCGCCACAAGTCGAGCTGCGCGTAGAGCACATCTACGGCGACGGATGGTATGCCCGAGAGCTACATATTCCCGCTGACGTGGTGGTATCTGGCTCAGTGCACAAGTTCATCAACTCCAACATGCTGGCGCGAGGAGAAATGATGTTGGGTACTGAAAGCGGACCGCTGCGCGTCACGGCCCCTTACTTCGTCGTCTCGCCGCCCGGCACCAAACGGATTGTGCATACGCTAACCGAATGCGTTTGGATATCGCTGCACGTTACAGACGAGCGCGATCCTGAAAAAATTCGTGAAATTTTCACCACGAACGACGAACAAGAATGTCTTGCCATGAGCGAGAAAACCAAATTGGAAGGGGTATAACATGGCATGGGCTGTATCCGCAGTAATGGGGGCAGTCTTGGCCCCAACCGTCGCATCGGTGCTGGGCGCTATCGCTGCTGTAGGCGCCCTAACAACCGTCGTCGGCGTCGTCACTGGTAAGCAGAACTTGGTCAAGATAGGCGGTGAGCTTGGCCTCGTTGGCGGGCTTGGTGGGTTGGCCGCTGGCGCACTATCTGGTGCTGCTGCCGCAGGCCTGGGCGAAGCTGGCGTGGCGGAGGGTGCATCTGCTGGCGCTTTCAGCGATGTGGCTGGCGAGCAGTTCGCGCTGTCGCAGGGAATGGACGCCGCCGGCTCCGGCTTTGGTGCGGCGAATGCTGCCGGCACCGCAGGCGCTACCGGCATCATCAACAGTGCGCAGGCGGCCACCTCAGCAGCCCCTGCCATGACCGGCGTCGATAGTTTGGCCCCGCTGGCATCGGGCGCTCAGCCGCCGCCAATCGATAGCTCACTGGCCAGCGTCGGAAGTCCTGGCTTGCAGCTCCCAACGCCCGATGCAAGTGCACCGGGCGTTTCAGGCAACGCCGCAGCCACCGCGCCGCAGTCCTTGTCCGACTCCACGCTGAGCGATGCCTACAGCGACGTGGCGGGCGAAAAGTACGCCGCCAGCCAAGGCATGGATGCCGCCGGCTCGGGGTTTGGCTTGTCTCCTCTGGAAAGCTTCAAGAAGACGATAGGCGACGGTTGGTCGAAGCTCTCACCACAGACTCAAGCGGAAGTAGCAAAGTCTCTTCTTGCCATCCCTGGCGGCATCCAGAACCAGAAGAACATCAATGCGCAAATGGATCTCGCCAAGCAGCGCCTTGCGCAAACCTCGCATGGTAGCGAAGTCCCCAGCTTTGGCATTATCGCCAAGGCGATGAAGGGTAACGGATGACGGACAAGGCGACCTGTGGCGGCGCCGCCAGCGAACATGCATTTATTGTCGCTGGCGATAGCTGCTCAATTCTCATGGACTTCATCGAGCAGACTATCGCTTTAGCGCCTGTCGATGAAAAGGGCGCCGTTCGGGAAATTCTGGTCGGGATCTTCCGCATCCTATACGGCCCTGACTTTTCGGCATTGGCGGAGAACACCAGGCAAGGCGGGGACACCTTGAGCATGCTGCGGGAAGGGCTATATCAGGGCGTTGGCGCGCTCATTGAGGCTAACGGCGGGGATATGGCAGAGATGGCTAAGAAGGCGACTCGGGTGGGCAAGAAACGTCCCGACAATGATGCTCGACAATATCGGAAGCCCCTCCCCTCGCGACTTCACTAGTTGTGTATGGTATCGATCGTCTGTGTGCTTCCACACACAACACCCTGACTTGCAAATTTAATTATATATTCTTCAACACTGTGATATTTGCAGCAGACTGGCGTATTCTCATTGAGCGTAAGCAGCAATTGCTTCAAGACGTTTCACTGGAAATACCATGTCTGCAAATCAGTCGCCCCTACTGAGGAATCAGTTGTTGGCGGCTCTTCATGCCGCTGAATCTGACCGTCTTTCACCGCATCTGGAGCTTCTAACCATGGGTCAGGGCGATGTGCTGTACGAGAGCGGGGGAAAGTTGAGATATCTGTTTTTCCCTACCACTGCGATTTTTTCGATTCAACACGAGTTAAAAGATGGAGGTGTTTCGGAAATTGCCAGCGTTGGTAATGAGGGCGTGCTGGGCTTGTCTCTATTTATGGGAGGACATACCACCCAAAATCGAGCAATCGTCCATAGCGCTGGCTATGCGTACCGGTTGCGTGCCAGCCTGCTATTGGAGGAGTTCCATCGCAAAGGCCCGCTTTTTGATTTGTTGCTGCGATACACCGAATCATTAATGATTCAAATGTCGCAAGCAGCGGTCTGCAACTCTCATCACTCGACGGTGCAGCGCTTATGTCGCTGGTTGCTGCAAACCCTGGATCATTCCCATACTAGTGAGCTGATAGTAACCCAAGAGGCACTTGGTTCGATCCTAGGGGTTCGAAGGGAGGGGATTACTGAGGCGGCTGGACGATTGCAAACCTCGGGGCTAATTAGTTGCCGGCGTGGTCATATCCGTGTCTTGGATCGGATGGGACTCGAAAAGCAGGTATGTGAATGCTATGAGGTGGTCAAGCGCGAAACGAAAAGACTGATGGCGAAAAATACAACTTTCGATGATGCTTTTGATCCCATGTGGCCCAAACGCAATGGGAAGCAGAATCGTCGCAAGGGGAGTGCAGATCGGCGTATCCGGGACGTGGAGCACGAGGATAGCGTAGTTGCCGACGAAACCCAATCTGTAGATCTCCTTGCGGCGGTTACAGTTTGAATAGCCACTTAGCTTGGTGGTGCCAGGTTTCGTCGCATGGGAAATGAAAAGACTATCTCTGTTCGACCGGCCGCGCGGGAGGTTTGTCAGTTTCTGACAGGGCCGGTCTTCGAGGTAAATCAATGGTAAACAGGCAGCCTTGACCTGGCTCGCTATCGACCGTTAGAAGGCCGCCATTCGCCTCTACGCTGCGGCGCGCAATGGACAGGCCCAGTCCGAGGCCACTTTTGTTGACACCGCTTTGCGTGAATGGCAGGAACACGTCCCGAGCGGCCTCTACGCTCAGGCCTGGGCCACTGTCTTTCACTTTGATTTTAATGCGATCCCCTCCAATATCGACACTAAGCACGACCATGCCACCCTTGCCACTAAATTTAAACGCATTTTGCAGCAGATTGCCGAGCGCGGAGAAGAGTAAATCCTTATCCGCATCGATCATTAGAAAGGCAGAAATGTGCTCAACATGGAAGCCGCATTTGAGGAGCGTAGCTTCGAGCGAAGCGGAGTATTTCATTTCCCCGATAAAACTTGCAAGACTGAACACCGAACGTTGTAAGGTCATGCCGGACCCAATGCGAACCTGTGCGAGAGACCGGTCTATCAAACCTCGAAGCCCGACCAAACTGCGGTCGAGTACACCGCCCGTCGGGCCGGCTAGACCGACACTGCCAGATTTGATGGCTGCCAGCGCGAGGAAAGCCGTGCTCAAATGATTGCGCAATTCATGGGCGAAAAATCCCAGGCGCTCATTGGACTCTAAAGCCTGTTCGTCAGCAATGATCAAGTCGCGACGGTCGCTAAAGGCTGTCACGGCGTCGGCGATACCGTTGTCTAGACAGCGATTGAGAGTACGAAACTCGGCAATATCAAATTTCTCGTTGAGTTCTATCGAAAGGTCAGACACAGCTTGGCAAAGATCGCCGTAGTCATGGACCACCTCGTTGATCGAGTATCCTAGCGTCAAAAGATCAGCACCATGCATCGCGGCCGACACCCCTACTTCCGCTTGGCGGTCCGGAGCGCCAGTCGCTGGCCCCGAGACAGCCAGCCCTCGGGTCAGATCACCCTTGCTTTCCGCCTGGAGTGTGCGGATGAGCTGATCCAGGAACATCGGGATGCCTTGCTCCAATTGCTGTGTGTTCGGCGATCTATCGGGGCGAGCCGCGACTTTTTCGCGGCATCGCCGCTCAAGCTCATGTCGATTGGCGATCAAGAAGTTATGCATCATGGCAGTTCTCGCATGTGAACCCATGCCCTAGTATTCAGGGCATCCGAGAAGCATGTCGGTATTGGGGCAGTGGCGCCAGGAAGTCCGGCGCAGGAAACGATGGTCTGCTACTTGAAATGCGTTTTCTGTGTGCTTCCGAACACTTTTCTATTTTGGCTCGATCCGTTGCGGGACGGAGACGACGGAGTTAAGTTTACTAGCCTGATTCCAGCGCCGCTCACAGACTGGAGGCTGTCAGGTTGTCTGTGTGAGGCCAGGTCAGCCGATAACGATCATCTCGCTTTCATCCATGGTGTACTTGACGGGAGTGAGGCCATTGCGCTGGATGGTCTCGCTTAGCGGCGGCTCTACGTCGCCAGCTTGACCTCTGTTCTTGTCGGTGATCAGGAAGCCGATTATGTGTTCCTTCTCCAGTATCTTGCCCACGATCTCGGCGTCACTCAGGCGGCCAATAGATGCAAACTCGAATGGCTCTTCATTTCCTTTGTACCAGACTTGATATTGAGGCACGGATGTCTCCCAGACGTTGAAAGGGCCATTATGCTCCGATGCTCCCCGCGCCGGCCTTGTACCCGCAACGGGACGCAACAGCGCGCAACAGCGAACGGGTTCTAGTTAGCGGTTAAGCTGCCTCACTTTCCCATGCGTTGTGCCGCACAGACCATTACGGCCCAGGCCGTTAAGGTTGGCTTTTATTGACATGGGGGGCATATGGAGTTGGAACGCGTCAATCCCCTATATGCGGAGCTCGCTTTATTGAAGGTGAAACTCAATGCGACTCGTGCCGAATACAACGATGCGCTCTATCGCAGCGATAAGTTAGCGGCGGCTGACGCATTGAAACGATGGAATCTTATTGAGCAAGAACTTGCGCGACTTGCCAGCAAGTGCGATCGTCGGCGTGGGGCTAGGTAACTCACAAATACTGCGCCTCTCGCAGGGTTACACGCGCAGTGCCTGAGTGTAAGCTCATCTTCTGGACGGTGTGCCTAGGGGAAACGGATGTTGGTCGATATGTGCGAATGCGCACAGACCGTGGTGTGACGTACTGCGATTCTGGACACTGGAAGTAAGGAGTTCAGTATGGAAAAGTCTATGTCGCGCCAAGACCTTGAGTTTGCCGAAAAATTCATGGGTTTAGTTGATATGGAGGTGACGGCGCATAATGTGCTGGAGCTGTCCATAACCACGGGTAATCGCGAGATGGAAGCTTCAGCCCGCGAAGCTCTGCAACGTATCGCCAACCAAATAGCTGCGCTGTTGCAGTCTGGAGCGCGTCACCGGTACGCCAACTGTTAGCCCTAAGCCGGCACCGCAGCCCGAAGTAAGAGCATTAAGCCGACTAATGTCCCAGCATCTGGGTGATATAGGAAATCCCATAGGCGTCTTGCAGTTGCTACGCCGGAGGTGAAACGGCACGCGATGTGCTGGGCAACTGATTGTCCTGCGAGGTCCGCACTTCGCAATTTGGTTCGCACAGGTTCGCAGCGAAAGGCCACAAACGGCAAGGCGCAAACTTGCTCACGTTTGAAACGCGGGTCAATTTGACGCACGGTTTGACGAACTGACGAAAATGACGAAGTGCGTCAAATTGGGCCGGGGTGCATAAGAAGGTCGAACGCGAACTGCGTCTAGCGTCGTTGGCTAGATTCGTTGCGCTCAGTGCTTGCTAGAAACTGCTCTTCCAAATACATCACCCTCTGGCGTAGGTGGATTACCTGCGCCTCCAAATGTTTTATAGCGTAAGCAAAAAGAAACACGACGCCAATAAAAGCGGTTGCCTCCTTATGGATGTCTAACCACGACGGGAGCTCCGCGACCCAATGGATAAGTACGCCCACTAACCCGGTCAAAATTTCCATTCTTCGTCCTCTTACCTGATTAGCTTCTCAGTTTTTTGAGATGTGTTTTTGCTCGATGCGTTTTAAATCACTTGACTCCGGCAAGTTGTCGAGACTATCCTAAACTGTTCCTAAGAAAAAGGGAACCGGGTTTGGCGACTCGAATTACACATGGCGGACAACCGCCGACTGGCGGCTTTTTTTCGTCCGTACCATCACGTCTCTATGAGCGGCAGTGGTGGGGATACCTTCGGGTATGCCGGTTTCCGTGTGTGCCGGTTCGCCAACCCCGCTATCTGCCGCTCTCCCCGTTTGGCGACGGGGTGTGCGGACCACCATCACACACGGAGGCCATCATGGTCAAAGCCACTATCGCGCAATCCCCCACCGCTGAAGTCGCAGTCGCGTCGAATATCATCTCCGCCGCATCGAATGCTCAAGAACTGATCATTTACATCAATCGCGCCATCGACATTACCGAATATCGCGGCACCCGCGCCATGCTTGAAGGAGAGGGAGTCATCCCTGCTGACTTTGAGTGGCCCGACGCCTACAGTGACATTTTTTGGGAGTCCGGAAAATTCAAATACTGGCTTCGCCGTTGTCGTCCCGATGGAGCTAAAGGTAAAAGCAAGGCTTTTGCAGACTGCGACTGGTGGAGTTTGCGCTGGGTTCTGCTCGGCGGACCAGATCTCCATCAGAAACGCATCGCAACTATGGCCCAAGACCTTGCCGCCGAAATCTATCGTTGGAGCGATAAAGGCCGCGACGAATGGAATCGTATGTATAACCGATCCTGGGGCGCAAAAACGGACGAGAAGTTCCAGGCATTTAAGGCGCTTATACCTGGACTGGTCCCGCCAAAACGCGGCCGTGCATCAAAAAAAAGCGCACCGCAGGGAGTCGTTGCTTAACTAATCAGCTAGTCGCCAAGAAGGCAGGCGCCATGCCATGCAGTTGCTTAGCCAAGCGGGTATTTGGCGCCATGCCGGCAGAGCCGGTTGAGCGGCAGGGAATTTTTCGCACAGAATAAGTTCGTACCCGGTGGAGGATTTCGCAACGCAGATCCCCAAGTGTTTCATAGGGGAAGTTGCGCAAACTCGGCCGCAAGCGCAACGAAATATCGCAACGATATGTGCGCGGTCAGGTACGCGATTTCCGCGCACATATCCGAGGAGATATAAGCGCTTGGAGCGGTACGCAAGCGGGTGCGCAGGCTAGTACGCACCCAACCGGTCCGCACCAAGTCCGCACCTGAAGCGGCTACTGCGGGCTCGCTCAAAGGGGCGCATTTGCAATGGCACCCTTTGAAGTTGCGGCAGGATGCCTTACGCACCTAGACAATAGAACGTCATATAATTGGCCCATGCTAATCGGCCAACATTATTTTTTTCTTGAACTTGATAAGACTGAGGAGGCATTGGAGGAAGATGACCCATCGCACTACCTCTACATGTCCACGGGCTCTCTGATCAGTTTAGCTGGGAATGATCGCAGGTATGTCGCGGGGCGGTTTGAATTGTTCTATGTGGATATAGGTGCCGCCATCAACGCCGGGGCCTCGATCTTCGACATATTCGACTCCAAGCAGAGCGCGCACGACTACCATGCTGCAATCTTTGAGCCTGGCACAGCAGCTTTTTCCGAAACGCTGACCGCGCTGCTAGATGATGCGCCTTTATGGGGCAATATACTGATTCTTGATAGACTTGAAATCTTGCCCAAGTTCAGACAAAAAGGACTTGGTCTGGTTGTGATGCGTCGATTGATCGAGCGTTTTGGCGCAGGGGCTGCCGTGGTGGCTATAAAGCCCTTTCCCCTACAGTGCGAAGCCGACGAAGAGGATGCCGATAGATGGCGGAACCGTCTGAAGCTATCAGAGTTCGATAAAAAAACAGACCACGCCACTGAAGCGCTGCGGCGCTACTACAAGCGTTTGGATTTCAAGGCTATGGAGGGAACTCCATTCATGTTCAGATCAGCTGAAGCACAATTGCCTCCACCAAGCGACTTGGTTGGCGACAAAACTAACTTACCTCCGAAGGCGTAGGGAGTAGGCGTCCTTTCCTAAGCATGGGAAGGAGCGACTGTAAAATTGATCCGTTACTGGTCGCCGGCTTGCTATACTCAGTTACCAATCGCCGGTTACCAGTGTGGTTACCAGGCAGAGCTAGGTAACAAGCTGGTATCCAAACGCGAGGTATCCAAGCTGGTATCCACAGGCGGCCAGATAAGCGACAAGTGATGGGCGATTACCCGCATCTCGCCGCTTTGCTGCAAAGAGTGATGCACTGCGCGGTGTATCAGTCTAGCCGCGTCACCTTAGGATGATCGGTGGCTGGCGCTGGCAAACTCAACTTCCTCCAGCCGGGTGTATAGCGCATCGATCTCCTCCTGCATGGCCGTAACTTGCGCGGAGGCGCTCACTAGTTGCCTATCGGTGATATCAAATAGAAGCCGGCCCTCGGTGAGCTTTCGTTGCAGGTCATAGATACTGGCAGCTCCGCTTGCAGCGATCACGCAGATCCACTCCCCCTGATCGGTGAAAAGTCTCATGCCAGCGTACAGAGCCAAAAACTCAAGCAGGAGCCAAAGCCGCGAACGAAATTTCATGGTTGATCCCCCCGATAAGTGGCCGTAACGTGCGACGACTATTTCCCCGGCCATTTCCAATCTGACTGCAACTTGCTGGCGCAGTAGTACTATTCTGCAAACTAGCCGGTCTGGACGCCGCGAAAAGCGAAGGCAAGACGCTGGGCCGCCCGTCGAAGACCACGGCCGAGCAGCGCGCTGACATCATCGCCAAGTACGCCGCCGGCGAGAGCGTCAGCGCGCTGGCTCGCGTGTACGCGGTGTCACGCGCCAATATTCTAGGGGTGGTTAAGCAGACTTGATGAAGTAACAGGGCCTGCATTGCGCAGGCCCTGTAGTACTAGCGCACCGTTAAATAAATATAGACCAGAGGGCGCTCCGGTTTTCCGTTAATGCGTTCCACAGAGGCATTCAATGAGTAGCCTTTACGCATCCACTCCGAGAATGCTGGAGACTGGGCACGGTCAATGTACCCAATTTTCGCTCCGCTGTGGTACACAGCCACGGCAAAACCATCATGGGGATTGTCTGGCTCCGACTTCAAAACTATAGGGTCGCCAATATATATATCTTCCGACGACCTTACGTCCTGATGACGAAAACCGGCAACTTCGAACACCAGTTCGAATGGCGGGCGAGCATTGGTGAGGTCTGGGTAAAGCTCAAAACCATCGCTAGGCAACTTTGCATTCGTATAGGCGAGCAGCGCCAAGTCAGAGATAGACTGGTGAATAGGCAACCTATGCCGTGAGAGATAATTTGGGAAATCATCCCTCTTCCTCGGAGGAAGGCGCCGAATGAATGAGTCAAGAACATTATGCGTGTGCTCGGCTTGCTTCAAGTCAAAGGCAGGATAACCGAGAAACCCCTCGCCTTTTGCATTCTCAAAATCTGGGGTGCCTTTGGTATACCGAAGGGTCAAACCGTCACTATCCGGGCTTTTCACTATCTCAGCTACGACCCGACGAGTCCGGCATTGAGCATTCGCACCTGCCCGCCAAACGAGCAGTAGCCTATTAGGGTCAATGATGTGCTCAATTTGATTCATGTCAATGCTTCTCGGATGCGATGTTTGCGTAGTTCTAGGAGTTTAATATACAGGTTTTTTCGCTCTTGCGTTAAGGAAACCCTTAGAGGCAACCCACAAAGATGCTCAAGCTGTAGCGCAAGCGCATCGATGTTGAAGCCATCAACTTTTGTTATTAGATTAACTATCTGGTCAGGGAATGCAACCTTTAATTTAGCAAAGGTATCTATATGACCACAACGTAGTTCGTCATCTTTCTGCCACCTTACATGATGTGTACCTTTTGCGACGTACCGTTGAAAATTTTCGTCTGTCCAGGCAGCTAAGTTGTCCGGAAAACGCTCATGCCCCAAGCTCGTGCCGTTGTCAAAGAGCGGCGCCATCGTGGCTGACAGTGGACGGCCTTGGCGTCGGACGAAAATACAGCCCCAGTTGTCTTGGTGGCGGTCAGTGTTGCCGATAAGTGCATCGAACAAAAGAGCTTCACACCACCATTGTTCCCAATTCGGGAACGAGAATGCCCTATTGAAACTTTTTGACAGCACTTGAATCGAATGAAAATTATGCTGGTCGCCTCGTTTTCTATCGAAGTCGGGCATCAGCCTTTGCATGAAATGACCACCTGCTATGTATGTAGCTTTGAAATCTTCGTAGAACCACTCAATTAGTGCACCGCAATCGTCCTTTTCTGAGTTGATTGCTGCGAAGGCTGGAGGGACCTGCACATCCAATAGGCAGCCCACCAAATAGGCCACAATTTCGCCCCAAAATTGGTCCGGGTACTTTCGATTTGACCGCTTGTAGAGATATCGTCGTTGTCCCTTAATGAAATTGATGGATATATGAGGCGGAGGAAAGATAGCGTCCTTTGAGCGCGCGCCCTCTGGATAGTTCGGATACAACTCATCGTCGAGCCAGTCCGCTACATCAATAACGTCTGTTTGTAGTATAGAGACCATTGTTGCTCCATCAAGAAGACAAAATCCGTAGATAAACCTACACAGTGCCTACATGGCCTCAGATAACAAAAAGCCCAGTCTGCGAAGACTGGGCTAAGTGTTTGATTTTATTGGTGGGCCTCCCGTGAGTCGAACACGGCACCAACGGATTATGAGTCCGCTGCTCTAACCAAGCATGAGCTAGAGGCCCAGGGTCTTGCTTTGCGCTGGGAGCCTGGCAGCCCCTCTAACGCGCGGTCGTTTTTAAAACGAACTCGCGAGGATAAGGGCTAGCCCGGCCACTAGTCAAGTCTTAGTTGCCTTCCAAGAAGCTTTTCAGCTTGTCCGAACGCGATGGGTGGCGCAGCTTGCGCAGCGCCTTGGCTTCGATCTGACGTATCCGCTCGCGCGTCACGTCAAACTGCTTGCCCACTTCTTCCAAGGTGTGGTCGGTCGACATTTCGATACCGAAACGCATCCGCAGCACCTTGGCTTCGCGCGGGGTCAGCGAGTCCAGCACATCCTTGACCACGCCGCGCATCGAAGCGTGCAGCGCGGCATCCGACGGCGCCAGCGTGTTGTTGTCCTCGATAAAGTCGCCCAGGTGCGAATCGTCGTCGTCGCCGATCGGCGTCTCCATCGAAATCGGTTCCTTGGCGATCTTCATGATCTTGCGGATCTTGTCCTCGGGCATCTCCATCTTGATGGCCAGCGTCGCCGGGTCCGGCTCGGCGCCGGTTTCCTGCAGAATCTGGCGGGAAATCCGGTTCATCTTGTTGATGGTTTCGATCATGTGCACCGGAATACGGATGGTGCGCGCCTGGTCGGCGATCGAGCGGGTGATGGCCTGACGGATCCACCACGTCGCATAGGTCGAGAACTTGTAGCCGCGGCGGTATTCGAACTTGTCCACCGCCTTCATCAGGCCGATATTGCCTTCCTGGATCAGGTCGAGGAATTGCAGGCCGCGGTTGGTGTATTTCTTGGCGATCGAAATCACCAGGCGCAAGTTGGCCTCGGTCATTTCGCGCTTGGCCTTGCGCGCCTTCATTTCACCGGCCGCCATCTGGCGGTTGATGTTGCGCAGGTCCGGCAGCGGCAGCACGACGCGCGCTTGCAGGTCGATCAGGCGCTGCTGCAGTTCCTTGATGGTCGGGATGTTGCGGCCCAGGATGGCGCTGTACGCGTGCCCTGCGGCCACTTCGCCGTCCACCCATTCCAGATTGGTTTCATTGCCCGGGAAGACCTTGATGAAGTGGGCGCGCGGCATGCCGCACTTGTTCACGGCCACGTCCAGGATCTGCTTCTCGATGTGGCGCACTTCGTCGACCTGGCCGCGCAAGGTGTCGCACAGCTTCTCGACCACCTTGGCGGTGAAGCGGATGCCCAGCAGCTCGTACGAGATCGCTTCCTGCGCCTTGATGTAGGCCTTGGAGTTGTAGCCTTCCTTCTCGAAGGCGCGGCGCATCTTGTCGAATTGCAGGGAGATGACGTCGAATTTTTCCAGCGCGGCGTTTTTCAACGCTTCCAGCTGTTCGGCCGAGAAACCGGCGGCGCCAGACGCGCTCGCTTCTTCCTCTTCCTCTTCTTCCTCTTCTTCCGCTTCCTCTTCTTCCTCGTCCTCTTCGGCCGGCGCGGCCGCTACCGGCGCGGCCACTTCGTCGCTGTCGTCAACCAGGCCGTCGACGATTTCGTCGATCTTGATTTCATCGGCGCGGATGCGGTCGGAGGCGGCGATGATCTCGGCGATCGTCACCGGGCAGGCGGAAATCGCCTGGATCATGTCTTTCAGGCCGTCTTCGATGCGCTTGGCGATCTCGATCTCGCCTTCGCGGGTCAGCAGCTCGACCGAGCCCATCTCGCGCATATACATGCGCACCGGGTCGGTGGTGCGGCCGAAATCGGAGTCGACGGTCGACAGCGCCGCTTCGGCGGCCGCTTCGGCTTCGTCGTCGCTGGTGACGGTGGCGACGTTGTCCGACAGCAGCAGGGTCTCGGCGTCCGGCGCGTGCTCGTAGACGGCGATGCCCATGTCGTTGAAGGTGCCGATAATGCCCTCGATCGCTTCCGGATCGACGATATTTTCAGGCAGGTGGTCATTGATCTCGGCGTACGTGAGGAATCCACGTTCCTTGCCGAACTTGATCAGGGTCTTGAGTTTCTGGCGGCGGCGTTCGAGTTCTTCCTCGGTGGCTTCCGTGTCCGACGAGAAAGCGTCCTTCAGCAGCGCTTTTTCCTTGGCCTTGCGGTCCTTGGCCTTGGCCTTGTCGACCGCCTTCAGTTCGGCGCGTTCTACCGCGTTCAGCGCGGCGACTTCGTCGTTTTCTGGCTGGAATTCTTTTGGCTTGCGCCCGCGCCGGCCCGGCACTTTGACCGACGGCAGCACGTAGCCCGAGGTATCGATGGCAGCGAGCGTGGCCGCGTCGGTGGTCTGGCTGACCGCTGGCGGGTTGCTGGCGACACGCGTTTCCGACTTATCCGCTGTCTTGGCGGATTTTGCGGTCACTTTGCTCGGCTTTACAGCCGCTTGGGATTCAGGTTTCTTGATTGGCACAGGCGCTTTCGATTACACAACGACTTGCTTATTTAGGATAAAGTTTCTTGCGGCCCTCGCGGGCCTACGTCTTCGAACATGCCGACTGCACAAGTCCGACAATACTACGACTTACTTACACCTGGTCGGGCCGACCGGCCTCAACAGAACTCCACCCTCTCATGGCGGAAATTCTACTGCATCAGACACGTGCGTGGGGGCAAGAAACCATGACTAGGTTGGAAAGCGAACGGAACGCTCGCTATACAGCGCCGCCGTAGCGCGCTGACTCAACCAAAGCTGGCCCTGGCCGCCGACACCTGTCTTTCCATGCCGATCAAGAGCCTAACTTACTGAAAACAAACACACTCTGAACTGAAAAACGATGCCAAAACATACAACACTTAGCGTTTTATTATAGCACGTCACTTTTCAATTTCCAGAGGGCAGAAGCCACTTCCCAGCACCGCAACCATGACAGAAACATTACTATACAAAACGACCTGCAACATTATCGGTTGGCTAACTCCGCTTCCGCCTCGCGCAACAGTTGATCTTGCTGCGCCGTCAACTCCCGGTAGCGCACGCCGATCTCGTCGGACGACAGGCCGGCCGCGAACAACTGGCTCAACTCCTGCTTCAGGGCGTCGTTCTTCACCTGGCGGATCGCGCCGCGCAGGAACAGCCGCACTGCGTCGAAATCCGATTCCGACTCCTTGACGATCTCGCCGATGATGCCGTCGTACTCGTCGCCCTGCGACTTCAGATGCTGGGCGAAGGCGGCGAAACTGCCGTTCGGCCCCAGCGACTGGGCCGACGCCACCAGCTGCGCCAGCCGCTCGGCCGGATCGGCGCCGAAGTACTGGAACGCCGCCAGCGCCGAGGCGTCGACGTCCAGCGCCAGCGGCGGATGCGCCACCAACAGCCGCACGATCTGCAATTCCAGCCCGACCGGCACCGGACGACCGGTGCGCGGCGGCGCCTGGCGGGCGATGGCGACCGGCTTGGCCAGCTCGAACAGCGCCTCGATCTCGGACGGCGTGGTCTGCGTCAACTGCGCCAGGCCGCGCACGATCTGCAGGCGCAACGCGGTCGGCGTCATCGATTGCAACATCGGCTTGGCGTCGAACTGCGCGCGCGCCCTGCCTTCAGGACTCTGCAAATCATGCTCGCCGACCGCTTCCTTGACCAGGAACTGCGACAGCGGCATCGCTTCGTGAATCTCCTGTTCGAACGCTTCCTTGCCATGGGCGCGGACGTAGCTGTCCGGGTCGTGCTCGGTCGGCAGGAACAGGAATTTGATGGTCTTGTTGTCCGTCACGTGCGGCAGACAGGCTTCCAGCGCGCGCCGTGCGGCGCGGCGGCCGGCCTTGTCGCCGTCGAAACTGAAAATCACCGTGTCGGTTTGACGCAACAATTTCTGTACGTGGTGGGTGGTGCAGGCGGTGCCCAAGGTCGCGACGGCTTGCGGGAAGCCCATCTGCGCCAGCGCCACCACATCCATATAGCCTTCCGTCACCAGCACATAACCCGCATCGCGGATCGCCTGGCGCGCTTCGAACAAGCCATACAGCTCGAATCCCTTTGAAAATAAAGGCGTTTCCGGAGAATTCAAGTACTTCGGTTCACCGTGGTCGAGGACCCGGCCGCCAAAGGCGATGACCTGGCCTTTGGTGTTTTTAATCGGAAACATCACGCGCTCGCGGAAGCGGTCGTAGCGTTTTCGGTTGCCGCCGTCCTCGTCCACCTTGTCGATCACCAGGCCGGCCTCGGCCAGCGCCACCACTTCGTAGTCGGGGAAGATCGAGCGCAGATTGTCCCAGCCGGCCGGCGCGTAGCCCAGGCCGAAGCGGGCGGCGATCTCGCCGGTCAGGCCGCGATTCTTCAGGTAGGCGATGGCGTCGGTGGCGCCGCGCAGTTGGGCGCGGTAAAAGTCGCTGGCGCGCGTCATCGCCTCGGTCAATGCCAGGCTCTGCGCGGCCATTTGCGCGCGCTGGGCCGGCGGAATCTTGTCGTCCTGCTCGGGCACCACCATGCCGACGTTTTGCGCCAGGTCTTTGACGGCGTCGACAAAGCCCATGCCGGAGTATTCGATCAGGAAGCCGATCGAGGTGCCGTGGGCGCCGCAGCCGAAGCAGTGGTAAAACTGCTTGGTCGGGCTGACCGTGAAACTGGGCGATTTTTCGTTATGAAACGGGCACAGGCCCATGAAATTCGCGCCGCCCTTTTTCAGCTGCACATAACGTCCGACCACGTCGACGATGTCGACCCGGTTCAGCAAATCAGAAATAAAGGATTGTGGAATCACAGGGCTATGCGGTCTTGTTATGGATCAGACTATACCGCCGCGACTATCCGGTTTTGACACGGATCAAGCTGCGGCGGAGGAAACTACCGGCGCATTATGCCGGGGTCAGTGCTTTCTTGACCAGTGCGGACACCACGGTCATGTCGGCGCGGCCAGCCAGCTTGGGCTTGACGATGGCCATGACCTTACCCATGTCCTGCGGACCGGCGGCGCCCGAGGCGGCCACGGCGGCGGCCACTTCGGCGGCGATTTCCTCGTCGGACAGGCCGGCAGGCATGTAGGCGGTCAGCACCACCAGTTCGGCTTTTTCGATGTCAGCCAGGTCGGCGCGGCCGCCGGCTTCGAACTGGGTGATCGAATCCTTGCGCTGCTTGATCATTTTTTCAACGATGGCCACGGTCTGCTCGTCGCTGACTTCGATGCGCTCGTCCACTTCCTTGCGCTTGATTTCCGCCAGGATCAGGCGGATGGTCGACAGACGGCCGGCTTCCTTGGCGCGCATGGCGTTTTTCATGTCTTCGGTGATTTGTTCTTTCAAGCCCATGGCGTTTCTCTCAAAAAATTGTTGGAGTAAAAATGCGAAAACCCGCCGCGGCGAACCGGGGCGGGCATTCTCTTAGATGCAGCGAGATACAACCCGAGGCGTGAGCGCCATACTGCCGGGTTGAGTCTGCAGAGCAGTCTTAGAAGAGTTTTTTCGGCAGTTGCTGGCTGCGGATGCGCTTGTAGTGACGCTTCACTGCAGCTGCCAGCTTGCGCTTACGCTCAGCCGTTGGCTTTTCGTAGAACTCGCGTGCACGCAGTTCGGTCAGCAGACCGGTTTTTTCGATGGTGCGTTTGAAGCGACGCATTGCGACTTCGAACGGCTCGTTTTCTTTAAGGCGAATAGTGGTCATGTAAAAATTCAAACCGTTTGAGGTTATAGGGAGAAAGAGACTATAGCAGCTTTTGCAGGAAAATGGAAGACGCCTGGCCATCTGAACGGCCAGCCGTAAGGCTTTGACTGCAAAAACAACGCGGCGTATGGTGCAATCTTTCAGGAACTTCAACGATTGCGTGACGCCACTAACTTCCAGAGACAGTCAGTATATCAGACTGCTTGCCCCGCCGCCACACCGGATGCCCATGCCCACTGGAAATTGTAGCCGCCCAGCCAGCCGGTGACATCCACCGCCTCGCCGATGAAGTACAGGCCCGGCACTTTATTGGCCATCATGCTCTGCTGCGACAGCTCGCGGGTGTCGACGCCGCCGCGCGTGACTTCGGCTTTCTTGTAGCCTTCCGAGCCGTTGGGGGTGATGGTCCACTGGTTGACGGCCGCGCCCAGCTTGCGCAGCTGCGCGTCGGGCAGGTCGGCCAGGCGGGCGTCCAGCGCGAAACCGTGCGCCAGCAGCAAGCCTTCCGCCAGGCGCGCCGGCAGCCATTGCGACAGCACATTGCCCAGCTGCTTCTTGATCGTGCCCTTGCCTTCGATCAGCGTGGCGGCCAGGTCCAGCTCGGGAATCAGGTTGATGACGATGGGCGTGCCCGGCGTCCAGTACGAGGAAATCTGCAGGATCGCCGGGCCGGACAGGCCGCGGTGGGTGAACAGCAGGTCTTCGCGGAAGCGGCCGCCGGTCGGGTTGCGGCCCTTGAAGGAGCCGGTTTCCACGTCCACTTCCAGCGCGATGCCGGCCATTTCCACGAACGGCGCCCATTGCTGCGGGTCGAAGGTCAGCGGCACCAGCGCCGGGCGCGTCTCGACCATGCGCAGCTCGAACTGCTCGGCGATGCGGTAGCCAAAGTCGGTCGCGCCGATCTTGGCGATCGACAGGCCGCCGGTGGCGATGACCACGCTGTCGGCCTCAATTTCACCGGTGTCGGTTTGCAGCACAAAGCCACCCTCGTCCGCCTGCGCCAGGCTGGTGACCTTGCACGGCATGCGCCAGTGCACGTCGCCGGCCGAGCATTCGTCTTTCAGCATGTCGATGATCTGCTCGGCGGAGTCGTCGCAGAACAGCTGGCCGCGATGTTTCTCGTGGTAGCCGATGCGGTGCTTCTTCACCAGCGCGACGAAGTCGGCGGCGGTGTAGCGCGACAGCGCGCTCTTGCAGAAGTGCGGATTCTCGGACAGGAAGTTGGCCGGACCAGCGTTGATATTGGTGAAGTTGCAGCGGCCGCCGCCGGAGATGCGGATTTTTTCCGCCAGCTTGGTGGCGTGGTCGATCAGCACCACGCGCTTGCCGCGCTGGGCCGCCGTCGCCGCACACATCATGCCGGCCGCGCCCGCGCCGATTACCGCTACATCAAACTTTGCCATCTTCATTCCAATCAGAGTAAATGTCCGTCATTCCCGCGCAGGCGGGAATCTATACTTTGCTTGAAGGCAAGCGGTCTATGGATTCCCGCCTACGCGGGAATGACAGGGGCGAGATTGTACTTGAACTCTCATTGCCTTACTCGATCGGCTCGCTCACCCGCTGGCGCGACTGCAAGGTGCGCGACACCAGCATGCACTGCGCCACCTGCTCGGCGATCGATGGCGGCACCGGCACGTCGCCGTCCAGCACCGACTGGATCCAGGCCGCCGTGGTGGCCGCATCCTTGTCTTCCGGCAGCAACGGCAGTTCGCCTACCGAGGTCTGCTTGGGCACCAGCGTGGTGCGCAGGCCGCCGTGGAACCAGTCGATCTGCTGCGCCTTGTTGGCGTTGGCCACGGTTTCGCCCTCGGTGCCGCGCATCAGGAAGGCGTCGCCGCGCTCCGGCAGGGCCGCCGTGGTGAAGTACTCGCCCAGCATCTCCAGATACTCGGGATGCGTGTACGACACCAGCCGCAGCGCCGGTCCGGCGAACGGCTGCATGATCTTGACCAGCGTGTGGGTCGAATTGCGCACGCCCAGGCGGCGCCGCAGCGACAGCAGGTAAGCCAGCTTGGGCGCCAGCACGTCGATGGTGATGAAGGCCGGATGCCCCTGCGACATGGCCTCCTCCGCCTCGGACCGATGGCGCGCGGCGGGCAGGCCCAGCGCCTCGAACACCTCGGCCGTGGCGACGCGCCCGGCGTCATGCGCCACGCCGTGCACCAGCACCGGCACGCCTTCGCGCGCCAGCAGCAACGCCAGCAGCGGCGTCAGGTTGGCCATCTTGCGGGCGCCGTTGTAGGTCGGGATGCAGACCGGGGCGAACTGGCCGGGCGGCGCGCTGAGCGGTTCGAAAGAGGCCTCGGCCGCATCGAGGAAGCCGGCGATCTCTTCCACCGACTCGCCCTTGATGCGCATGGCCAGCAAAATGCCGCCCAGCTCCAGCTCGGAAACGCGGCCGTCCAACATGGCTTGGTACAGATCGTGGGCGTCGTCGCGGTTCATGCTGCGGGCGCCGTTTTTGCCGCGGCCTATTTCTTTGATGAAACGTGCGGCCAGGAATGGTTCGGTGGTGTGTGTCGTCATGACGTCAGCTTAAACCAGTCGGCCGCATTTCGGCTACACTATCCCTCCCCCGCAATAAATATACGTAGAGAATCATGATCTCCCCAGATATCGAAAACATCAACGTCACCTCGTTCGCGCCGATGCCGTCGCCGGAAGCCTTGCACAGCAAGCTGCCGCTGACCGACAGCGCCTCGGACACCGTGATGAAGGGCCGCGAAGCCCTGCGCAACATCATCGACCGCCAGGACAAGCGCCTGTTCGTGGTCGTCGGTCCATGCTCGATCCACGATCCCGTGGCCGGCCTGGATTACGCCCGCCGCCTGAAAGCCCTGCAAGCTGAAGTGGCCGACACCATGCTGCTGGTGATGCGCGTGTATTTCGAAAAGCCGCGCACCACCACCGGCTGGAAGGGCTATATCAACGATCCGGACATGGACGATTCCTTCCGCGTCAACGTCGGCATGGAAAAGGCGCGCCAGTTCCTGCTGGATGTGTGCGAGCTGGGCCTGCCGACCGCCACCGAGGCGCTCGATCCGATCTCGCCGCAATACCTGGGCGACCTGATCGCCTGGACCGCCATCGGCGCCCGCACCACCGAATCGCAGACCCACCGCGAGATGTCGTCCGGTTTATCCACGCCGGTGGGCTTCAAGAACGGCACCGACGGCGACATCAGCATCGCCATCAACGCCATCCTGTCGTCGGCGCATCCGCATTCCTTCCTGGGCATCAACGCGCAGGGCAATGTGGCGATCGTGCGCACGCGCGGCAACGCCTACGGCCACGTGGTGCTGCGCGGCGGCGACGGCCGTCCGAACTACGATTCGGTATCGATCGCGATCGCCGAGCAGGCGCTGGCCAAGGCCAAGCTGCCGGCCAACCTGGTGGTCGACTGCTCGCACGCCAACAGCTACAAGAAGCCGGAACTGCAACCGCTGGTGATGGCCGACGTCATCCACCAGATCGCGCAGGGCAACCAGTCGCTGGTGGGCGTGATGATCGAGTCCAACATCGTCGGCGGCAACCAGAAGATCCCGGCGGACCTGAGCCAGCTGAAGTACGGCTGCTCCGTCACCGACGGCTGCATCGACTGGGAAACCACCGAGAAGATGCTGCTGGACGCGCACAAGCAGTTGAAGAACCGCCCGTGACCCCCGCACCCCGCGACGGCCGGGGTCAGACCCCGTACGGGGTCTGACCCCTTCTGCAGTGGGGGAAAGCGGGCGCTCAGCCGAAGGCCATCACCCTGGTGGCCACGCCGAAAGACCCCGCCAGCGCCGCTTCGGCCTGGCTGGCCGGGGCGCTCAGTTCATCGAGATCCAGATAGACCTTGCAGTCCTCCACCTTGACCGAGTAACGGCGCGCATCGCTGTCGCGCGGCTCGACGTCGCCGCATTCCAGCACCGCATGCACCTGCTCCTCGCCGGTGCGGAACAACGCCACGCCCGGCAATTCCTGCCAGGCCAGGCCGCGCGGCACCAGGCGCGCGCCGCTCATGGGCACATCCTTGAGTTTGCAAATCAGCTTCCATTGTCCGGACATCGCGCGCCTCCCTAGTCAACTTCCATCAGTTGTCTAAGCAAAACCGGTGCCACGAAAAACGCCGCCTATCCTGACCGAACGGCAAAATTCCGCACTTTGCCAGTGCGGTGCGGACCCGCCGTGGTGCATGCTTGCACGCACTTTCCATTACAATGGCGGATTCCCCTTTTCATTTGTGCACCCTTCATGATCGTTCTCGGCGTCGAATCCTCCTGTGACGAAACCGGCCTTGCGCTGTACGACACGCAACACGGCCTGTTGTCCCACGCCCTGTATTCGCAAGTGGCGATGCATGAAGAGTACGGCGGCGTGGTGCCGGAACTGGCCTCGCGCGACCACATCCGCCGCGCCATCCCGCTGCTGACGCAGACGCTGGAAGGCGCCGGCAAGACGCTGGCCGACATCGACGCCATCGCCTACACCCAAGGCCCCGGCCTGGCGGGTGCGCTGCTGGTCGGCTCCTCGGTCGCCTGCAGCCTGGGCCTGGCGCTGGACAAGCCGGTGCTGGGCGTGCACCACCTGGAAGGCCATTTGCTTTCGCCGCTGCTGGCGTCGCAGCCGCCGGAATTCCCCTTCATCGCGCTGCTGGTTTCGGGCGGCCACACGCAGCTGATGCGGGTGGACGGCGTCGGCCAGTACACGCTGCTGGGCGAAACCTTGGACGACGCCGCCGGTGAAGCCTTCGACAAATCGGCCAAGCTGCTGGGCCTGGGCTACCCGGGCGGTCCGGCGATTTCGCGCCTGGCCGAGTTCGGCGACCCGACGGCCTACAAGCTGCCGCGCCCGATGCTGCATACCAAGGATTTCAATTTCAGCTTCTCCGGCCTGAAGACGGCGGTGCTGACGGTGGTGAAGAACCACGAAGAAAAAGTCATCGCCAATATCTGCGAGCAGGACAAGGCCAACATCGCGCGCGGCTTCGTCGACGCGATCGTCGACGTGCTGACGGCGAAGTGCATCTCCGCACTCAAGCACACCGGCCTGAAGCGGCTGGTGATCGCGGGCGGCGTGGGCGCCAATTCGCAGCTGCGCGCTTCGCTGAACGAGGCGGCGGCCAAGAAGAAGTTCAAGGTCTACTACCCTGAACTGGAATTTTGCACGGATAACGGCGCGATGATCGCCTTCGCCGGGGCCATGCGCTTGATGATCAACCCGGACGCGGCAAAGAAAGACTACTCGTTCAACGTGCGGCCGCGCTGGCCGCTGGACGACATCAAAGTCGTTTAACTCTGGGCGAACGCGACGGATGCCAGCACGGCAAGACCGGCCAGCGCCAGCAGGTACTTGATCTTGCCCTTGCCCAGGCGCACGCCGCGCGCGGCGATGCGCTCGCTGCGCAGACGGTGCTCGTCCGACGCCGATTCGTGGATTACATTGTTCGTTGTTTTTTGTTCAGTTGCGGTATTCATAACAGCCTCCATGTTTAACGATCTTCTACCTTTCTGGAGGGCAATGCAATTGTCGTGCCAACCATCTAGTCCAAAAGTGGCCTATACCACTTGATTTTAGGCCTTTTTGTGGCAAACACGCGACACGATACCGCTAGGCAAGCGCGGCGCGCTGCCCCGCCAGCCTTTGCGGCGCCCGCTCCGCGACGAAATCGATGAAGTGCCGCACCCGCAGCGGCATCAAGGTGCGTTGCTGGTAGTACATGAACACACCGCTGTTGGACGTGGCCGTCTGTGACAGCAGCGGCACCAGCGCGCCGCTGGCCAGCTCGGCCTCGACCATGAAGACCGGCAGCTGGCCGATGCCCAGGCCGTTCAGCACCGCCGTCAACTCCCCCTCCACCGTATTGAACCTGGCCACAGCCGGCATCTCCTGGTAGACCGTGGCGCCGTCCACTTGCAATTCCCACGCCATCACGCGGCCGGTGGAAGGGTGGAGGAAGCCGGTGCAGCGATGCTGCTGCAAATCCGCCACCGTCTGCGGCGTGCCGTGCAGGGCCAGATAGCCGGGCGTGGCGCAGGGCACCAGCAGGATCTCGCCCAGCTTGCGGGAAATCAGGTTGCGCTCGGGCGGATTGCCGGCGCGGAAGCCGACGTCGATCTTGCTCTCCACCAGGTCGGTGAAATGGTCGTCCAGCTGCACATCGAAATGCGCGCCCGGATAGCGCCGCTGGAACTCCGGCAGCAGCGGCACAAGGATCGTATTGCCGATCGACATGGGCGCGACCACGCGGATCAGGCCGTCCACTTCGAGGCGGCTGTTCTGGATGTGGTCCAGCGCCTCGTCCAACAGGCGCAGGCCGGGGTTGGCCAGCTCGAACAGGCGCGCGCCCTCCTCCGTCAGGCTCAGGCTGCGGGTGGTGCGGTGGAACAGGCGCACGCCCAGATGATCTTCCAGCTGCCGCACCGCCTTGCTGACGGCCTGCGGCGTCAGGCCGGCGTCCACCGCCGCCTGGCTGAAGCTCTTGGCGCGCACCACGCCGATGAACAGACTGACAACCCTGGCTTTATCCATATTTACAACCAAAAGGTGATAATCAAACAGCTTTCCTATGGCTAGTGTAGCAGGTCGGTCATGCCTACACTGGCATCACCAACTCACCACACACCAAGGAAACGATCATGACTGGCACTGCACAAAAAGTATGGTTCATCACCGGCGCATCCCGTGGCTTCGGCATGCTGACGGCGCAAAAAGCGCTGGCACGCGGCGACTTCGTGGTCGCCACCGCCCGCGATCCGCAATCCGTCACCGCCGTCCTGGGCGAGCATCCGAATCTACTGGCCTTGCGGCTGGACGTCAAACTGGAAGCGCAAGCGATCACCGCCGCCCAGCAAGCGATTGCGCGCTTCGGCCGCATTGATGTGCTGGTCAACAACGCCGGCTACGGCCTGCTGGGCGCGGTGGAGGAAGCCAGCGCCGAGGAAGTGCGCGCGCTGTACGACACCAACGTCTTCGGCCTGCTCAACGTCACCCGCGCCGTGCTGCCGGCGATGCGCAAGCAAGGCGGCGGCCATGTCATCAACATCTCGTCGGTGGGTGGTTATTCGGCCTATGCCGGCTGGGGCCTGTACAGCTCGACCAAGTTCGCGGTCGAAGGCTTGAGCGAGGCGCTGGCGATGGAAATGGCGCCGCTGGGCATCCATGTGACGGTGGTGGAGCCGGGCTTCTTCCGCACCGATTTCCTCGACGCCTCGTCGCTGGTGTCCACCCACAGCCGCATCGAAGACTACGCCGCCACCGTGGGCGCGATGCGCGAGTTCGCGGCCGGCGTCAATCACCAGCAGCCGGGCGATCCGGCCAAATTGGCCGACGCCCTGCTGCAACTGGCCGACAGCGCCACGCCGCCGGTGCGCCTGCAACTGGGCTCGGACACGGTGGAACGCGTGCGCGCCAAGAACCAGTTCGTCGAAACCGAGATGGCGCAGTGGCTGGAGCTGGCGGTATCGACCGACTTCAGCGTGCTGCAAAAAGCTGCTTAAACAAAGACGGCTTAAAGCTTGCCTGGCGGGTGCAGCGACAATAAATCCTCACGCGGGTAGCCCCAGCCGGGCACGCCCGCCGGACATGGCCCGGCCTGCGTTGCATGCAGCGTCGTGAAGTTCCCGCGCGGGGTAGTCGCGAAGCGATAGTCGGCCAGCTCGCCGGTCGCCAACATCAGCGCCGGCATGCGGGCGAAACGCAGCCAGGCATCCACCTGGCAGTTCTCATCCTTCAGCATGCGCAGCGCCGTCAGGCTGGACAGCACCGTGCCGAATTGCTGCACGCCCGGCGACAAGGCCAGCACCTGCTCCGGCGCTCCGACCAGGCCCGCCGGACAAGCCAGCGGCGCCAGCCACTCCGGCGCCAAGCTGGCCACGCCGCGCCGCAGGCGGTAGTAGCCCTGCTTCTCGTTGGCCTCCACGCTGGCATACGACCAGCACAAGGGCTGCGACGGGAACGCCGTCATCGCCACATCCATCACGCGCACGCCCGGATCGGCCTTCAGCAACGCGGCCGTGATTTGCTCGCGTCCGTAATGCGAGGCCACGCCCTGCAGCGCGATGAAGCCGGCGCTGACCACCAGCGCCAGCACCAGGCCCGCGCGGCCGCGCGCGCCGGCGCGCCACTGCATCGCGCCGCAAGCGGCCGCGATCAACAGCAACGCGGCAAACGACGTCCACGCCAGATAGCCCTTGGCCGCGAACACCACCAACGCGGCGAACAGGCAGGCCAGGCCGAGCATGCGCAAGGAACGCCAGCGCATGATGAGCGCCATCGGCACGCCGATCGCCACCCAGAACAGCGGCTCGACGATGAACACCATGTCGCCATAGAACCAGCGCCCGGTGAACGGATACCACGGATGGATGCCGTAGGAATTGGTGAAGTCCATCAGCAGGTGCAGCGCGAAGCCCAGCCCCACGCTCAAGGCCAGGCCGAGCCGCGCCGAGCGGCTGGCCTTCAGCAGCGCGCGCGCCGCCGGCCAGCAGAACCACAGCAACGCCGCCAGCAGCAAGGCCTGCGGCAACGCCAGCAAGGCCGTATGCGTATGGCCGCGATGATGCAGCAGATAGCCCAGCGGATCGGGCAGCAGCTTGTTCAGGACCAGGTCGAGATCGGGAAAATTGCTGGCCAGCGCGCAGGCCACCAGCAACAGCCGGTGCCGCACCCGCTGCGACGGCGCATCCGCCTCGTCGGGCAGGCTGCGGTGCACCAGTTCTCCAACGCCGAAACCGATAATGCTGTGGGTGATATTGTCCACGTAGCTATCTAGCGCTGCACGTCCACGCCGCGCCAGAACGCCACATGGTCCTTGATCTGCGCGGCCTTCTCGGACGGCGCCGGGTAGTACCAGGCGGCGTTCTCGTTGACCTTGCCGTTGACGTTCAGGCTGTAGTAACTGGCCAGGCCCTTCCACGGACAACGCGAAGTGTGCGCGCTCGCCTGCAGGTACTCCGTCTTGACGCTGGACGGCGGGAAGTAGACGTTGTTCTCGACGATTTCAACTTCGTCGTCCTTCGCCTCGGCGATGACGACGCCGTTCCAGCTGGCGGTAGGCATGGGGACTTCCTTTCAGTGTCAGGTGGGGCCGCATTCCACGCGGTTGCGGCCGGCGTGCTTGGCGCGGTACAGCGCGGCGTCGGCCTGGCGCAGCAGGCTTTCCGCGTCGCTGATTTCCATGTGGTCGAACGAACCCACGCCGATGCTGGCCGTCACCGGCAGCAGGCGCGGGCCGGCGTAGTGCAGCTGCGCTTCGATCTTGGAGCGCAGCGTTTCGGCGAACTTGCAGGCGCCTTCGACCGGCGTGTTCGGCAGGATCACGCACAGCTCTTCGCCGCCGTAGCGGCCCGGCACGTCGATCACGCGCACGCTCTCGCGCAGCAGCAGGCCGACGCTGGCCAGCACCTGGTCGCCGACCGCGTGGCCGTATTCGTCGTTGATCTGCTTGAAGTGGTCGAGGTCTATCATCACCGCCGACAGCGGCGAGCGGAAGCGCTTGGCGCGCGCGGTCTCGAACTTCAGGCGGTGCAGCAGCGAGCGGCGGTTGTGCAGGCCGGTCAGCTCGTCGGTGGTGGCCAGCTGCTCCAGCTCGCGCACGGTGGATTCCAGCGCCTTCTCGTTGGCGCGCAGTTCGATCAGCGCCATCACCTGGCGCGCCAGCTTGACCAGCGTGGCGCGCTGTTCGGCACTCAGGCCGCCCGGCTTGGTGTCCATCACGCACAAGGTGCCGATGGCGAAACCGTCGGACGAGGTCAGCGCCACGCTGCTGTACATGCGCATGTAAGGCGCGTCGACCGTCAGCGCCATGTGGGCGGTGCGGAAGTCCAGCGTCAGGTCGGGGATTTCGGTGGCGGCCTGGCCCAGCACCGCCAGCGAGCAGTAGCTCTCGCCGCGCGGCAGCTCGCCCAGCTGCATGCCGGCGCAGGACTTGATCCAGACGCGCTCGGCGTCGACCAGCGAGATGAAGGCATACGGCACCTCGCACACTTTGGCGGCCAGCTCGGTGAGGAAGCTGAAGTCTTCGCAGGCGGGGGTATCGAGGATGTGGTAGCGGTGCAGTGCGGCCAGCCGGAACTGGTCGGCCTGCGGACGGGCGATGGACAGCGTGTGTACTTTTTCTGCGGCCAGCATAGGCCTCCCTGTAGCGACGTCGATCTTTTTTGGGCTCCCGGCATGAAGCGGGGCCGAACTATGGTGCTACCCGATCAGTTTATCGCAAAACAGGGGCGGCGGGAGCACTTGCCCCCGCCGCGTCCAGCATTTTTTAAGCCGCTTGCGCCATGATTTCGCGCAGCGCCTTTTCAAACACCTCGGCCGGCTGGCCGCCGGAAATCAGGTGGCGCTCGTTGATGATCACGGCCGGCACCGAGTTGATGCCGTGGCGCTGGAAGAACTGCTCGCGCTCGCGCACCTCGTCGGCGTACTGGTTCGATTGCAGCACCTCGGCGGCGACGCCGGTGTCCAGCCCCACTTCGCCGGCCACGCGCAGCAGCACGTCGTGCGAGCTGGGATCGTCGCCCTTGGTGAAGTAGGCGCCGAACAGCGCTTCCTTCAGCTCCTTCTGCTTGCCCTCGCCCTCAGACTCGGCCCAGTGCAGCAGGCGGTGGGCGTCGAAGGTGTTGTAGATGCGGCTGCGCTTGCCCATGGCGAAATCGAAGCCGACTTCGGCGCCGCGCGCGCGTATCATCTCGCGCGCCTGTTCCTGCTGCGACGGGGTCGAACCGTATTTCTCGGTCAGGTGCTCGACGATGTCCTGGCCCTCGGGGCCCATATTGGGATTCAGCTCGAAAGGCTGGAAGTGCATGCTCACTGCCGCCGCGTCGCCGATATTGGCCAGCGCCTGGTCCAGCGACTTAAGGCCGATGGCGCACCACGGGCAGGAAACGTCGGAGACGAAATCGATTTTCAGGGGAGTGGTCATGATGTGCCTTTGCTAAACGTAATTTTCAGCATATGGCGACACCCGGCGCAAAATCAAGCGCCGGGATGGGGGGATGGCCTTACTTTTTCTTGCCTTTGACGGCTTCTTTGCTCTTGCTGCCGATGCGGCTTTCCTTACCTGCCAGCAAGTTTGAAATATTTTTGCTGTGACGGAAAGCCAACAGTGCGCTCATGACGAACACCGCGAACAGCTGCGGCTCGACGCCGAACAGCAGGCCGTAGTAGAACGGTGCGAACAGCGCCGCCACCAGCGCCGCCAGCGACGAGTAGCGGAACGCGAACGCCACCGCCAGCCAGGTCACCAGGGTGGCCAGGCCCAGCCATGGGTTCAAGCCCAGCAGCACGCCCAGCGCGGTCGCCACGCCCTTGCCGCCGACGAAGCGGAAGAACACCGGCCACAGGTGGCCCAGGAACACCGCGATCGCCACCAGCGCGATGGTGGCGTCGCCGATCTGCAACTGATCCTGGTAGCGGATCGCCAGCCACACCGCCAGCCAGCCCTTGGCGCCGTCGCCGATCAGGGTCATGATGGCGGCCGCCTTATTGCCGCTACGCAACACGTTGGTGGCGCCGGGATTTTTCGAGCCGTAGGTGCGGGGATCGGCGATGCCGAACAACTTGCTCATCACGACGGCAAACGAGATCGAGCCGATCAGATAGGCGGCGACGGTCATCCAAACTGTATTCATTATTTCCTCAAAAGTAGTCATGCGCCCGTTGGGGGCCGCTGAATATACACTGCCGGCGCTTAATCAGCCAACTAAGCAGCCAACTAAGCAGCCAACTAATCGGCCAGCGCGCAGTGCACCGGCCTGGCCTGCAACAAATCGACCAGCACCTGCGGCGCGATGCCAACCAGATAACCCCTGCGGCCGCCATTGATATAAATCGTTTCCAGCGCAAGAATGCTATCCTCGACATACACCGGCAGCACCTTGCGGGTGCCGAACGGCGAAGTGCCGCCGATCTGGTAGCCGCTGTGGCGCGTGGCCACCTCCGGCTTGCAGGGTTCGACGGATTTGCAGCCGATGCCGCGCGCCAGGTTTTTGGTCGAGACCTTGCAATCGCCGTGCATCAGCACAATCAAGGGTTTAGCGGCCTCGTCCTGCATGACCAGGGTCTTGACCACCGCGTGTTCATCCACGCCCAGTTCGCGCGCCGACACCGTGGTGCCGCCGTGTTCTTCGTAGTCGTAGGGGTGCTCGCTGAAGGCCACCTTATGTTTGCGCAGCATTTGCGTTGCCGGGGTCTCGGAGATGTGCTCTTTTTTAGCCATGCGTGATACGCTGCTTGTGAAGTAATGTCGATCGGGAGTTTCTAATTATGCAGCAGGAAATTCGCTTTGCCACTTTCAATGTTTGCAATCTTTCCCAGCCTGGGGCGAAATTGTACGACAATCTGCCGCCATTGACGCCGGCCGAGTACCAAGCGAAAGTCCTGTGGACCGCGCAGCAGCTGGACCAGCTCGACGCCGACGTGATCGGCTTGCAGGAAATTTTCTCGCTGGCGGCGCTGCGCGACGTGCTGGCGCACAGCGCGCGCTACCGCGAAGCCACGCTGGCCGGCTTCGACGCCGCGCCCGATCCGGGCACCGGCGCCGCGCGCGTGGTGCCGCAGGTGGCGCTGATTTCGCGCCTGCCGCTGGCGGCGCCGGCCGCCGAATACCGCGCCTTCCCCGACGGCGTGGCGCTGCCGGCCGGCAGCCGCGACGCCGACCGCTTCGCCCGTGCGCCGCTGCACGCACAGGTGCTGCTGCCGGACCAGCGCATCGTCGACGTGATCGTCATCCACCTCAAATCCAAGCGGCCCGACTACAGCAGCGGCGACGACTACACCGATCCGTTGCAATACGCGCAAGCCAACCTGCGCTCGCTGATACGGCGCGGCACCGAGGCGGTGGCCTTGCGCGCCCTGCTCAGCCAGCTCGAAAGCAGCGCGCGCCGGCCGCGCGTGGTGCTGGGCGATTTCAACGACACCGCCGACGCCGTCACCACCGCCATCGTCATGGGCTCCGGCGCGGCCGGCCTGCCGGGCGAGGAGCTGAGCGGACGCATGTTCGATTGCAACCAGATCCAGCTGGGCCGCGACACGCTGCGCCAGATCGGCTACACCAACATCCACGAAGGCCACTACATGACCATCGACCATGTGCTGGTGTCGGAGGAATTCAACCCGGCCTCGCGCTACGCGGTCGGCGAGGTGCTGGACGTGACTTATCTGAACGACCATCTGCTGCAGCACAAGCCGGAAGCGTCCGACCACGGCCAGGTGCTGGTGCGGCTGCGCCTGTACGGCGCGCGCGACCGCGCCCAAGCCATGTAGCGTCGTTCCCGCGCAGGCGAGAATCCATAGAACGCCAGCCAGTCAACTCAGCATGGATTCCCGCTTTCGCGGGAACGACCTAGCTGGCGCCATCCAGCAGGCCGCCCAGGCCGTCGAGAAAACCGTTCTTCCGCACGTAGCGTCCCTGGAACTGGTGGCAGCCCTGCTGCGCCAGGAAGTGCAGCTGCGTCTCGGTCTCCACCCCTTCCGCCAGCACCGTCAGGCCCAGGCTGCGCGCCATCGCGATGATGGCCGTCACCACCGTCGGCGCCGGCGCGCCGTCGATGGCGCCATCGATGTCGCCGATGAAGGTGCGGTCTATCTTCAGCTTGTCGAACGGGTACTCGCGCAGGTGGCCCACGCGCGTGTAGCCGGTGCCGAAATCATCGATCGCCAGCCGCACCCCCAGCGCCCGCAAGGCGCGCAAGGTGTCGGGCGCGGTGGCGACGTGCTTCATGATGATCGCTTCCGTCAGCTCCAGCTCCAGCCGCTCCGGCGCCAGGCCCGAGGCGACCAGCGCCGCGCCTATGCTGTCGGCCAGGTTACGCTGCAAGAACTGCGTCTGCGACAGGTTGACCGCCACCGCCAGCGCATGGCCGGCGTCCTGCCAGCGTTTGGCCTCGCGGCAGGCCTGCTCCAGCACCCATTGGCCGATCGGCACCATCAGGCCGCAATCCTCGGCCACCGTGATGAAGCGCTCCGGCAGCAGCAGGCCCAGCGTCGGATGGCGCCAGCGCAGCAGCGCCTCGGCCGCCAGCGGCCGCGCGCTGGCGATGTCGACCTGGGCCTCGTACTCCAGCACGAACTGCTGCTCGCGCAACGCGCGCCGCAAGTCGTTTTCAAACGTCACCCGCTCGACGATCTGCGCATTCATTTCCGGACTGAAGAACTGGAAGCCGTTGCGGCCGTTTTCCTTGGCGTGGTACATGGCCAGGTCGGCGTTACGGATCAGGGTGTCGTGCTCGGCGCCGTCGTCCGGGTAGATGCTGATGCCGATCGAAGTGCTCACATGCAGCCGGTGCGGCTCCAGCACGAATTCCTGGCTGATCGCGTGCAGCACCGTGTCCGCCACGTGCGCCACCTGGTCGACGCCGCCGATCTCGGGCAGCATGATGACGAACTCGTCGCCGCCCTGGCGGCTGACGGTGTCGACGCTGCGCACGCAGCGCACCAGCCGCGCCGCCACTTCCTGCAACAGCTGGTCGCCGACGTGGTGGCCCAGCGTATCGTTGATGTTTTTGAAACGGTCGAGATCGAGGAACAGGATCGCCAGCCGGCTGCGCTTGCGCCGCGCCGCCGCCATCGCCAGGCTCAGGCGGTCGAGCAGCAGCACCCGGTTCGGCAGGTCGGTCAGGAAATCATGCTCGGCCAGGTGGCGGGTCTGCTCCTCGGAGCGGCGGCGGTCGGCGACGTCGGCCAGCAAGGCCAGGTACATCACCAGCTGGTCCTGCTTGCGGGCCGAGATGTCGCGGATCACCGCGTAGACGCGCTGCGGGCCGATCGCGGTCAGCAGCACCTCGGCCCAGAACTGATGCCCGCCGCAACCCACGCAGCACCACTCGAACTGGCGGTTGCCGTCGCGTAGCGCATCGGCCATCAAATCGGCCAGCGCGCGCGCCGACAGCACGCCCTCGGCCTGCTGCAATGGTGACAAATCAACCAGCCCCAGGCCCAGCAGGCGGTCCGGCTGGTCGCACTCGAACAGCGCTTGCGCGGCCGGATTGCTGGCCACCACGCGGCCATCCTGCAACAGCAGCAAGGCGTCGCTGGTGTGCGCAACCATCGCGCGGAAATCTGCGCCCGCGCTCTCATCTCGTTTGTGTGCTGGTGCCACCTGGCCCTCTCCGGCATAGCGCCCATAGCGCCCTCTCAGGCCTTGCCCATTCTTGCCGCTGACGGGAATCGACCATTGACTTCCGTCAAACGCGCTTGATCCCGCGTTTTTACCGTTCATCCGTATTTTTTCACGGCCTGTCGCATTTCTCTGGCGGCCGGCCTTGAAAATTCCTAAAGTGCCAATATGCGCCGTGGCGACCTTTTAATAGAAGAACGATATGAAACTAGAAACCTTGCCCGTCTCCCCACAATCCACGGTGCGCAGCAAACGCTGGCGCAAGCCGCTGGCGGTGCTGATCGTCATCGGCCTGGCCGGCGGCGGCTGGACCGTCATGCACAAGAAGGACGCCCCGCCGCCCAGCGCGCAGGCGGCCAAGGACGATAAAAAGAAACAGGAAATCTTCGAGCTGGCCAGCGGCGATATCGCGGCCATCGATGCCAGGTCATTGGCGGTCAGCTTGCCCTTATCCGGCTCGCTGGCGCCCCTGAGTTCGGCCACCATCAAGTCCAAGGTGTCGGGCGTGGTGGAGGCCACCACGGTGCAGGAAGGCATGGCGGTGTCCGCCGGCCAGGTGCTGGCGCGCATCGACCAGGCCGACCTGCGCGCGCGCCTGCAACAACAGCAGGCGATGCTCGATGAAGCGCAGGCCAAGCTGTCGCTGGCGACCAAGAACGAGACCAACAGCGGCGCCCTGCTCAAGCAAAAATACATTTCGCAAAACGCCTACGATTCGACGCAGAACAGCGTCGACCTGGCGCGCGCCAACGTCAAGTCGGCCGCGGCGATGGTGGAGATCGCGCGCATCGCGCTGAACGACGGCGTCATCAAGGCGCCCATCAGCGGCGTGGTCAGCAAGCGCCACGTGCAGGCCGGCGAAAAGCTGGCGCCGGACATGCCGGTCTACAGCATCGTCAACCTGTCCGAGCTGACGCTTGAAGCGCAGGTGCCGGCCTCGGAAATCCCGCGCGTCAAGGTGGGCCAGGAGGTCAAGTTCAAGGTCGACGGCTTCCAGGGCCGCGACTTCGCCGGCAAGGTGGCGCGCATCAACCCGGCCACCGAGACCGGCTCGCGCGCGATGCTGGTCTACATCTCCGTCAAGAACGACGACAGCGCGCTGCGCGCCGGCATGTTCGCCAAGGGCAGCATCGTCACCGACCGTTCCGCCGTGATGCCTATCGTGCCGCTGACCGCGCTGCGCACCGAGAAGGGCCAGCAGGTGGTGTACAAAATTGAACAGGGCAAGGTGGTGGCGCAGCCGGTCAAGCTGGGCCTGCGCAACGAGGACGAGGGCTACGCCGAAGTGGTGGACGGCCTGGCGCAGGGCGCCAACGTCATCGTCTCCAAGCTCGACGGCGTCAAGCCGGGCAACCAGGTCAAGCTGCCGGCCAATGTCGCCACGCCGGCTTTGCCGGCCAATTCGGCCAAATCCGCCATGCTGGCACAGAAGGGCTAAATCATGTGGATCACTAAAACCAGTATCCAGAACCCCGTCTTCGCCACCATGGTGATGGTGGCGCTGGTCGTGCTGGGCCTGTTCTCGTATCGGGAACTGGGCCTGGAGTCCATGCCCAACGTCGACATTCCGGGCGCGCTGATCGAAGTCAAGTACCCGGGCGCGTCGCCGGAAGCGGTGGAGAACGACATCACCCGTCCGCTGGAAGACGTGGTCAACACCGTCAGCGGCATCAAGACGCTGCGCGCCAATTCGTGGGAAGGCCGCGCCGGCCTGTACATCGACTTTGAACTGTCCACCAATATGGACAAGGCGATGCAGGACTTGCGCGACAAGGTGGCGCAGGTGCGCCCGCGCTTCCCGAAAGAAGCCAAGGATCCGTTCATCGTCCGCTTCGAGGGCGAGAACAGCCGCCCGATCGCGCAGATCGGCCTGACCGCCACCGACCATTCGCTGCGCGACCTGTCGACCATGGCCGACCAGCTGATCGGCAAGCGCTTCCAGGGCGTGGCCGGCGTCGGCCAGGTGCGCCTGAACGGCACCGCCTCGCGCCAGATCCTGGTCAGCCTGCGTCCCAACGACCTCAACGCGCAGGCGATCGGCGTCGATGAAGTGATCAACGCCATCCAGGCCACCAACACCAACCTGCCGGCCGGCTCGATCAGCTTTGCCGGCAACGAGCAGCTGGTGCGGGTCGAGGGCAAGATGAAGGACGCCCGCGACTTCAACAAGATCATCGTGGCGCGCCGCGCCAACGGTCCGGTCTACCTGGAGCAGGTCGCCACCGTGATCGACGGCGCGCAGGAAGAGCTGTCGGTCTCGCGCCTGAACGGCAAGCGCGCCATCACCATCGACATCACCAAGGTGCAGGACGCCAACGTGGTCGAAGTGGGCCGCCGCATCCAGAAGGTCGCCGCCGATCTGCAGAAAACGCTGCCGGCCGACATCACGCTGACGGTGCTGAACGATGAATCGCTGAAGGTGCAGAGCCAGCTCGACAACGTGAAGGAAACCATCATCGAAGGCGCGGTGCTGACGATGATCATCGTGTTCTTCTTCCTGCACTCGTGGCGCTCGACCATCATCACCGGCCTGACCCTGCCGATCTCGGTCATGGCCAGCTTCATCGCGATGAAGTTCTTCGGCTTCACGCTGAACTTCCTGACCCTGATGGCGCTGTCGCTGTGCATCGGCCTGCTGATCGACGACGCCATCGTGGTGCGCGAGAACATCGTGCGCCACCTGGGCATGGGCAAGAACCACCGCCGCGCGGCCGAAGACGGCACCAATGAAATCGGCCTGGCCGTGATGGCCACCACCTTCGCCATCGTCGCCGTGTTCATCCCGGTGGCCTTCATGCAGGGCATCATCGGCCGCTTCTTCCTGCAGTTCGGCATCACCGTCGCGGTGGCCGTGCTGGTGTCGCTGTTCGTCAGCTTCACGCTCGATCCGATGCTGTCGTCGGTGTGGCCGGACCCGGTCAAGGACCGCTTCAAATACCTGCCGTGGCTGGGCCGCTTCATGCACTGGGTGGAAGGCGGCATCGAACGCCTGCACGTGGTGTACGGCAAGGTGCTGGGCGTGGCGCTGCGCTGGCGCAAGCTGACCTTGGCCTTCGCCGCGACCCTGTTCGTCGCCAGCCTGATGCTGGTGCCGATGATAGGCGGCGAGATGTTCCCCGACCAGGACAACGGCTGGATCAACCTGCACCTGAAGACCCCGGTCGGCTCCAGCCTGGAGTACACCGACAACAAGGTGCACCAGGTCGAAGAGGCGCTGAAGGCCTTCCCTGAAATCGCCAGCGTGATCTCGGTGGTCGGCACCCAGGACGGCCGCAACAACGCACAGATCGACATGAAGCTGCAGGACCGCAAGACCACCAAGCGGCGCTCGCAGAAGGAGCTGGAAGGCGTGGTGCGCGCGCGCCTGAGCAAGATCGCCGGCATCACCATGTCGGTGGGCTGGAAGCCGATCTTCATCGCCATCCTCGGCACCGACGAAGGCAAGCTGGACGCGGTGGCCCATCGCCTGATGGACAAGATGCGCAAGATCAAGGGCATCGCCGACCTGGAGTACAGCCAGGAAGGCGCCAACCCGTCGACCACGGTCAAGATCAACAATGAGCTGGCCAGCGACCTGGGCCTGTCGGTGCAGCAGATCGGCAGCGCGCTGCGGCCGTTCGTGGCGGGCGACACCACCAGCCACTTCCTGGCCGACGATGGCCAGAACTACGACGTCAACGTGCAGCTGCCGAAATCGGGCCGCCAGAAAGTCGCCGACCTGGCCGACCTGTCGCTGGCCTCCAGCAAGCTGGGGCCGGACGGCCGCCCGCTGATGGTGCCGCTGCGCCAGGTGGTGGACTTCGTGCCGTCGTTCAGCCCGCAAGTGCTGAAGCGCCAGGCGCTGCAACGCCGGGTGGCGGTGTATGCCGGTGTCGAAGGCCGCCCGGGCGGCGACGTCGACAGCGACGTCAAGAAGGCCATGAAGGAAATCGAGCTGCCGGCCGGCGTGCGCTTCGACGTCGGCGGCAATGCGCAGGACATGGAGGAAAGCATGTCGTCGGCCATGATCGCGCTGGGCATCGCGGTGATCTTCATCTACCTGGTGCTGGCCTCGCAGTTCGGCAGCTTCCTGCAGCCGGTGGCGATCATGATGTCGCTGCCGCTGTCGCTGATCGGCGTGCTGGTGGCGCTGCTGATTACCGGCAGCACCCTGAACATCTTCTCGGTGATCGGCTTCATCATGCTGATGGGCCTGGTGACCAAGAACGCGATCCTGCTGGTGGACTTTACCAACCATGCGCAGAAAGGCGGCATGGGCCAGTACGAAGCCATCATGTCGGCCGGCCAGGTGCGGTTGCGGCCTATCGTGATGACCACGCTGGCGATGGTGTTCGGCATGCTGCCGATGGCGATCGGCATGGGCGACGGCGGCGAAACGCAGGCGCCGATGGGCCGCGCGGTGATCGGCGGGGTGATCACCTCCACCCTGCTGACCTTGGTGGTGGTGCCGGTGGCCTACACCTACCTGGACAGCCTGGGCAAGCGCTGCGCCCGCTTCTTCAAGGGCAAGGCCCACGAAGAAGAGGCCGCGCTGCAGGACGCCATCGAGCCGCTGCACGACATTAAAGCCCGCAGCGACGTCGCCTGACCAGGAGAACCCGGCCGTTACTTAATGGTGCGCAATACGGATTTTGACACGCACATTGCGGCGGCAATCACCTTCTTCCCTACGCTGGTCGGCCCCGGGGCCGCGTAGGTGCAGCCGAAGATATCACCGTCGATGCCATCGTGACGAATAAGACCCGTTTGCGTCAACGGGAAGTTGTTTTGAGGCCCGTTGATGGCTTCAAAACTGCAGGTGCCGCTAACCAGGGTCATGTGATCCATATCGCATTGCACGAGACAGACATTCGAGCTGCAAGTAGCGACCGTATCCACCAGAATACCCACGCCCGCAATGCCCGCAGGACCAGTGGCGCCAGTCGATCCCTGAGGACCGGTGGCGCCAGTCGCGCCGGTATTGCCTTTCAATCCTTGAGGACCGGTAGCGCCGGTAGCACCAGCCACGCCTTGCTGGCCGGCAGGACCGGTCGGTCCGGTCGCGCCGGTGGCGCCGGGCGCACCGGTGTCACCTTTTGCACCAGCAATACCCTGAGCACCAGCCGCTCCAGTATCGCCTTTTGGACCTGCGCCGCCTTGCGCGCCTGGCGTACCGGCCACGCCAGCGTCGCCCTTGGCGCCAGCGACGCCTTGCGCACCGGCCACACCGGTATCGCCCTTATCGCCTTTTGCACCGGCGCCCCCTTGCACACCAGCGGCCCCGGCATCACCCTTGTCGCCCTTGGCGCCTGCGGCACCTTGCGCACCGGCCAAGCCAGTGTCGCCCTTGTCGCCCTTGGCGCCGGCCGCGCCGGCGACACCCTGGATACCGGCAACGCCGGTGTCGCCCTTGTCGCCTTTGTCGCCTTTGACGCCGGCCACGCCGGTGTCACCCTTGTCGCCTTTGGCGCCCGGGGCGCCAGCGATACCCTGCGCGCCGGCCGGACCTGCCGGCCCGGTCGCACCGGTTGCTCCCACCGGGCCCACCGGCTCCAGCGAAATGTCGAGCCTTGCCGTGTGGCCGGTCAAAGTATTTTCCTTGCTATCGATCGCAACCACGGCAACCGGGTCTGCGGCGGAGGCGGCAATGTTCACCCCGAAGTTTTGCGATGGATAGTCGATCCAGGTCTTCACCAATTCGCTGATATCAAACGACACGTAGCGGCCGGTATCGCTTACCGGCGTGGTTGCGACAACGCTGCTGCCCACGCCAGGCGGCGTGCCAGTCGCCAATCCGGCTTCGGTCCACGCGTTAGTCACCGCGCGCACATCGAGTGCACCGGCCACATCCGTTTTGTTGACCCATACGGTCAATGTCGCCTTGGCCACCTTGGTGCCGATCGTTCCGATTGGCAAGGTCCCCATGTCAAACTGCAGGAAGGCGGAATTGCCATTGCCAACCATCAAACTGGATGCGGCGCCAGCAAGAGGGTTTGCAGTGGCCGAGACATATGAATCGGCCACCAATGGCGAATCGACTGCTGCCGCATGATGCGACGCCAGGCCAAACATTGGGAAAAGTGCAGCAACTATCCAGTTTTTTTGAAATTTTGTCATTTTGTTATTGAAAAAGTAAATCCATCAATTGAGAAAAAAGCCGAGGCAGAGCGAAGGTTGTCTCTTGGTCATTTTTATTTCGACGTGCACGCGACCTGCGAAAGGACCTTTTTGCCGACACTGATTGGACCCGGCGCGGCATAGTTGCAGGAATAGCTATCGCCGAGCGCGCCGCGGCGCACAACACCCATCCAGGTCAGCGGGAAGTTATTTTCGGGACCACCGATCGCTTCAAATGAGCATGTACCAGACACCGCCTGCGGCGCGCTGGACGGGCATACTGCGGCGCAAGAGTTCTGCGCGCAGACGCCCTTGACATCAACCAACACGCCGGCAGCCACGCCGCCTGCAGCACCGGCCGCGCCAGCCGGACCTTGAGCGCCACCGGCGCCGGTATCACCGGTATTTCCCTTCGGTCCCTGGATACCGCCTGCGCCGGCGATACCAGCGGCTCCTTGCGGCCCCGCAGATCCCGTCGGCCCGGTAGCACCGGTCGCGCCAGCCGCGCCTGGATTGCCTTTTACGCCAGCCACGCCTTGCGCGCCTTGCGCGCCGACATCACCCTTCGGACCAGCCGCGCCCTGCGCGCCGGCCGCCCCCGCATCGCCCTGGGCGCCTTTGACGCCGGCAATCCCCTGGGCGCCGGCTGCACCCGCGTCGCCCTTGTCGCCTTTGATACCGGCGGCGCCCTGCGCGCCAGGCGTACCCGCATCGCCCTTGTCGCCTTTGACGCCGGCCGCGCCTGACGCACCGGCGTCGCCGATATCGCCTTTGTCACCCTTGGCGCCGATCAAGCCTATGGCGCCCTGCGCACCGGCGTCACCAGTGTCGCCCTTGTCGCCCTTGGCACCGACCATCCCGGCGGCGCCCGGGTCGCCCTTGCCGCCCTTCCCACCGGCGACGCCAGGCAGTCCGACCGCACCGTCGGGGCCGGTAGCGCCAACAGCACCAGGCTTGCCTTCCGTCATGAGCGTAATGTCCAGCCGTGCAGCGTGGCCAGTCAGGGTGTTTTCCTTGCTATCGATTACGAAGGTGATGGAGGGCTGACTGCGTACTGAGGTAATGCCCAGACCAAAGTTTTGCTCGGGAAAATCCACCCAGCTCTTGGCCAGTTCGCTGATATCGAATGACACATAACTGCCCGCTGCCGGTACCAGTGCGGTCGCAATGAGCTGGGTACCGAGCGCAGGTATAGGGTCGCCCAGTGTCAACGTATCTTCCTGCCATGCGCCAGTTACCGCTTGCACCGCGAGCGCGCTGGTCGCGCTGGTGCGCTTGCTGACCCATACCGTCAGCGTGGCCTTGGCGACATTGGCGCGCGTGATTCCAGATGGCAACGTCGCCATATTGAACCGGAGATAGGCTACGCTGCCGTTTCCGACGTTCAGGCCCGGCGACGCCCCCGTGCTGGCATCGACCGCTCCTATGTTGCCGGGAAAAGTATAAGCATCCGCCAGTAGCGGGGCATCCACTGCGCCAGCATGTGAGAAGGACAGGCAAAGCAGCGGGAACGCCGCAGCGGCCATCCAATTTCGTCGAAATATTGTCATATTTTTATTTAAAAAAAGGGGATCTGTCTACGCGACATAACAGCCACAAATCGCCTGCGCCAGACAACGCAAGAAAAAGCGGCAATGTTTAATTACGGCAATTGCTTTTTAAAGTATGCTTTTGGGAAACTATAAATGTCAACATTAATTTTTTTTCTTTTGATTAATTAGTATTATTTCTATCGCATTCTGATGTTGACGAACCCGCGATACGGAATTTGAAAAGCAAAAGGGCCGTCATCCACCGATGACGGCCCTCAATACTCTCCCTCCCAAGATAGCTTTTCTTGGTGGGCGACTGCTAATATTTGATTAACAACTTGAACAAACAGCGCGCATGTCTACTCTGCTGCTGTGTCGCCGTCGTCGGCGGCATCGCCGTCCATCTCCTCCAGCTCGCCTTCCTGGGCCAGGCCGGGGTTCTGCTTCAGCTCGGCCTTGCGCCGGGCTTTTTCATCCGCTTTTTTCTTCTTTTCCAGCTCACGCTGGCGCTTTTCATACGCGAAATTTGTCTTTGCCATTTGCCACCTCTTCTTTATACGGTTCGATTACCTGCCCACATTATGACGCAGTTACGGCCGGCGCAAGTTTTTCAGCCGCGGGGATGATGTTGCGCATGCAAATGCTTCAGGCGTTCTCGGGCGACGTGGGTATAGATTTGCGTCGTCGAAATATCCGAATGCCCCAACAGTAACTGTACCACCCGCAGGTCGGCGCCGTGGTTCAGCAGGTGGGTGGCGAAGGCGTGGCGCAAGGTGTGCGGCGACAGCGGCGCGGTGATGCCGGCCTTCAGGGCATGTTTTTTAATCAAGACCCAGAACATCTGCCGCGTCATCGGCCCGCCGCGCGCGGTGACGAACAGCGCGTCGTCGACCTGGCCGTTGAGGATGATGCCGCGCGCTTCCTTGACGTAGCGCTCGATCCACACCCGCGCCTGCTGCCCGAACGGCACCAGCCGCGTCTTGGCGCCCTTGCCGGTGATGCGCAGCACGCCGTCGTTCAGGCTCAGCTCCAGCAGCTTGAGCGTGACCAGCTCGGACACGCGCAGGCCGCTGGCGTACATCAGCTCCAGCATGGTGCGCTCGCGCAGGCCCAGCGGCGTGGCGACGTCGGGCGCCGCCAGCAGGGCCTCCACTTGAATTTCGCTCAAGGTGTGGACGAAGCGGGCCGGCTGTTTGGCCGATACCAATTTCAGCGTCGGGTCGTCGGCGATGCGGCGCTGGCGCAGCAGCATCTGGTAGAAGCGCCGCAGCACCGACAGCCGCCGGTTGGACGAGGTGGCCTTGCCGCTGTCCTGGTGGCGGGCGGCGATATAGCCTTCGATGTCGTGCGCGGCCACGGCCGCCAGGTCCGCCACCTGCGGCCGCTTCTTCTCCAGCCAGGTGGCGAACAGGCGCATGTCGCGCCGGTAGGCTTCCAGCGTGTTCTTCGACAGGCCGTCCTCCAGCCACAGGCTGTCGCAGAACTCGTCGATCAGAGCAGTGTTGTCTGTTGCCATGCGTATTCGCTAGCTCCTTCATGGGCCAGCAGCCAGCGCTTGATGCCCAGCAGGTAGCCGTTCGGGTCGTCGCTGTTGGCGAAGCCGCCCAGGCCGCTGGCCGAGGTGACGCGGTGGCAAGGGATCACCACCGGGAACCAGTTGGCGCCGCAGGCCTGGCCCACCGCGCGCGGCGCCGAGCCGATGTGCCGGGCCAGCTCGCCGTAGGTGCGCACGCTGCCGCGTGGAATCGAGCGGATGGCGTCCCAGACCTTGTACTGGAACTCGGTGCCGGCGCGCTTGAGCGGCAGGTCGAAGATGAAATCGGCGTCCTGGCAATACCGCTCCAGCTGCCCGGCAGCCAGCTCCGCGATCGCGTCCTGCGGCGCTTTTGCATCAAAGTGGGGCGGCAGGTAACAGAGTTCCGTTATCAGACCACTTGCCGTGCGCACGCCCAGTTTTCCAAGTGGCAAATCCAGGACGGCGGAAAACAATTCATGCTGCTGTTGTATTTTCATCACACTCTATGCACCAAAAAAGCCGGCAGAAGTTGTCGAAATGCACCATTTTGTTGCATTCGAACTACATTAAAAAAACCACACGATTGCATTGTAAATCCGCGCCGCCAACGACAGCAGTTCGACCGGCAAAAAAAAACGCACCTTGCGGTGCGTTTCCAAATCCTGCTTCACGTTCCCGGTCGTTTGTCTGTCCCCGTAGCGCGCTTGTGGCGGCCTTCAGCGACTATAACAACGACATTCTGTAAAACGTGTGTCTCCTCGATCTTTTGCCGGTATTCAGTACCGTTTCTCTACACACTCCCCACCTACAATTCTGGGCTCTTGCTACCGGGTCGCATATTGATATGCAGTTATCCCTGAGAGCGACGCAATCATAACTTATCTTTTTGCGTTTTTCCCAGTTTTTTTGCCACCCGGCCGCAGCACTAGTTTAAGAGTAAATTAAATTTGGAAGCCACAAAGAAATTTGTGGTACATATGTGATCAAAATCAAGAAGCCTAGCATCGTCAACAACCATGGCCATACGGCAACAGTGAGTTCGGTGATGCCCATCTTGGTGATGCCCGAGGCCACGTACAGATTCAGCCCGACCGGCGGGTGGCACATGCCCACTTCCATGTTGACCACGATCAGGATGCCGAAGTGCACCGGATCTATGCCCAGTTTCATCGCCACCGGGAACAAGATGGGCGCCATGATCAGCACGATCGACGACGGTTCCATCACATTGCCCGCCAACAGCAGCAGGATGTTCACCACCAGCAGGAAGCTGACCACGCCCAGGCCCTGGCCGGTGATCCATTCCGCCATCGCCTGCGGGATGTTTTCGCTGGTCATCAGGAACGAGAACAGCACGGCGTTGGTGATGATGTACAGCAGCATCGCCGACATCGCCGCCGAGTCCAGCAGCACCTTGCCGACCTGCTTGATCTTCAAGTCCTTGTAGACGAACACGGCGATGACAAACGCGTACACCGCCGCCATCGCGGCCGCCTCGGTCGGCGTGAACGAGCCGGTATAGATGCCGCCCATGACGATGACGATCAGCAGCAGGCCCCAGGCGCTCTTGCGGAAGGTGGCCCAGCGCTCGCCCCAGCTGGCCTTGGCCATGCGCGGATAGTTGTGCTTGCGCGCCAGCCACCAGGTGGTCAGGCCGAGGAAGAAGGCCAGCATCACGCCCGGCACCACGCCGGCCATGAACAGCTTGCCCACCGAGGTGTTGGTGGTGACCGAGAACATCACCATCACGATCGACGGCGGGATCAGGATGCCCAGCGCGCCGGAGGTGGTGATGACGCCGGCGCCAAAGCTCTTCGGATAGCCCTGGCGCACCATGGCCGGCAGGATGATGGAGCCGATCGCCACCACCGTCGCCGGCGACGAGCCCGACACCGCGGCAAACAGCGCGCAAGCCAGCACGCCGGCCAGCGCCAGGCCGCCATGCCAGTGGCCCACCATCGAACTGGCGAAGTTGATCATGCGCCGCGCCACCCCGCCATGGGTGAGGAAGTTGCCCGCCAAGATAAAGAACGGGATGGCCATGATCTCGAATTTCTCGATGCCGGTGAACAGCTTGAGCGCCACCGATTCGATCGGCACCTGGGTCATGGTGAACAGGAAGGTCAGTACCGTCAGGCCGAGCGAGATGGAGATCGGCATGCCGGTCAACATCAGCAACAGCAGCAGCACGAAAATAATCAGTGCGTTCATGCGCGGGCTCCTTTTTCTTCAGCCGTCAATTCGTCTTCCAGGCCCTCGACATGCGAATGGTCGTGCTTGGGCAGCTGGCCGGTCTTGAAGAAGGCCACCAGCACCTGCAGGAAACGGAAGCACATCAGGTAGGAACCCAGCGGCACCGCCATGTAGACGATCCACATCGGCATTTCCAAATCGGCCGAGGTCTGGTCGGTGTGACCGATCTCCCACACGAAGCTGGCGCCCAGGGTGCCGACGATGCCGGTGAACACGGCGCCGGCCAGCAGGCCGAAGATGACGAACTTGTTGCGCCACGGCGTGTTCATGCGGTTGATGATGACGTCGACGCCGACGTGGATGCCGGTGCGCACGCCGTAGGCGGCGCCGAACTTGGCCATCCAGACGAACATATAGATGCAGGCCTCCTGGGCCCAGCTGGTGTTAAGTTGAATCAGGTAGTCCTGCACGCCGGGGATCGGCAGGCCGGACAGGTAGCGGTGGACAACCGCGACGAAGATCAGAATGGTGGCTGCGGCCATCAGGGACGCAATCAACCATTCTTCGAGCTTATCGAGGAATTTCATGGTGGACCTTCAGTGGAGGAGACAAAAAACGGGACGGCCTTGCGCCGTCCCGGCGGCAGACTTATTTGGCTGCTTCTTTATTGATTGCGGAGATCAGGTCTTTGCCGATGCGGCCTTCCATGTCCTTCTGCACCGGCAGCAGGGCCTTGCGCCATTCGGCCTGCTCTTTCACGCTCAGCGTATAGATCTCGGTCTTGCCGGTTTTCTTGATCGCTTCCAGCGCCAGGTCGTTGTCGCGCTGGGCGATGGCTTTTTCAAACGTGGTGGCATCCTTCATCGCCTTGTCCAGCGCGGTGCGGATGTCGGCCGGCAGGCCGTCCCAGAATTTCTTGTTGACGATCACCGCGTAGCCCAGGTAGCCGTGGTTGGACACCGTCACGTGCTTCTGCACCTCGTGCATCTTCTGCGTGTACATATTCGACGGCGGATTCTCGGTGCCGTCGACCACGCCGGTCTGCAGCGCCTGATACACCTCGGAGAACGCCAGCACCTGCGGGTTGGCGCCCAGCGCGCGCATCTGCGCGTCCAGCACCTTGGACGACTGGATGCGCATCTTCAGGCCCTTGAAGTCGGCCGGCGCATGCAGCGGCTTGTTGGCCGACATGACCTTGAAACCGTTGTCCCAGAACGCCAGGCCGATGATGCCCTTCGGTTCCAGCTTCTTCATCAGGCCCTTGCCGATTTCGCCTTCGGTGACGTTGTACAGCGCCGTCTTCGACGGGAACACGTAAGGCAGGTCGAACGCTTCGAATTCCTTCACGCCCAGCGGGCCGAACTTGGCCAGCGACGGCGCCAGCATCTGCACCGCGCCCAGCTGCAGCGCTTCCAGCTCTTCCTTGTCCTTGTACAGCTGGCTGTTCGGATAGACTTCGACCTTGACGCGGCCGTTGGTAGCCTTCTCCGCCAGCTGCTTGAAGCGCTCGGCGGCCTGGCCTTTCGGCGTGTCGGTGGCGACCACGTGACTGAACTTGATGACGATAGGCGCCTGGGCGTAGGCATTGAAGCTCAGAGCGACGCTCAGGGCCAGTAGAACGGATTTCAGTTTCATGGAGTCTCCAGAAGGGATTTAAAATACACTATTGTTGTAGTTTGACCGATTCTTACCAATAGTGACAAGGGGCGCAACTGTGGATAACCACAATGGTGCCGCCACTCCAAGGCTTTACCCTGAGTCTCCATGACAGCCAAACCAGCCAACGCCCCGCGCCGCGCCCATTTCAGCTCTTCGCTGCGCTGGCTGCTGCCCATCACGCTGGTGCTGTTCTTTCTGGCGATCCTGATCTGGCTGCCGTGGCAGGCGCGCCAGATGGAGAGCAACGAGCGCCAGGAACAGCTGATCGCCGACACGCTGTGGGTCGAACAAACCATCCGCTTCCAGCTGGGCCGCGACGAAGAAAGCCTGCGCGGGCTGGGCGCCGAGATCAGCGCCGGCCGCCTGCCGGCCGGGCAAACGCACGACCGCTTGGCGCGCCTGCTGAAGAACGGCCACGAACTGCTGCGCGTGATCTGGCTGCGGCCGGACGGCAGCCTGGCCGCCAGCAGCGATCCGCAGGCGACGCCGGTGGAACTGTCGCCCGCTTCGCTGGCCAGCATGGAGCTGGCCCGCAAGACCCGCCATGCGACCTACACCCAACCGGAAGCGCAAACGCCCAACCTGTCGGCCGCCCCCGCCGCCGTACTGATGGACTACCACGTGCCGCTGTTCCGCGGCGACGAATACATCGGCGACCTGGTGGCCACCTATCAAACCAGCGCGCTGCTGGAGGAAATGGTGCCCTGGTGGTTCGCGCAGGACAACCAGGTCTCGCTGATCGACCGCGACGACAAGGTGCTGGCGCGCCGCGCCGCCGCAGGCCCCGGCCACGGCGTCTACACCCACAAGCGCGCGCTGGACCTGCCCGGCGCCACCATCACGCTGGTGACGGACAGCGTCAAGAGCGAGCCACGGCTGCTGCCCAACCTGCTGGTCGGTTCGGTGATCGTGCTGTCGCTGGGATTGTTATGGAGCCTGGTGGCCTTGTGGGGCCACATCTCGCGGCGGCTGGAGGCGGAAGGCGCGCTGCGCCAGCAGATGTCGTTCCGCACCGCGATGGAGAACTCGCTGGTCACCGGCCTGCGCGCGCGCGACCTGGAAGGCCGCATCACCTACGTCAACCCGGCCTTCTGCCAGATCGTCGGCTATCCCGCCGAGGAACTGGTCGGCATGCTGCCGCCCATGCCCTACTGGGCGCCGGAGGAGATGGCGGAATACCAAACCCGCTTCGCCTCGGTCCTGGCGGGCAAGGTCACGCCGCAGTTCGAAACCATCTTCCAACGCCCCGACGGCGAGCGCGTGCCGGTGCTGATCTTCGAGGCGCCGCTGGTCGACAAGGACGGCAAGCAGACCGGCTGGATGGGCTCCATCCTCGACATCTCGGACCGCAAGCGCATCGAGGAACTGAACCGCCAGCAGCACGAGAAGCTGCAGGCCAGCGCGCGCCTGGCGACCATGGGCGAAATCTCCTCGATGCTGGCGCATGAACTGAACCAGCCGCTGGCCGCCATCTCCAGCTACACCACCGGCGCGCTCAATGTGCTGGCGCGCGCCGACAGCAGCGGCGCAGCGGTCGATTGCGGCATGCTCAAGCCGGCGCTGGAACAGGCCAGCGCGCAGGCGCAGCGGGCCGGCCAGATCATCCGCAGCGTGCACGAATTCGTCAAGAAGAGCGAGCCGCAGCGGCAGGAGATCGGCATGGCCTCGCTGCTCGACGGCATCCGCGCGCTGATCGAGCTGCAGGCGCGCCAGGCCTACGTCTCCTTCAACGCCAGCATCCCCGCCGACCTGCCGCCGGTGCGCGCCGACCGCGTGATGATCGAACAGGTGCTGCTCAACCTGACCCGCAACGCCATCGAAGCGATGGCCCACATCCCGCCGCAACGGCGCATGCTCAACGTGGTGGCGGCGTATGATGCGGCCAGCGCGCAGGTCAGCGTGGCGGTGATCGACCAGGGGCACGGCATACCGGAGGAGGTGGCGCAGCGTTTGTTCTCGCCGTTCTTCTCGACCAAGGCGGAAGGCATGGGCATGGGGCTCAACATCTGCCGCACCGCGATAGAATTCCACGGCGGCTCGCTGACCCACAGCGCCAACCCGCAGGGCGGAACCATATTTACCTTCGTGCTGCCGGCGGTGCTGGCGGCAGCAGAACAGGAGACTTGAAGCATGCTGCATATCGTCGATGATGAAGCGGTCGTACGCGACTCCCTGACCTGGCTCGCCACCTCGCGCGGCATCCCCTCGCGCGCCTATGAATCTGCGCCCCAGCTGCTGGCGCATACGGAGGCCGGCCAGTTCGACGCCGACGGCGACTGCGTGCTGCTCGACGTGCGCATGCCGGACATGAACGGCGTGGCCGCGTTCGACCAGCTGTCGGCGCGCGGCCTGGTGCAGCGCATGCCGGTGATTTTCCTGACCGGCCATGGCGACGTGCCGATGGCGGTCGATGCGCTCAAGCGCGGCGCCTTCGATTTCTTCGAGAAGCCGTTCAACGACAACCAGCTGATGGACCGCGTGCAGGAAGCCATGGCCAACTCGCGCCAGGCCGGCGCGATGGCGGCGGTGCACGCGCGCCTGGCCACGCTGTCGGCGCGCGAGCGCGAGGTGCTGGACCTGATCCTGGCGGGGAAGATGAACAAGGTGGTGGCCGACCAGCTGGGCATCAGCATGCGCACCGTCGAAGTCCACCGCGCCCACATCTTCGACAAGATGCAGGTCAAGACCGCCGTAGAACTGGCCGGCCTGCTGAAGTAGGAATTACATGTTGATATCACTGGTTGTCGTCTTCGTCATCGCCTATGCCGCCATCGCGCTCGAACATCCGCTCGGCATCAACAAGTCCGCCTCGGCCCTGGTCGGCGCTGGCCTCATGTGGTGCATCTACGCACTGGGCATGGACGACCCGCAACTGGTGGGCGGCAGGCTCGACACCACCGTGGCCGCGACCGCGCAGATCGTTTTCTTTTTGATGGGCGCCATGACCATCGTCGAGGTGGTCGACTCCCACCACGGTTTCGACGTCATCACCTCGCGCATCCGCACCTCCAGGCTGTCATCTTTAATGTGGCTGATCGGTATCGCAACCTTCTTCCTCAGCGCCGTGCTGGACAACCTGACCACCACCATCGTCATGATTTCGCTGACAAAGAAGCTGCTCGACCAGGCGGAAGACCGGCTCCATTTCGCCGGCATCATCGTGCTGGCGGCCAATGCAGGCGGGGCCTGGTCGCCGATCGGCGACGTCACGACCACGATGCTGTGGATAGGCGGCCAGATCTCCAGCACCGGCATCATGCAGGCGATGTTCCTGCCGTCGCTGGTCAATTTACTGGTGCCGCTGGCGATTTCGGCCTACGCGCTCAGAGGGCGCGGCATCGCCGCCCCCCAGCGTGACGACCAGCAGGATGCCCATGCAGGCAGCGGCTTCGAACGGGCGTTGATGTTCAGCCTGGGCATGGGCATCCTGGTGGCGGTGCCGGTCTTCAAGACCGCCACGCACCTGCCGCCGTTCATGGGCATGCTGTTCGGCCTGGGCCTGCTATGGCTGGTGGGGGAACTGCTGCATCGCGACAAGGAGGTCGAGTGCCGGGAAGCGCTGTCGCTGACCAGCGCGCTGCAGCGCATTGACCTGAGCGCGATCATCTTCTTCATCGGCATCCTGCTGGCCGTGGCCACGCTGGAGCACACGCACATCCTGTCGGCGCTGGCCGCATGGCTGGAGCGCACGATCGGCCGCCAGGACCTGATCGTGGTCGCACTCGGCCTGCTGAGCGCCATCGTCGACAACGTGCCGCTGGTGGCTGCGGCCATGGGCATGTACGACCTGGCGCAGTACCCGCTCGACGACTTCCTCTGGCATTTCGTCGCCTACTGCGCCGGCACCGGCGGCTCGATCCTGATCATCGGCTCGGCCGCCGGCGTGGCCGCAATGAGTCTGGAGAAGATTCAGTTCATCTGGTACATGCGCAAAATCAGCGGCCTGGCCTTGCTGGGCTACTTCGCCGGCGCCGCCGCCTACGTGCTGCAATACCGCCTGCTGCACTGAGTAGTTCGCTTGATTCCGTGGTGCGCTTTGGAGTCAGTTCCGGCAAAGTGCCATTTTCAGGACGGTGCATCGCTTTGAAAACGCTCCCTGGCGCTGGACCTCTTGCCGGTTGCGGGATGCAAAGTCGCAACCTTACCCAATCCGAAAGGCGGCATGTTCACATACACATTCTCGGATGAACCCGGCGAAACCTTGTAGGTTTCATGCCAGATGCCGACATCGCCGCTGGTCCCGACAGATTGGTTAAATTTCCGCCACGCCGGAAGATGCTCCGCATCCTTGTTCAACGCGTAGGCAAGCAATTGCTCGGACGAACGCCAATATTGCACCAGGATGATCGTACGGCCGAACCACATTTCATAGGACATCAGGCCCGAGTCGGGCGTATTCATAAGTTCGCGCAGCATCCGGGGCATAGCAGCCATTACAGGAAGCCACTTGTGAATTTTCCATAACTTATTGATGCGCATGCCTATCAGGAAGACCACGAAATCACCATCCAATTGAGCGGTTAGCCGTTCGGTACGAATCATCTGGAATTCCTATGCAAAAAAGTTAAATACCCTTCGCCGCGATCCATTCATCCACCACCTGCTCCAGCACCGGCAGCGGCACGTTGCCGGTCTCCAGCACCACGTTGTGGAAGGCCTTGATCGAGAACTTGTCGCCCAGCGCTTTCTGCGCCTTGGCGCGCAGGTCGAGGATGCGCATCATGCCGATCTTGTAGGCGCAGGCCTGGCCCGGCATGGCGACATAACGCTCCACTTCAGACGCCGCGATGCCGTAGTCGATGCCCTGCTGGCGCGTCCACTTCATCGCGTGCAGGCCGGTGTCCACCACCAGCCGGCGCGCGCGGAACAGTTCCGCATCCAGCTGGCCCAAGTGGCCGACCACGTCGCCGTCGTACCAGTTGTTTTCCGCCGCCAGCTGCTCCGCATACAGCGCCCAGCCCTCGCCATACGCCGAGCCGACCGAGAACACGCGATCGCGCCGGTAGCGCGGCAGCTTGTCGTTCTCCTGCTGCAGCGCGACCTGGAAGTGGTGGCCCGGCACGCCCTCGTGATACACCAGCGTGCGCATGCCGACGATGCGGAACTCAGGTCCCGGCATCGGTGCCCAGAAAATGCCCGGCCGCGTGCCGTCCTTGGCCGGTCCCGTGTAATGGGCCGCAGCCGTCTTCTCGGTGAACAACGGCTCGCGCTTGACCACCACCGGCGCTTTCGGCGTCACGTCGAACAGCTCCTTGGCGCGCGCCTCGGCGTCGCGCAGCACGCCGTCGTAGCGCGCCAGCAGCGCCGGACGCGGATCGGCTTCCTTCGGCTGCGAGTCCTTCTCCAGCTTGGCCATGCGTTCCTTGATGCTGCCATCGGTATAGCCCAGCGACGCCAGCAAGCCATCCATCTCCTTCTCGATGCGCGCCACTTCCTGCAAGCCGATGTTGTGGATCTGCTCCGGCGTATAGTCGGTGGAAGTCATCTGCTTGAGCAACAGCGCGTAGGCCTTGTCGCCATTGGGCAGGCGCCACAGGCCGGCGTCGTTGGTGGTGCGCGGCAGCTGCTCTTGCAGCATCGCGCGGGTGCGCTGGAATGCTGGAATAATCGAGCGTTTGACGGTGTCCTCTGCCGCCGCAGCGAACTTCGCCTGCTGTTCCGGCGACACATCCTTCAAGCCGCTCATGCGCTGCTTCAGCGTGGCGACGAAGACGTTATTCTCCGGCGCGCCGTCAAGGAAACGGTCCAGCTGCCCGATCGAGGACTGCGTCAAAAAAGTCGGCATCAGGATGCCATGGCCGGCGGCGCCGCGTGCCTGCACGATGCCGGTGTCCATCTTGCCGGCCACCGCCTTCAGGCGCACCAGGTAGTTTTCCACGTCGCGCTGGTTGCGGATCGGGTGCGCCTGCGTCAGGAAGTTCACCAGCTGCACATGCAGGCCGCCGAACTGGTTGAACACGAAGTTATAGTCCGCGTAAGGCCAGGCATCCACGGCCCCACGCAAATTCCAGGCGATGCTGGCGGCGCTGGCGCGCTGCTGCGGCGTCAGCGCCTGCTGGTCGATCTTCGCCAGCTGCGCCAGCGCGGTCTTGGCGGCGGCCACTTCGCCGGCGCGATAGACGATGGAGTTCGGCGTCAACTTGCGGTCCAGCCGGTCCTGCTCCTTGCCGCTGAAGTACTGCTTCTGCGTGGCCTGCTCAGGGTCGTTGCGCACCTTGGCGTTGGCGACCTTGTCGGCCCAGTCGTCGAAGCTGGCGCCATGCGCGGCCAGCGTGAGGGATGCGCCGGCAAGCAGCGAAATGAATCTGGTTGAAGTGTGCATTTGCGTGGGCCTTGTGTAAGAACCGCACGAGTGTAGCGCAGTTCAAGCGTGGCAGGCCAGCGCCCATTCGACGTGCTCGCGCACCAGTTCCGAAGGGTGCTCGCGGCGCGCCGTCAACGCCGCCACGATGGCCGCATCGCCCTTGGCGCCGGCCGCCGCCGCGTTGCCCAGGCCGACCGCGATATTGCGCAGCCAGCGCTCATGGCCGATGCGGCGTATCGGGCTGCCTTCCATCTTGCGGTTGAACTCTTCCTCGGTCCAGGCGAACAATTCCACCATCGAGGCGCTGCCCAAGCCGTGGCGCTCGTCGAAGTCCGGCAGCACCGCGCGCTGCGCGAACTTGTTCCACGGGCAGGCGGTCTGGCAATCGTCGCAGCCGTAGACGCGGTTGCCGATCAGCGGCCGCATCTCCAGCGGGATCGCGCTTTTCAGTTCGATCGTCAGGTAGGACACGCAGCGCCGCGCATCCAGCTTGCCCGGCCCGAGGATGGCCTGGGTCGGGCAGATGTCGATGCACGCCGAGCACTGGCCGCAATGACGGCCGGTCGGCTCGTCCACCGGCAGCGGCAGGTCGACCAGGAACTCGCCCATGAAGAACATCGAGCCGGCGGTGCGCGACAGCAGCAAGGTGTGCTTGCCGCGCCATCCCAGGCCAGCCTTCTCCGCCAGCGGCAGCTCCATCACCGGCGCCGAGTCGGTGAAGACGCGGTAGCCGAAGTCGCCGATCTCCGCCTTGACCTTGTCGGCCAGCTGCTGCAGGCGCGCGCGCAGCACCTTGTGGTAGTCCCTGCCCCGCGCATAGACCGAGATGACGGCGGCGCCGGGATCGGCCAGGCGCCGGGCCTCGCGCTCGCGCCAGTCGTTGTCGCCGCCGGTTTCCGTGTCCCTCGGCAGGTAGTTCATGCGGGCGCTGACCACGCGGATGGTGCCCGGCACCAGCTCCGCCGGACGGGCGCGCATCATGCCGTGGGTGGCCATATAGTCCATTTCGCCGTGCATGCCGGCGTCCAGCCACGCCTGCAGGCCGGCCTCGGCGTGACTGAGGTCGATGTCGGTGATGCGGATTTCGGCGAAGCCCAGCTCCACACCCCAGCGCTTGATGCTGAGGGCAAGTTCGGCTAAATTGGTTACTGGCAGGGACATCGGTAGCAGGTGGCGGTTACAATGGCTGGCGATCCAACCAACACGACATTCTAATTGATGCAGCACTTCCAAGCCCATCTCCATGACGAAGCCGGCACCGCCGCCCTGGGCACGGCCCTGGCGCGCGCCCTGGCGCCCGGCCTGGTGATCTACCTGCACGGCGACCTGGGGGCCGGCAAAACCGCCCTCACCCGCTCCCTGCTGCACGCCGCCGGCCATGTCGGCACGGTCAAGAGTCCGACCTACACCCTGTCCGAACCGTATGCAATCGAGCTCGACGGTCGCAGCGTCAGCGTGATCCATTTCGACCTGTACCGCATGGGCAGCCCGGAGGAATTCCTCGACGCCGGCTTCCGGGAAGACTTCAACGGCGACAACATCTGCATCGTCGAATGGCCCGAAAAGGCCGACCGCGTGCTGCCTGCCGCCGATATCAACCTGTTTCTGACTGTGGCCGGCAACGGCCGTGATGTAGAATTGCAGGCGTCCACCGCACTGGGTAACTCATGCCTTCAACGCCTCAAATTCGCCCCGAACATGTAAACAGCAAGGCTGTTTCGCGCCGCACCGTGCTCAAGGCCGGCGCCACGCTGCTGCTTTCCGTGGTGGCGCCGATCCGCGCCTACGCCGCGCAGATCCTGGCGGTGCGGGTCTGGCCGGCGGAAGACTATACCCGCGTCACGCTGGAAAACGACGCCGCGCTCAAGGCCACGCACTTCATCGTCAAGGACCCGGAGCGCATGGTGGTCGACATCGAAGGCCTGGAGCTGAACCCCACGCTCAAAAGCCTGGTCGCCAAGATCCAGTCCAACGACCCGTACATCAAGCAGGTGCGCGTGGGCCAGAACCGGCCCAACGTGGTGCGCCTGGTGTTCGACCTGAAGGAAGAGATCAAGCCGCAGGTGTTCACGCTGGCCCCGGCCGGCAACTACAAGCACCGCCTGATCTTCGACCTGTATCCGGTCAAGCCGGTCGACCCGATCGCCGCGATGATCGAGAAAGGCGACTGGTCGGGCGACGGCAAACCGCCGCCGTCCGGCGCCGCCGCCACCGGTAGCGCGCCCAAGGGCGACATGCCGCCGCTGAAGCCGTCCGAAGCCGACGCCATCGCCGCCGCGCCGCAAGCGCAGCTGGAGGCGCTCAAGCCCAACACCAAGGCCGAGCCGCGCGCGGAACTGAAGAACGAACTGAAAACCGCCGAAGCGCAGACCCGCACCGACAAGAACGGCAAGCTGATACGCATGCTGACCGTGGTGCTGGATCCCGGCCACGGCGGCGAAGACCCCGGCGCCTCGGGCAAGAACGGCAGCCGCGAGAAGGACATCGTGCTGGCCATCGCCAAGCGCCTGAAGGACAAGATCGAGGAATTCCCCAATATGCGCGTGATGCTCACGCGCGACGGCGACTACTTCGTACCGCTCGGCACCCGCGTCGACAAGGCCCGCAAGGTGCAGGCCGATTTGTTCGTCTCGATCCACGCGGACGCCTTCGTGCAGCCGACCGCGCGCGGCTCGTCGGTGTTCGTGCTGTCGGAAAAAGGCGCCAGTTCGTCGGCTGCGCGCTGGCTGGCGGACAAGGAAAACCTGGCCGACACCATCGGCGGCGTCAACGTCAAGACCCAGGACCGCCAGCTGGCCAGCGTGCTGCTGGACCTGTCGACCACCGCGCAGATCAACGATTCGCTCCGGCTGGGCAAATCCGTGCTGGGCGAGATCGGCGGCATCAACCGCCTGCACAAAGGCTCGGTCGAGCAGGCCGGCTTCGCGGTGCTGAAGGCGCCGGACATACCGTCGATCCTGATCGAGACCGCCTTCATCTCCAACCCGGAAGAAGAAGCCAAGCTGCTCGACGACGGCTACCAGAACCAATTGGCCGATGCCATCGTCAAGGGCATACGGCGTTATTTCGCGAAGAACCCACCGCTGGCAAAGAACCGGCTGACCTGATTAAAACGGACGAGACATGGCTGTCATAGCAAACACGGAATACGGCGCACTGCCGGCGGTACAAATCACGGCGGCCGACGGCAGCCAGGCGACGGTGTCGCTGTTCGGCGCCCACCTGCTGTCCTGGAAAACCGGCGACGGCAAGGAGCGGCTGTTCGTCAGCTCGCAGACGCCGCTGGACGGCAGCAAGGCCATACGCGGCGGCGTGCCGGTGATCTTCCCGCAGTTTAATGTGCGCGGCCCCGGCCTGCGCCACGGCTTCGCCCGCGTCAGCACCTGGCGCCTGACCGGCAGCGGCGGCGACGGCGGCCAGTCCTTCCTCGAATTCAGCCTGAATCAAGACGACCTGGCGCCGGAACACGCGCAAGCCTGGCCGCACGCCTTCGAACTGACGCTGCGTTTCACGCTGCACGGCGAGTCGCTCGACGCGCAGTTCACCGTGCATAACAGCGGCGCGCAGGAGTTCCCGTTCGGCGTCGCGCTGCACACCTATTACGACGTCGGCCAGCTGGCCGCGACCAGCATCAGCGGCCTGCAGCACATGCGCTGCACCGATCATCACCAGGAAACGCTGACGCAGGAGCATCCGGCACTGCACTTCACCGCGAAGCTGGACCGCCTGTACCAGTCCACGCCGACGCTGACGCTGAACACGGCCAACGCCACGCTGCGCCTGGAGCAGCAAGGCTACGATAACTGGGTGGTGTGGAATCCAGGCCAGGACGACGCCAAGGCGCTGGTGGACCTGGCGGATGACGAGTATCTGCGTTTCGTCTGCATCGAACCGGCGCGTATCGACCAGCAGCAGCTGGCCGCCGGCGCCACGTGGACCGGCAACCATCGCATCACTGCGGATTAAGTTGGATCTTTAGTTCGACTCTTTGACGATGCGGCCGGAACCCGGCTGGATAGGCCGCGCATTCAATGGATAGAGGCGGCTGAACAGCGCCAGCTGCGCCGGCGAGGCCTGCACCGGCTCCTTCATCACCAGCCACAACACGCCCTCGGAGCACGGCGGCGTGGTCAGCGAACCCATAAACGTGAAGTAGTCGCGGCGCGCCGGCAGCAGGTCCAGCGGATCGAGCACGGTCGATGGCGCCAGCGTTTCCAGCTTCTCCAGCGGCAGGTTGTTCCACACCGTCTGGATCACCGGCTGCGGCTTGCCGCGCTCCAGCAGCAGCGCCAGCACGGCCAGCTTGCCCTCGCCGTCCTTGTGCACCAGGTGCACCACCATCTCGTAACCCTTGCCGTTGATGCGCTCCTCCGACGGCCGGTGGAAATGGAACTGGATCAGCTCATACATGCGGTTGTTGACCGTGATGAAATTGCCGCCGCCGAGCATGACCTGCACCGTGTGGCCGTTGTCGGTCACGTTGAACGAGGACGGATGGTAATCGAAGGTAATCTGTTCCAGCTCGACCTTCATGCCGTCGCGGATGTCGATCGGCGACTGGCGGTTGCCGGTGCCGCACTTGGCCCACTCGGGATTGATCTTGCCCCAGTTGGCCGGGCCGTTCTCGCCCTCGTACGACCAGACATTGCTGTACACCTTGGGCGCGACCGGCGCGGCGGCGGCGACTTTCTTGGCCTTGGCCGCCGCGGCGGCGCGGGCTTGCTGGTTGGCGCGCATGATGGCCAGGCGCGCCGCGATCTTGGCCGACAGGTCGGATTCCGCCTCGGCCTCGCGCTCGCGCTCGGACATCTTGCGGGTCGGTGACGAGCCACTGGAAGAACCGCCGGAAGCGGAAGCGCTGGAAGAAGCTGGACTATTCGGACGGATGGACGGAATCGACCCGGTAGCGCCACCCACCGCCGATTTCGTCGAAGGCGAAATCAGCGGATCGTTTGCAGCGCTAGCGGTCGCGAAGACGCAGCAGCAGGCAATCAGGGTGAGGAGAGTACGCATGTGTATCCAGAAAGAAGAGAATTACACACTGGTATACGGATGCATTTGGGCAAAACTTGAGCGGGCCGAGCCTTTCCTGAGGACTTTATTTACAAAACATCACGCTCAGCGGCCCAGCATGCGGCGCGACAGCTTCCACATGCCGCCCAGCGCCATCGGCACCACGGCAATGCCGACGCCGAACAGCACGATCTCGGTCAGGTGTTCGCGCACGATGGCGATATTGCCGAAGAAGTAGCCGGCGGTGGTCAGCAGCACCACCCACAGCACGGCGCCGGTGATGTTGTACATCTGGAAGCGGGCATGGGTCATGTCCGACACGCCGGCCACGAACGGGGCGAAGGTGCGCACCACCGGCACGAAACGCGCCAGCACGATGGTCTTGCCGCCGTGTTTTTCAAAGAAATCGTGGGTGCGGCGCAGCGCATCCTTGTTGAGCCAGCGGTAATCATGGGTGAACACGCGCTGCCCGATGGCCTCGCCTATCCAGTAATTGAGCGTATTGCCGGTGACGGCCGCCGTAATCAGCAACATCATCAGCAGGAACAGATTCATTTCGCCCAGCGCGCACAGGGCGCCGGCAATGAACAGCAGCGTATCGCCTGGGAAGAAGAACAGTACCACCAGCCCGGTTTCGCAAAAAATAATCGCGAACAACACGGCATAGACCAAGGTTCCGTATTGCTGAATCAGCACTTCCAGTGTTTTGTCGACATGAAGGATCATGTCAAAAAATTGCATAAAATCCATATTCTTCCCATAAAGTCTGCGCCGGAATCATACACCACCCTTGCCCCGGTCGCGGAAGTTTCCAGACCGGTGATAAGCAGTTTACAATCCCCCGAGCGTCCGCAACAAGCAGGCGCGACCAACCAAGGAGATAATGGATGTCCCTGACCCACCCGTTCCGCGCCCTTCCCCTCTCCGCCCTGGCGATCAGCCTGGCCAGCCTGGCGCACGCCGCCGACCTGCCGGTCCGCCCCAGCGCCGGCGACATCGTCAAGCTATCCAAACCGGCCGACTGGCGTCCGCTGGACCCCAACAACACCCTGTACATGGAGCTGGCCAGCGGCCGGGTGGTGATCGAGCTGGCGCCGGATTTCGCGCCGCAGGGCATCGCCAACATCAAGACGCTGGTCAAGGAAGGGTATTTCGACGGCCTGGCCATCCTGCGCTCGCAGGATAACTATGTGGCGCAGTGGGGCGACCCGAACGCCGAGACCAAGCCCAAGTCGCTGGGATCGGCCAAGGCCAAGGTGCCGGGCGAGTTCACGGTGCCGATGGCGAACGACAAGCGCTTCGTGCGCCAGCAGGACGCCGACGGCTACGCGCCGCAGATCGGCCATTCCAACGGTTTCCCGGTCGGCCGCGATCCCAAGGCCAAGACCACCTGGCTGGCGCACTGCTACGGCATGGTCGGCGTCGGCCGCGACAACGACACCGACAGCGGCAGCGGCGCCGAGCTGTATGCCGTCACCGGCAACGCGCCGCGCCACCTGGACCGCAATATCACGGTGGTGGGCCGGGTGGTGTCGGGCATGCCGCTGCTGACCGGACTGCCGCGCGGCAGCGAGGCGATGGGTTTCTACGGCGCCAACGAGGCCCGCATGCCGATCAAATCGGTGCGGCTGGAGGCCGACGTGCCGGAGGCGGAACGCAGCCACCTGGAAGTGATGCGCAGCGACGCGGCTATTTACAAGGACGTGGTCGACGCGGCGCGCAACCGTGGCGGCCCGTGGAACAAATTCACGCCGCATTACGTTGAGCTGTGCAACGCGCCGATTCCGGTGCGCGAGCATCCAAAGGACTAAACCCACAAGCAAGGGGTCTGACCCCGCCGGGGTCAGACCCCTGTCTCCGCCGTGCGGGGTAATCGGGCGCGGCGAACAGTTATAATCTCGTGATGAACGCGCCCGACACTTCCCCCCGCACTCCCCGCCCTATCCAGGCCCTGCCTGACCAGCTGATTTCGCAGATCGCCGCCGGCGAGGTGGTCGAACGGCCGTCCGCCGTGGTCAAGGAGCTGCTGGAAAACGCCCTCGACGCCGGTTCCACCCAGATCACCGTGCGGCTGGAGGAAGGCGGCGTCAAACGCATCGCCATCACCGACAACGGCCGCGGCATCCCGCCCGAGCAGATGCCGCTCGCGCTGGCGCGCCACGCCACCTCCAAGATCGCCTCGCTGGACGACCTGGAAAACGTCGGCACGCTGGGCTTCCGTGGCGAGGCGCTGGCCTCGATCGCCTCGGTGGCCGCCGTCACGCTGACCTCGCGCACCGCCGACGCCGCCCACGCATGGGAAATCGTCGGCTCGCACAACGGCGCGGTGGCGCCGTCGTCCGGCGCCCAGGGCACCACGGTCGACGTGCAGGACCTGTACTTCAACACGCCGGCGCGCCGCAAGTTCCTCAAATCCGAGCAGACCGAATTCGGCCACTGCGCCGAAGTCGTGCGCCGCATCGCGCTGGCGCGGCCGGACGTGTCGTTCTCGCTCAGCCATAACGGCCGCACCATCGATCACTGGAACGTCAGCGAGATGGCCAAGCGCAGCGCCCACATCCTCGGCGACGGCTTTGCCGAGGCGCGCCTGCCGATCGACGAAAGCGCCGGCCCGCTGCGCCTGCACGGCTACGCCGGCCTGCCCACCGCCTCCAAGGCGCGCGCCGACGGCCAGTTCTTCTACGTGAACGGCCGCTTCGTGCGCGACAAGGTGCTGGTGCACGCCGTCAAGGCGGCCTACCAGGACGTGCTGCACGGCGACCGCTTCCCTTCCTACGTGCTGGCGCTCGATCTCGATCCGGCGCTGGTGGACGTCAACGTCCACCCGTCGAAGATCGAAGTGCGCTTCCGCGACAGCCGCGCGGTGCACCAGTTTGTGTTCCATGCGGTGCAGCGCGCGCTGGCGCAGACCTCGGCCACCTCGCACGGCAGCGTGCCGTCGCCGCTGCCGGCGGCCGAAAGCCTGGGCAGCTCGACCTGGCGCGGCGAACAGACTTCGTTCGGACCGCTGCTGGCGCCCGACTATTCGCCGACGTTTTCGCCGTCGCCATTCGGCTCGCGTGACGGCGGCGCAGGCGGTACAGGTGCGGGTGCGGGCGCCGGCTTCGGCGCGCCCCGCTTCGGCGGCAACGACGGCGGCATCGCCCAGAGCACGGAAAAATACGGCGCCCTGTTCGGCGGCTCCGGCCCCGTCACCGGCTACCGCGCCGAATCGGACATGGCGCTGCCGCAGGCCAGCCCGTTCACCGTCTCTTCGGCCGCGATGGCGCAGGAAGAGTTCCCGCTCGGCTTCGCGCTGGCGCAGCTGCACGGCATCTACATCCTGGCGCAGAACAACAAGGGCATGGTGCTGGTCGACATGCACGCCGCGCACGAGCGCATCCTGTACGAACAATTGAAGACCGCCCTGGACAGCCGCGTCGCCGGTGAAGAAATGCAGGTGCAGCCGCTGCTGATCCCCGTCACCTTCTACGCCGACACGGTGGAAGTGGCCACCGCCTCCGAACACCAGGAGACCTTGCAGGCATTGGGCTTCGACATCGCCACGCTGTCGCCGACCACGCTGGCGGTGCGCTCGGTGCCGGTGCTGCTGAAGAACGCCGACGCCCAGACGCTGGCGCGCGACGTGCTGCGCGACGTGCGCGAATTCGGCGGCTCGCGGGTGCTGATCGAGCGCCAGAACGAGCTGCTGGGCACACTGGCCTGCCACACGGCGGTGCGCGCCAACCGCATCCTGTCGACGCAGGAGATGAACGCCCTGCTGCGCCAGATGGAAATCACCGAACGCGCCGACCAATGCAACCACGGCCGCCCGACCTGGGTGCAGGTGGAAATCGGCGCGCTCGACAAGCTGTTCCTGCGCGGTCAATAAGATGAACACTCACGTTTCAAAACCGCTGGCGGTCGCCATCATGGGGCCTACGGCGTCGGGCAAGACCGCGTCCGCGCTGGCCATCGCGCAACGCATTCCGTCGGAGATCATCTCGGTCGATTCCGCGCTGGTGTATCGCGGCATGGACATCGGCACCGCCAAGCCCACGCGCGAAGAACGCGCCGCCGCGCCGCATCACCTGATCGACATCATCGATCCGCTCGATTCGTATTCGGTGGCGCAGTTCCGCAACGATACGCTGCGGCTGGTCGACGACATCGTCGCGCGCGGCAAGCTGCCCTTGCTGGTGGGCGGCACCATGCTGTACTTCAAAGGCCTGGCCGACGGCCTCGACGACCTGCCCGGCGCCGATCCGGCACTCCGCGCTGAGCTGGAAGAAGAAGCCGCCCGCGTCGGCTGGCCGGCCATGCACGCAAAACTGGCATTGCTCGATCCCGAAACCGCCGCCCGCCTGGCGCCGGCCGACGCGCAGCGCATCCAGCGCGCGCTGGAGATCTGCGCCCTGAGCGGCAAGCCGATGTCCGAACTGCTGGCGTTAAAAGAGAAGACCGAGCTGCCGTTCGATCTGCTGTCGTTCGCGCTGGAGCCGTCGGACCGCGCCGTGCTGCACCAGCGCATCGCGCGCCGCTTCGACATCATGCTGGAAGAAAGCCCGGACGGTAACCTGATCACCGAAGTGGAAGTGCTGCGCCGTCGCGGCGACCTGCATCCCGGCCTGCCGTCGATGCGCTGCGTCGGCTACCGCCAGGCGTGGGAATACCTGGACGGCACCATCGACTACAAAACGATGCGCGAGACCGGCATCATCGCCACGCGCCAGTTGGCCAAGCGCCAGCTGACGTGGTTGCGTTCCATGCCGGAACGCGTGGTGCTCGACTGCCTGGGCGCCGATCCGGCCAGCGCGATGCTGGCGCAGATCGCCGAGAAGCTCGGTTAGGTTTTCGGCGGTGCCGAATCCATATAAATGATTTCCCACAAATGGCCGTCGAGGTCCTGGTAGCCGTGGCCGTACATGAAGCCGTGGTCCTGCGGCTCCTTGTAGGCGCTGCCGCCGGCTTCGATGGCCTTGTTGACCATGGACGTGACCTGCTCGCGTGATTCCACCTGCAGGCAGACCAGCACCTCGGTTGAGGTACGGGCGTCGCAGATCGGTTTCGGCGTGAAGCCCTTGAAGCGCTCCTCGACCAGCAGCATGACGAAGATATTCTCCGCCACGATCATGCAAGTGGCGCTGTCGTCGGTGTATTGCTGGTTGAAGGAGTAGCCCAGATGCGTAAAGAACCGGACCGAGGCGGCCAGGTCGCGCACGGGGAGGTTCACAAAGATATTGGTCGCCATATCGTCTCCGTTAAAAAAATGTTCACACCCAGCGAAACAGCATACCAATTTGACTATCTTTTGGCGACGCGATTCAAAATTTTAAAAAATTTTCGGAACGGTCGTTGACAGCGAAGGCTCCAACCCCCATAATGCTGGGCGTTGCAGGTGATATAGCTCAGTTGGTTAGAGCACAGCATTCATAATGCTGGGGTCGGTGGTTCAAGTCCACCTATCACCACCAAGAATTTCGAAGGGCGATAACTCGATGAGTTATCGCCCTTTTTGCTTATGCGCGACGCGTTCAGCGCCGCGCCGACGGCGGCACCGACTCCCAGCGCTTGAACGCGCGGCGGAAATTGGCGACGTCGGTGTAGCCCAGCGCGTAGCTGATCTCCTGCACGCTCAGCTGGCCGGCGCGCAGGTATTCCAGCGCCAGCATGCGGCGCACCTGTTCCAGTATCTGCTTGTACGAGCTGCCCTCCTCCAGCAGGCGCCGGTGCAGGGTGCGCGGCGTCATGCACAGCAGCCGCGCCGTCAGTTGCAGCGACGGGAAGCTGGTGCGCTGCTCCAGCATCAGCCGCTGCACGCGCGCGCTCAGCGAGACTTGCGCCGCCAGCTTGTCCAGCTCCCGTTGGCAGATCTGCACCGCGTGTCCGAAGGTGGCCGGATCGCCCACCCGCAACGGCACGTCGATGGCCGCCGACGGCAGCACCATGCCGGTCCAATCCTGCCCGTACTGAACCTCGCAGCGGAACAGCTCCCGCGCCAGCGGCGCATCGTCCGGCGCGGCGAACTGGAAGGCCACGCTGCGGCATTGATACGAGCCGCGCGCGATGAAATCCAATACATTCTTAAACGCTAGCAGCGCCGCCTCCAGCACCGGCCGCGCGATATCGCCCAGCGGAATGCGTTCATGCAGGCGCACGCGGAAGTCATCGCCCTGCTGCGCGAAATCGATCGAGATCATCGTCGTGCGCAGCATGAAGAAACGCTCCAGCAGCTCCAGCGCCTGGCGCAGCGTGGCGCTGTTCATGGCGGCGTAGCCGAGGATGCCGTGGGTGTGCTCGCGCATGCGGTCACCCACCAGCAGGCCCATGGCCGGCTCGCCGGTGAGCGCCACCGAATCCAGCACCAACTGGCGGAACACCGGGAAGGACACGGCCAGCTCGCCGTCGTCCAGCTGCTCCGCGCGCAGGCCGCTGCGCGCCAGCCAGTCGCCGACGTCGCCGCCCATGCTGCCGATTTGCTCGGCGATCTGGCGCAGGTAGCTGCTTGCCAGCGTGTGGTCGTTTGCCTGCATGGGGAGCGCCTGAATGAAGAGCGATCAATTGAGATCAATCGATTGTCAATAAATAACCCCTGCATGTCAATCCGGCACCTCCCTTGGACGCAGCTGCGCTGCCTACAATGGACGTAATAACAACAAGGAGACCGCGTCTATGAACGTCCTGCACTACCTGAAATTCTGCCTGTTCCATGTGATCGGCCTGCTGGCCGCCGCCGCGCTGTACGCGGGCGGCGACACGATAGCGGCCTCGCTGCTTGGCGTAGTGCTGTTCTACGTGCTGGGCGACCTGCTGGGCGGCGACGATCTGAGCACGCCGTCGCTGCGCCACCACGCCATCCTGACCGGGCAACTGTGGCTGGCGTTGCCGCTGCTGCTGCTGATCGTCGGTGCGTCACTGGACAGCTTCATCGCCGGCCGCTACGCCACGCCGGTCCAGCTGGCGGCCGCCGTGCTGCTGACCGGGCTAATGATAGGCATGATAGGCACCATCACCGCGCATGAACTGGTCCACCGCACCAAGGAGCCGGCATCGCTGCTGATCGGCCGCTGGCTGCTGGCCTTCAGCTTCGCCACCGGCTTCGCCATCGAGCATATGTACGGCCACCACCGCTACGTCTCCACCCGCGAGGACCCGGCCACCGCGCCGCGCGGACGCAACGTCTACTGGCACATCGTCTGCTCCACCATCAAGGGCAACATCAGCGCGTGGACACTGGAACGCAAGCGCCTGGAACGGCGCGGCCATCGCCAGTACAGCTGGCACAATATGGTGATACGCGGCCACCTGATGAGCGTACTGCTGCTGGCCGCCGTTTGGTACTGGGGCGGCGCCGCGGCGACGCTGTTCTTCGCCGCCTGCGCGCTGTGGGGCAAGGCGCTGCTGGAGGTGGTCAACTACATGGAGCACTATGGGCTGGTGCGCAATCCGGCCAGGCCGGTGCAGCCGCGTCATTCGTGGAACACCAACAAGCGCCTGAGCTCCTGGACCATGTTCAACCTGACGCGCCACTCGCACCACCACGCGCGCGCCGGCCTGCCGTACGAGGAGCTGCATCCTTATCCGGATGCGCCGATGATGATAGGCGGTTATCTGTCGACCATCCTGGTGGCGCTGGTGCCGCCGCTGTGGCACCACCTGATGACGCCACGCCTGCAGGCCTGGGACCGGCACCAGGCCAACGACGAAGAACGCGCACTGGCCGCCCAATCCGGCAGGGATTGACAGCGCTGCCGTTGCGGGGCAATCTAGCGTGAACCGACCGCCGCGCCGGTTGCCTCCCTCCGCAAAGGCAGCTGATGATCAAACGTGCCACCTTCTGGGAACGGCCTGGCTGGCTGTTCTGCGTACTACTGTTCCTGCTGCATTTCGCCAGCGTCAAACTGACGCTGTTCTGCGCCGTCACGCCGGAAAAAGTGGTGGTGGTCTGGCTGCCGAACGCGGTGCTGCTGGCGGCGCTGGTGCGCTTCAACGGCCAGCGCGCGCCGCTGATGGCGGCGCTGACCTTCAGCTCCGACATCCTGGGCAATCTCGGCACCTTCCCCCTGCATGAAGCGATTCTGCTCAGCGTCATCAACCTGTTCGAGGTGATGCTGTCCTTCCTGCTGATGCGCCGCAGCGGCGCCACCTTCCGCCTGCAACGCACGCAAGACCTGCTGCGCTTCGTGGTGGCCGGGCCGATCGCCGGCACGCTGGCGGCCGCGCTGATGGCGGCGGTGGTGATGCAGCAGGTCGGCGGCGATACCACGCCCTACCTGACGCTGGCCCGCCTGTGGTGGTTCGGCGACGCCCTAGGGCTGCTGATCTACACGCCGATGCTGCTGGCCTTCACCTACCCGCCCCGCCAGCGACGGTTGCGCACATGGCTCGACGACGCCAGCCTGGCGCTGACGCTGATGCTGGCGACGGCCGTGCTGTTCGCCCAGGGCGGCGCCATCGACGGCTTCCCCGTCACGCCTACCCTGCTGCTGCCTGCGGTGGCGGTCATCGCCTTCCGCTTCGGCATCCGCATGACGACGCTGTTCGTGGCCCTGATTTCGCTCGGCATGGCGATGACGATGACGGCCCACTTCAAGCCCTTCGGCGACGTGCCGGTGTACCTGGAAACGCTGCACGCCCAGGAGTTCATCCTGACGCTGTGCATCGTCGGCATCGGCTTCGCCGTCATGCTCAACGAACTGCGCATGCGCGAGCGCGAACTGGAAAGCCGGGTACAGGAACGCACGCGCGAACTCGAACAATCGAACCAGCTGCTGGCCGCGATGAGCGCCACCGACGGCCTGACCGGCATCGCCAACCGGCGCCGCTTCGACGAGATGCTGAACGCCGAATGGAGCCGCGCCTGGCGCGGCAGCCAGCCGCTGGCTGTGGCGATGCTGGACGTCGATCTGTTCAAGCAGTACAACGACCACTACGGCCACCAGGCCGGCGACGAGGTGCTGCGCATGGTGGCGCAGGCGCTGGCCGCGCAGGTGCGACGCAGCGGCGATTTCGTCGCGCGCTACGGCGGCGAGGAGTTCGCGCTGATCTCGCAGTCGACCGATGCCGAACATGCTCAAAAGATGGCGGATCTGGTGTGCCAGGTGGTCGAGGCGCTGCACATGCCGCATGCCTTGTCGCCCTACGGCGTGGTCACGGTCAGCGTCGGCGTCGCCGTGACGGTGCCGGACGCGGACAGCGCCGCCGCCGACCTGCTCAAGCAGGCCGACGCCTCGCTTTATCGCGCCAAGCAGATGGGCCGCAACCGCGCCGAGATGGCCGACATCCGCGACATCCGCCTGCCGGTATGAGCGCACTCACCGTTCTAGCCGCCCTTGCCGGCCACCGCCAGCTGGCGGTACTGGGTGGGCGTGACGCCGGTGGTGGCCTTGAACTGGCGGGTGAAGGCGGAATGGTCGCCGTAGCCGCAGGCCTGGGCGATCTCCGCCACGCTGGCGGCGCCCTTCAGCAAACGCGAGGCGGCGTCGACGCGGGTCTGGATGATCATCTGGCGCGGCGTCAGGTGGAAGATGCGCAGGAAGTAGCGCTCGATCTGCGCCACCGACATATTGGCCGTGCGCGCCAGCTCGGCCAGAGGCAAGGCCTGGCCGTATTCCTGGTGGATCAGGTTCACCGCCGCCGCCACCTTGCGGTAGGCGGGGTTCTTCTTGTCCGCCATCGCCAGGTCGCGCGACACGCCGGTCAGGCCGACGATGCGGCCGTCGGCGTCGCGCAGCGCGGTCTTGCGCGTCAGGCACCAGCCGGGATCGCGGTTGGGATACAGGTGCAGTTCCAGCTGGTCTTCGATATCGCTGCCGCCGGCCAGCACCGCCATGTCCTGCGCCAGGTAGGTCAGGCCGAACGGCCGCGCGAACACCTCGGCCGGCGTGCGGCCGATCAGCGCCGCCTTGTGCCGCTGGCCGCAACGCTGCACCAGCGTCTGATTGACCACCACATAGCGGCACTCGACGTCCTTGACGAAGAAAACCACGTCCGGCAGCGCGTCGAACAGCGCTTCGGCAAAGAAGGGATCGGCGATGCCCGTGCCCAGGGCGCGGCGGGCGTCGTCGTGAGGGAGTTCTTTATGCATGAAGGCGATTGTGCCAGCGGCGCCGGGCGGCGTCTCCTGTTTTATCGCCGTTGTGCAGATTTCGTCATCGATCATGCGCAGGACGTGCAAGACAACTAACCTCAGGAGGCCTAAGATTTGAGCATGAAAACCATCTCCATCATCGACTCCCACACCGGCGGCGAACCGACCCGCCTGGTGACCGACGGCGGCCCGGAACTGGGCCAAGGACCGCTTAGCGAGCGGCTCGCCCTGCTGAAACGCCAGCACGACCGCTTCCGTTCCGCCGTGGTGTGCGAACCACGCGGCTCGGACGTGCTGGTCGGCGCGCTGCTGTGCCAGCCCTACGAGGCCGATTGTGCCGCAGGCGTCATCTTCTTCAACAATGTCGGCTACCTCGGCATGTGCGGCCACGGCACCATCGGCCTGGTCGCGTCGCTGGCCTTCATGGGCCGCATCGGCGCCGGCCGCCACCGCATCGATACGCCGGTGGGCGTGGTCGAGGCGGAGCTGCACGCCGACGGCAGCGTCACGGTGGACAACGTGGCCTCGTATCGCAGCCAGGCCCAGGTCACGGTCGAGGTGCCGGGCCACGGCCCGGTCACCGGCGACGTGGCGTGGGGCGGCAACTGGTTCTTCCTGGTTTCCGGTCATGGATTGGAACTGGGGGTTGGTAACGTCGAGGCGCTGACCGCCTACACCGTGGCCGTCGGCGCGGCGCTGGAAAAGGCCGGCATCACCGGCGAAGGCGGCGCGCTGATCGACCATATCGAACTGTTCGCGCCATCGCGCACCGGCGCCGACAGCCAGAGCTTCGTGCTCTGCCCCGGCAAGGCCTACGACCGCTCGCCTTGCGGCACCGGCACCAGCGCCAAGCTGGCCTGCCTGGCGGCCGACGGCAAGCTGGCCGAGGGCGCGCTGTGGAAGCAGGAGAGCGTCATCGGCAGCGTGTTCGAAGCCTCGTACCGCTATCGCGGCGAACAGCTGATTCCCAGCATCCGCGGCCGCGCATGGGTGAACTCGCAGGCGCAGCTGATCCTCGATCCGACCGATCCTTTCGTATGGGGCATCCGGTGAACAACCAAGACGTGATCGTCATCGGCGCCGGCATCGTCGGTGCCGCCTGTGCGGATGCGCTCAGCCAGCGCGGCCTGCGGGTGATGGTGATCGAACAGGACATGCCCGGCAGCGGCGCTACCGCCGCCGGCATGGGTCACCTGGTGGTCATGGACGACAACCCGGCGGAGCTGGCGTTGTCGGCGTATTCGGTCTCCTTGTGGAATTCGCTGGTGGGCGACCTGCCGCAGCGCCACGAGTACAGCCGCTGCGGCACCATCTGGGTGGCCGCCGATGAAGAAGAAATGGCGGCGGCGCGCACCAAGGCCGACACCCTGTCCGCCTACGGCATCGCCTGCGAACTGCTGGCGCCCGCCGCGCTGTATGCACGCGAACCGCAATTGCGCACCGGCCTGGCCGGCGGCCTGCTGGTCCCCGGCGATGGCCTGGTCTATCCGCCCAAGAGCGCGCGCATCCTGCTGGACCGGGCGATCCGGCGCGGCGCCACCACGCTGCGCGCCAGCGTCGCCGCCATCGAAGACAACGGCGTGCTGCTGGCCGACGGCGCGCGCCATCAGGCGCAGCACGTGGTGCTGGCCGCCGGTTCGCGTTCGGCCACGCTGCTGCCGGAACTGCCGGTGCAGCCCAAGAAGGGACATATCGCCATCACCGACCGCTATCCCGGCTTTGTCCACCATCAGCTGGTGGAACTCGGATACATCAAAAGCGCCCACGCCGCCAGCGGCGACTCGGTCGCGTTCAATTTGCAGCCCCGTCCTACCGGACAAGTACTGATCGGCTCCTCCCGCCAGTTCGACACAATCGACCTGGCGGTGGAGCCGGCCATGCTGCAACGCATGCTGCGCCATGCCGCCGCGTTCACGCCAGCTTTGGCGCAACTGAACGTGCTGCGCTGCTGGACCGGCCTGCGCGCCGCCACGCCGGACGGCCTGCCGCTGATCGGCCCCCACGCCGCGCGGCGCGGACTGTGGCTGGCGACCGGACATGAAGGATTGGGCATCACCACCTCGCTGGCGACGGCGCAACTGCTGGCCGGCCAGATGACCGGCGACGGCACGCGCATCCCCGCCGCCCCATATTTACCGGGACGCTTCAATGACTGACGTCGTCCTCAACATCAACGGCCACGACATCCATGTGGCGCAAGGCGTCAGCGTGGCGGCGGCGATCGCCATGGCCGGCAGCGCCATCACCCGGCGCTCGGTCCGCGGCGCGGCGCGCGCACCCTTGTGCGGCATGGGCGTGTGCCAGGAATGCCGTGTCACCATCGACGGCCGCATGCACCAACTGTCCTGCCAGACGCCGTGCGCCGACGGCATGCGCGTGACCACCGGCGAGGTCCAGCCATGAGCCGCTACGACGTACTGGTGATCGGCGCCGGACCGGCCGGATTGGCGGCCGCGCATGCCGCCGTGGCGCACGGCGCCCAGGTCGGCCTGGTCGACGACAACCCGCTGGCCGGCGGCCAGATCTGGCGCGGCGGTCCCGAGCAGCAGCAGGACCAGCGCGCGCAAAGAATGTGGAGCGACCTGCGCGCCGCCCCCAACCTGACCTACCTGCCGCAGACGCGTGTGCTGTACGCACCGGCGCCGCAGCAGCTGCAAGTGCAGACGCCATCGTCGTCGGCCACGCTGCACTACGAAAAACTGATACTGGCCACCGGCGCGCGCGAGCGGCTGCTGCCCTTCCCCGGCTGGACGCTGCCCGGCGTGACCGGCGCCGGCGGCTTGCAGGCGCTGGCCAAGGGCGGCTATCCGGTGCAGGGCAAGCGCGTGGTGGTGGCGGGCAGCGGCCCGCTGCTGCTGGCGGTGGCCGCGACGCTGCGCGCCAAGGGTGCGGAGATCGTCGCCATCATCGAGCAGGCGGCCTTGCCGGCACTGGCGCGCTTCGGCTTCGGCCTGCTGGCGACGCCGTCCAAGATCACCCAGTCGCTGCAACTGGCCGCGCAGCTGAAAGGCGTTCCGTATCTGCGCGGCAGCCATGTGCACTCGGCGCTGGGCGACGGCACGCTGCAATCGATCCTGGTCCAGCGCGGCGGCGCGCGCGAGCTGGAAGCGCTGCAATGCGACTACCTGGCCTGCGGCTACGGCCTGCTGCCCAACGTCGAACTGGCGCAGGCGCTGGGCTGCGTCACCGCATCGAACAACCGGCAAACGACGGTGCTGGTCGACGATGACCAGCTGACTTCCGTGTTCGGCGTGTACTGCGCCGGCGAAGGCACGGGCGTCGGCGGCGTGGACCTGGCGCTGGCCGAGGGGCGCATCGCCGGCCTGGCGGCCACCCGCCAGCTCACCGCCGCGCGGCAGCTGTACCCCGAACGCGCGCGCTGGAAGAAATTCGCGGCAAGGCTGGAGCGCGCCTTTGCGCTGCGGCCGGAACTACTGAAACTGGCCGGCGACGACACCATCGTCTGCCGTTGCGAAGACGTCTGCCACAGCGAGCTGCGCACGCACACCAGCTGGCGCAGCGCCAAGCTGCAAACACGCTGCGGCATGGGGCCGTGCCAGGGACGCATCTGCGGCGGCGCCACCGAACTGCTGTACGGCTGGCGGCCGGATGCGGTGCGGATGCCGATCTCGCCGGCCCGCATCGCCAGCATCATCGATTGATCATTACCGTCATAACAACCACCGATTCATCACAAGGAGAACAGCATGGCAGCAGCAAAATGGGAAGGGGTCTTCCCCGCAGTAACGACCAAGTTCAAAGAGAACGAGGACCTCGATCACGCAGAGATGGAAAAGCACTTCAACTTCCAGATCGACAGCGGCGTGCACGCGCTGCTGACCTGCGGTTCGCTGGGTGAAGCCAGCACGCTGTCGTTCGACGAGAAGCTGGCCGTCACCAAGACCGCGCTGAACGTCGCCGCCGGCCGCGTGCCGGTGCTGGTCAACGTCAGCGAAACGCGCACCGCCACCGCCTGCCGCTTCGTCGAGAAGGCGCATGAGATGGGCGTGCAAGGCCTGATGGTGATGCCGTCGGTGCTGTACGCGGCCGATTCGCGCGAGGCGATGGACAACCTGCGCATCATCGCCAAGGCGGCGCAGCTGCCTATCATGGTCTACAACAATCCGGTCTCCTACAAGGTCGACCTGACGCCGGAAGACTTCAAGGAACTGGCCGATTGCGAATGGATCGTCGCGATCAAGGAATCGACCGACAACGTGCGCCGCATCACCGACCTGCGCAACGCCGTCGGCAACCGCTACCAGCTGTTCATGGGCGTGGACGATCTGTCGTTCGAAGGCCTGGCGGTGGGCGCGGACGGCCTGCTGGCCGGCCTGGTGGTGGCCTTCCCGAAAGAGACGGTGGCGCTGTACAAGCTGATGAAAGCCAAGCGTTGGGATGAAGCGCTCAAGCTGTACCAGTGGTTCATGCCGCTGATGCACCTGGACGTGTCGACCAAGCTGGTACAGAACCTGAAGCTGGTGGAAACGCTGGCCGGCGTCGGCAACGAGTTCGTGCGCCGTCCGCGCCAGCCGCTGCAAGGCGCCGACCGCGCCCGCGTCACGGCCGTGGTCCAGCAGGCGCTGGCCACCCGTCCGGACGTCAGCACGCTGTTCTAAAACTTAATCCGGGGTCAGGTCCCCCATTACAGCATGAGCTCGGCGGGTACAGCCGAGCTCATGCTGTAATGG